>CAILVY010000017.1 GCA_903837785.1 Candidatus Hydrogenedentota bacterium
CCCACCAACAGAAAAGGCCGCCTTTTCCCTCTGTCGCTCGTCCGTCGCCGCTCACAAGTGAGCGACGGACGGCTCCGACGGAAAAAGGCTACTGACCCCCTCCGCAACAAACCGTTGCACTTAGAATATGAATCCGGGGGGATCAGGAAAGGGATGGACATGAAGAAGACGCTTGCGGTAATACTATCGGCGGCGATAGTGTCGATGGCCATGGTTGGCCGTGCGTCAGCGGAGGATCCGAAATTGCCGGAGAAGATCAAACGGGTTGATATCGTCCACATGTCGCACACGGACGTGGGGTTCACGGATCACCCTGCGGTGTGCCGCGAACAGCAGACCCGATACCTGGACATCGCCATCGACGGCGTGCTGGCGACGGAGGGCGCCCCGAAGGCGGCCCAGTTCAGTTGGACCACCGAGGCGAACCTGACGGTTGATGACTGGTGGCAGAAGAACGCGCCGATGCGCCGGCAGGACCTCCTCCGCGCGATCAAGACGGGGCGCCTGGAAATCTCCGCGCTCGCCATGAACCAGACGCCGACGCTGGATGCCGCCGAATGGCAGACAACGCTGCACTGGCTGCCGGAAGAGGTGTGGGAGGCGGCCGCGCCGAAGACCGGCATTCAAAATGACGTAAACGGGTTCCCCCGGGCGGGGGCCCTCGCGCTCCTCGACCGCAATGTACCCAATCTCTTCATGGGCATCAACCCGACGAACGGGCGCGCCCCCTTCCAGGTGCCCATGGCCTTCTGGTGGAAGATGCCCAACGGCCGACGCCTCTTCGTCTGGCTCGGCGATACGTACCCAAACGGGTTCTACTACTTCTTTGCCGACTCGTGGCGGCGTGGCCCGGTCCCGGAGTCGACCGACACGCGCTATCGTCCGCCCCGGCGCGGCGAGTTCTATCCCACGGAGGAGGCAACGCTGCGCAAGGCCCAGGCCCGGCTCTGTGCGAAGCTCGGCGAGATGGAGGCGCGCGGCTATGACTATCCGTCGCTTCCGCTCTCCGTGACGAACGAATGGCGCATGGACAACGATCCGCCCTTCCTGGGGCTGGCCGACTTTGTCGGGGCATGGAACCAACTGGGCCTCAAGCCCGAATTGCGCATGACCACCGTCTCGCAGGCCCTGGAAGATCTCAAACCGCACATCGCGGATCGCCTGCCGGAGTACACGGGCGAATTCACCGACTGGTGGGTCAATGGCTGTGCTTCGGGTCCGCGCGAAGTGGCGGCGTCGCGCCGCGCCAAGCGGAATCTCACGGCCGCGCTGAGTCCGGTCTGGGGCGAGGCCGTGGATGCAGCCACTTCGTCCGCCGCGGACAAGCTGCTGCGCCAGCTCTGCCTCTTTGACGAGCATACCTGGGGCTCGGCGGACAGCATCGGCCAGCCGCACGAGATCGATACATGGGCGCAATTCAATGAAAAAGCCCGAACCGCCTACTACCCCCTCGCGATGTCGAAGGTGCTCCTGGCGCAACGCGCGCGGACAGGCCTCTACCCCCGGGAACACGGATACTACGTCGCCAACACCGCCGCCGGACCCTGGAGCGGCTGGGTGACGATGCTGTCGACGGCCCTGCGCGAGAAGATCAGCGCGCTGGAGGACCCGAAAACCGGCCTGGTCCTGCCCGTCGAAACGCGGGCGGGTTACGCGCAATTCACCGCGCCCGAGAACCCGGATCAACTCACGTTTGAAGCGGACAATGCGACGATCGCGGACAAGGTGCCCGGGAAGAGCGTTCGTTTCTGGATGGAGAAGATGGATCCCAACTCGATCGTCCGATTGACCCCAAGCGACAAAGACGTGCATCCGGCGCCGTCCGATCCAGCGTGCACGATCGAGGCCGATGCGGACGGATGGCCCGTCTCCGCACGATGGCCCGGCATGAACACGCCCCTCTTCACCGAGAGTCCCGGCACCTTCGTTTCCGTGGAATTGACGGCCTTCAACGGGCGCTGGAAGTACAACGATCTCCTGCAGAAACCCGACGCCGAACGCCGCCAACAGGCGATGAAAGAAACCCTTGCGGAACCGGCCGGCGTTGCCCGGGTCGAGTCCAATGCCAACACTGCCACGTACACCCAGGCCATGAAGCATCCCCGGCTCAAGTGGATGACGCGCACGCTTGAAATCTACCACCGCGAGCCCAGGGCCGTGCTGACGGTTCGGCTTTATCGCACATCCTCCGAACTGCCGGAGTGGTTCTATATCGGATGCGCGCTGCCCACCGGCAATACCCTGCCGACGCTCTCCTGCGGCGGCGTCCCCTTTGTCCCCTTCGAGGATCAACTGCCGCACACCTGCCGAGACTGGATGGCCATCGACAGTTGGGCCGACTACGGCACCCCCGACGGGCACTGGCTCTGGGTCACGCGCGACGCCCCCGTCGTCAGCTTCGGCGGGCCGCAGCCGCTCAGGTGCCTCGAGGCCGCACCCCCCAACCCCAATCGCGCGTATACGCTCGTCTTCGACAACACCTGGATGACAAACTTCCTCGCCGACAGTCACGGCATTTTCGAGTTCCGCTTCGACCTCGCCTGGCAGCCTTCGGACAGCATCAAGACCGCCAGGGACGCCGCCAGACTCGCCGAAACCCTGCTGTCGGAACCCCAGCTCGTGATTCAGCCCGCCCTGAACGAGGATCCCATCTTCATGAATCGCCTGTACAAACCCTAACCGGCGGGGGGTACTCAAAACGCGTGCAATTCACGGAGAAGGGCCGATGGCGCCGGACACCAGGAATGAAAGCAGATACGCGCTGATTACCGGGGCTTCAACGGGCATCGGCGAAGCCTGCGCGCTGGAATTGGCCCGCCGCGGCTGGCAGGTCTTCGCCGGTGTGCGAAAGGCCCACGACGGCGAGGCCCTGGTGGCAAGAGGTGGACCGGCGATTTCGCCGTTGTTGCTCGATGTTACCCGTCGGGACCACATCCTCGACGCCGTGAAGCGCGTCCGGGAGCAGGTCGGCACTGCGGGGCTCGCCGGTTTGATCAACAACGCGGGCATTGCGGTTGCCGGCCCGCTCGAGTTCCTGCCCTTGGAGGAGATTGAGCGGCAGTTCCAGGTGAATGTGCTGGGCGTCATTGCCGTAACCCAGGCATTCCTGCCGCTGCTCCGAATCGCGCGCGGCCGCATTGTCCTGATGGGCTCCAACTCCGGATTCTGGTGTGAGCCGTTCCTGGCCCCTTACGGGGCAAGCAAGTTCGCACTGGAGGCTGTCGCGGATTCCCTGCGCACGGAACTGCGGCCCTGGAGCATTGGCGTGGCGATTGTCGAGCCCGGTTGTGTTCGCACGCCGATCCTCGAAAAGTCACGCACGGATATCGAACACCTTCAGGCAAACATGTCCCCGGAAATGAAAGCACTGTATGCGCGTCCCCTCGACGCCCTGCGTCTGGCGGGCGAGAAGGTGGAGAAGCTCGCCATCCCGCCGGAGAGGGTGGCGCGCGCCGTGTCGCATGCCCTTGAGTCTCGCCGCCCCAGGACGCGTTACCCCGTAGGCTGGGACGCTCGCATCCAATCCATACTGATCCACTGTCTGCCCGACCGCTGGCGAGACCAGATTTCCCGCTGGGTCATGGGCTTATAGGCCTGGCCATCGATCCGCCGCCCTCGGGTTGATTTTCGTCCCCGGCGATGCACCGGCGCTCAAGGAGCGGGGGAACAGGAACGCCGATCGCGCCCTCCGATGTCCAATCCCGTGCTTTCAAGAACTGTATCAACTCGTCTCCCTGCGTTCGGAGCCTGGATGCACGGGAAACGCGATTGACTTTCATTCTATTCTCACTTATGCTCGAAGCGCGAGGCAACCACCGTCCACGCAAGCGCATTCGCGGAAGACAACCGCCTACACAACAATTGACTTCGAAAAAAGGGGGATATGTCATGTTTGCATCCACATCCGTTCGCTGTCTTGCGGCCGCAGCCATGATTCTCTTTCTCGCACTGCCCAACGCCGCGGCGCAATACCACTCGGCCGACACCGACAACGACCAACACATAAACCTCTCCGAATTGCTGCGGGTAATTCAGTTCTTCAATTCGGACGGCTATCATTCCCAGTGCGGCACAGAGGATGATTATGCCGTGGGTCCCGGCGGGCTCTTCGACTGTGGCTCCGAAGGAGAAGGAGAAGGAGAAGGAGAAGGAGAAGGAGAAGGAGAAGGAGAAGGGATGAGCTCAACCGAGACCGATTGCGCCAACGGCGTTGACGATGACGGAGACACGTTCGTCGACTGCGACGATTATGACTGCGAAGCGTCGCCCGCGTGCAGTCCCGTGGAGGGAGAGAGCAATTGTGACAACGGCGTTGACGATGACGGGGACGGCTTCATCGACTGCGACGACTACAACTGCGAAGCGTCGCCCGCGTGCAGTCCCGTGGAGGGAGAGAGCAATTGTGACAACGGCGTTGACGATGACGGGGACGGCTTCATCGACTGCGACGACTACAACTGCGATTCGTCGCCCGCATGCAATCCCGTGGAAGGAGAGAGTAATTGTGACAACGGCGTTGACGATGACGGGGACGGCTTCATCGACTGCGACGACTACAACTGCGATTCCAGCCCGAATTGCGCAAAAGCCTGCGTCGAACGCTGACGGGCGGATCTTCACCACCCTGCCCGTGCCAAGCCGAACCGAGGAAGAGCATGGCCTGCCGTCTCAGCCCCGATGATGCGGAGAAGACGTTCCTGACCCATTCCTGATCTTCAGCGGCCCTCCGGAAATGCGCGCAGGAATTCTTCATAGCGCGCCACCATCTGCGCATCGTCCAGCGGCCCCACGATCATACGGGTGTGGGCGCGCACGGTGTCCCCTGCGGCCAGGCTCTTCCCGAAGAGCGAGAAGTACAGGGAGTAATGCGCCTCGTTGCTGCACGGGGTGGACACGGCAAAGCAGTCCTGGGGCCGCGACATCATCACTTGCGCGATCTTCGTTTTCGCGTCCCGCCGATACAGCAGGGGCGCCGCGAACTCGGGACGTATCGCCCAGTCCACCGGGCTGGGCGGATAGGTCCAGCGGCCGTCCTTGATCAGGCGCACCGCGTCCGCATCGCGCGGAAACATCTGCCAGGTTCCCTGCTCCGGGTCCGCGGCCATGAACGTCTTCTTGCCGCCGGGTTCCTTCGCATAGACCTGCGCGGCGGTGAAGCGCTCCGTGAGATACGACGACAGGAAGATCTCGAAATCCGGCAGCGCGCCCTGGGCCTCCACGAACGTCTCCACGTCGAGTGTGTCCGGCGCGGACCACCGGTACGTCGCGGTCAGCGCGAACGGCCGATCCTCGCCGGGCGCCCAACGCACCTTCAGCGTGTCCGGCGCGGTGATTTCGGCCACGCTCGGCACGCTGCGCATGTCCGTCCCGTGCCGGTGATTCGTGCTGAAGACGCGGTAGTAATTCAGCAGTCCCGGCAATCCGGGCGTCTTCGCAAGCGCGAGATGCTTCGGACCAAATTCGGCCGGAACGAGGCCGATCGACTTGCCCTCGCCCCGGATCACGCCCTGCATCACGCCCGTGTCGAATTTGAATTCCCCCGCAGCGGCCCCAGGCGTAAAGACCGGTTTGGGCGCTTGCTGCGCCATGGCGGCAACGCCCGCCGCGATGAACGCCAATGACAAGATCAGGATTCGGTTTCTCATGCCACTCTCTGCTCCGTGTTGCTTGGCCTGTTGCAGGTTCTGCCCCAATCTTCTTCGCTGTGCATCTTCCCGGGCCGTCCGTCAGGCATCCAACTCCTGCAGCACCTTGGTCAGGTGCGCGAGCGACCGGGCCGCTTCTTCCTCGGTGCCGCACTCGACCGAGAGCACGCCCTTATACCCGGCGGTCTTCAGCCGCCCCACGAGCCGCTTCCAGTCAATCACGCCGTCGCCGCAGGCGCAGCCGACCGCGGTGCCGGTAACCTTGCCGCGTTCCGCCTCGGCCTGTTTCACGGAGATGTCCTTCGCGTGCACGTGGACCACCTTGTCGATCACGGCTTCGAGCATCTCGTACGGGTCCGAGTTGGCAAGGAACGTGTTCCCGCAGTCATAGTTGCATTTGATCCACGGCGAGTCCACCAGCGAGAGGATCCGCGTCATGCGGTCGACCTTCGCGGTGTACGGCCCATGCTGCTCGATGGCAATGCAGACGCCGTTTTCCTCGCAGGTCTCCGAGATCGCCCTGAGGTTGATCCGCATGAGGTTGTAGGCCTCGGCCTCGTCGATCCACTTCGGCGGATGCATGTCCTCCGTGATCTGGACGACCTTCACGCCGAGCGCCCGCGCGTAGCGAATGCCCCGCCGCGCATAGAGCACGCCGTATTCCGGATTGAGCAGATCCGAGTGCGAGGACAGCCCGCTGATCTGAACGCCGGCCTCTTCGCACATGTCCTTGATGACTTTGGGATCCGTGTCGAGGCTCGTCACGTGGCAGTAGCCGGCGTTGGCCAGCAGGCAACGGCCATCCAGAAAACACGGCTCGACCCATTTGTAGCCAAGTTCACCGGCGCGTTTGACGCCGTAGGCGAGGCTCTTGTCGCCGTGCCGGACATATTCGAGGTTGATGCCGATGCCCATGCGTCCGTCGGGCGCCCAGGGCACACCCGGCTGACCCTCGGCCGCCGTGGCCGCGGCCGCCATCGACACCGCCGCGCCCCCCAGCACCGCGTGGCTCATGAATTCGCGCCGGGTCGAGCCCGGCGTTTCGGCCGAATGTCCCGTATTTTCCGACATGATGCAACATCTCCTGGGTTGACTGCGCCTTCACGAAAATCCGTGAACAATGCGTTAGTGTATTCCAAGTGCCCGCCGCACACAAACCGGCCGGCCGTCGCCCCCGGCCCGCATGCGCGCAGGACGCCTCTTGATATGTCCGGTGTGCCGCAGCCATAATCGTGTGCATTGCCGCCGCCAGCGCAGGGAAACCGGGGAAGACTGGCAACGCCTCGCGGACGGCGGGCAAAGCGCTGGCGTTCCGGGAAACGCGCCATACCGCCGTGCGACTGCCCCAGCAACCGCGAAATCAACCAGGGTGACATTTTTATGAAACAGACCCGAAATCAATTGTTGTTTCCGTTCCTCATGGTCGCCTCCCTCTTCTTCATCTGGGGCTTCTGCCATGCCATGCTGGACGTGCTGAACAAGCACTTCCAGAACATCCTGGAGGTCAGCAAGACGCAGTCGGGCTTCATCCAGACCTCCGTCTTCGGCGCCTACTTCCTCATGGCCCTGCCTTCGGCCCTCCTGATCCGCCGCATCGGCTATCAGCGGGGCATCCTGCTGGGCCTGATGGTGCTGGCCATCGGAGCCTTCCTCTTTATCCCGGCCGGGCTCGTCTTCAAGACCTTCTGGTCTTTCCTCTTTGCGCTGTTTGTGCTCTCCAGCGGCCTCGCATGCATCGAGACTGCCGCGAATCCCTATGTAACCGTCCTCGGACCCAAGGACGGCGCCGCCGGACGCCTCTCCACCGCCCAGGCATTCAACTCCGTCGCTTACATCATCGCGCCGACCGTCGGCGGTGCGTTCATTTTCGGCCAGCATCAGGCCGCCGGCGCCCCGGCCGATTTCCACACCCTGATTATTCCGTACGCCGTGCTGGGCTTTGTGGTGCTGGTCGTGTTCGGCATCTTCTCGCTGTTCAAGTTGCCGAGTATTGACGGCGATGGCGGTGAGGGACAAGCCGCCGATGCCGATGACGTCTCGACACACAAGGCCCCCCTCTTCCGTCAGCCCCATTTCACCTTCGGCATCGTCACCCAGTTCCTGTATATCGCCGCACAGGTGGGCGTGAACGCCTTTGCCGTGAACTACATCCTGGAGAACGCCATTACGAAAGACGCGTCCGGTGCGGCCCTCACGGCCCCGCTCTTCGCGTGGTACGGTTCCATCACGGGCGCGGCCCGGCCCGAAGCCACCGCCGCATATGTCATCACAATCGCCATGGTCCTCTACGCCATCGGCCGCTTCTCCGGCGCGCTGATCACCCGCTTCATCAAACCGAATCTGCTGCTCTCGCTCTACGGCATTGCCAACTCGATCATCATTCTGCTGGTCATGGCCAACATCAAACACATCTCCTGGATGGTTCTGCCGTTCTGCTGGCTCTTCATGTCGATCATGTTCCCCTTCATCTTTGCGATGAGCCTCCGCAATCTCGGCTCCCAGACAAAGCTCGCCGCCTCCTTCCAGATCATGTCCATCGTGGGCGGCGCCATCGCCCCGCCGTTCATGGGCTTTCTCGCGGACCAGTACCACAGCATGGCCCTCTGCTTCATCCTGCCCTTGATCGGTTTCATCGCCCCCACGATTTACGGCTTCGCCTATCCGCGCCTCCTCGAAAAATCGGGGCGGGCGGCGGCCTGATGACGTTGGTTTGACGCAGGACAAGGCGCCGCGGCGGCGTGGCACGCGCGGCGCGTGTCCTGTCAGGAGCACGAGGAGCTTGGCAATGTATCTCGATGACCTGATCTTTGTGGGCCTGAACGGCTATGCGCTCGCCCTGAACCGCGACACGGGTGAAATCGTCTGGTCAAACGACGAGATGAAATCCGGATTCGTCACCCTCTTGCTCGAAGACGACCGGCTCATCGTGTCAACCAACGGCTACATCTACTGCCTCGACCCCATGACCGGAAAAATCCTCTGGAACAACCCGCTGAAGGGCTACGGCGTCGGGGCGCCCACTTCCCTCGTTTCCGTGCGCGGACAGAGCATGCAGGTCGTCACGATGGAGGCCGCCGCGGCCCAGGCCCAGGCCCACGCCGCCACCGGCAGCCCCGCGACAACCTGAGCCGGGATACCGCGCACCACAACAGGCCACGCACGACCCACGGGCACGGTTGCGTCCCCGCAAGGCGCGAAACAGCCGCACAAGATCCATCCCTCCGTCAGCCTGGACGGCCGCGCACGGCCCCTGCTAAACTGGCGGCATGGCAATCAAGCGAATGGATCATGTCAGCGTTGTCGTTGACGACCTCCCGGCCGCCATGGACTTCTTCACCACCCTCGGCATGACGCTCGAAGGCCAGATGCCGGTCGAAGGACCCTGGGTCGACCGCATCTGCGCGCTCGAAGGCGTCCAGGTCGACATCGCCATGATGCGGACCCCGGACGGCCACGGGCGGGTCGAGCTCACGAAGTTCCACAGCCCGGCGCTGGTCGGCGCCGAGCCGGCAATAGCCCCGCCGAACACGCTGGGACTCCGGCAGATCATGTTCGCGGTCGAGAACCTCGACGACACCGTGGCCCGCCTGCGCGCCCTCGGCGCCGAACTCATCGGCGAGGTGGTTCAGTACAAGGACAAGTACCGGCTCTGCTACATGCGAGGCCCGGCGGGCATCATCGTCGCGCTGGCCGAGGAACTCTTCTGATCGATACCCCGCAAGGCAACCGTCCCGCCTGGCTGCCCCGCGGTTCTGTCAGGCGCGCTGCGCCAGTTGCTCTTCCAGCCAGCGCAGGTTGCGATCTGCCGAGTCAAAGGGATTCCGGTCTTCCGGCTCGTCCTCCCAGGAGTACCAGCCGGAATAGCCGATCTCCTTCAGTGTGGCGATGCAGCCCGCCACCTGCGCGACGCCGTCCCCCAACAGGCAGGTCTGATGCCCGCCGGCGGCTTTGACATCCTTGATGTGGGTATGCCGGACCAGCGGGCCGCACGCGCGAATGATCTCGGGTCCCGAGACCCCCTGGGTGCCCAGCCAGCCCGTATCAATGCATACCCCCAGCCAGTCGTTGCCCCCTCCCACGACATCCATCAACTCCTTCGCGCTCTTCTGCGGATGATTCTCCACGTTGAAACGGACGCCCATCTCCCGGCACAGCGTGGTTGCCTGCTCCGGCGTGTGCTCCCCAATCCATCCGTTGATCTGGGGAATGCCCAGCCAGTGGCAGATTTCAAGGGTCTTCCGGCTCAGCCCGCCCCCGTAGCCGATGGCCTGGAGCCCGCAATCGTCCAGAATGGCCTTCCATGCGGCGCCGCGGCCACGGTCCATCACTTCCGGCGCGGCATGGGCTTCCCAGACCTCCACCGCCTTGAAGCCATGCGCGGCGATCTCACGGCAGATCGAACGCCATGCGGCGGCATCCGTGGCCGCAACCGTCTGCTTGTGTTGCTCGCCCCAGCGTGCCAATTCAAAGCGGTACCCCGAAACCCGGGCCACGAGATTCGCCGTGACAAAGGCGATCCGCGCATCGTTGCCCGCATGGCTTCTCAGATGCGAGCAGCCCAGCGCGGCCGCGCTCAACCCCGCGCCGGAAGCCAGGGCCGTCTGGAGAAATGACCGGCGCGAACGGCGTCCTTCTTCACGCTTCGCCTTGTTCATTCCGTGCATGGACAAATCAACCTCCCTCTCTCTTCAGCATTCCCTTCCGGACTCGCTTGCGTAGCTCGCGCATCATTCTCCCGCTATTCCCGGAGCTTGTCAACAGGACGCCCCCAACCGCTTCCCGCGGGGGAACTTCTTGAACCGCGCACAGGCGTGGCGCTGCGGCCATCCCGGCGCGATTTGACCTCGTGAAGCAGTCCGGCGGATACTGGGGACGATGCGTGCGGCCGAGGCGCCTTGCCGCGCGGTCGCGTCGGGCGCGAATCGTGGCCAGGGGAGGAATTCGAACAGCATGTTTCCAATCACGATCGTTGTCCTGCTCGGGGGCGTGTCCGGCCTCGCCCTGTCCCGCCTGAAGTGGCCCTTGCTCGTGCGGACACTTGCCGCGGCCGTGCTGGCCGCCTTGACCTGGGGGGCCGGCACCTATCTGTTCATGTGGATAGCCGCGCCGAACGAACTCGGGCTGCCTCTCCTGAAGCCCGTCCTCTTGACCTGCTTGATAGCCATCCCGTCCGCACTGCTCGCCGGCTGGGCCGCGGCGCGCGCCCGTGAAAACGCCATGACCCAAGGCGATGCCCAGGGCGAAGAAAGAACCCCGGTCCGCCAGTCGGATTAAGATCGACCGTAGGGTGGGCGGAGCGCAGCGGAATCCTCCACAGGCGGACCAGCCCGCCACTCCTCTCACTTCTTCCCGGTTTCCGCATTCTTGAGATAGCGATCGAGGAAGTTCACGGCCAGGGCCTTCGTGTGGTTGTTCACGGCCACGACGGCGTCCATGGCATGCGGCCAGCCGTTGATGCGGCTGTAGTAATGCGGGACCCCCTTCTCCTTGAGCTTCTCCACCAGCCGGTCGCTCTGGGTGACGGGGACCAGTTGATCGACCGTCCCGTGAATCACACATGTGGGCGGGCTCTGCTCCGTGACGTAGCGGATGGGCGAGGCCTTCTCATAGCGGGAAGGATCCGCTTCATACTTCCCATTCATGTAGCCCACGATGAGCGGATGATCGCGCCGGACGGGCTCCGTGAAATCTGTCGGGCCGTATATGTCGATGACGGCCTGCACCGCGCTGCTCTGCTCCGGACAGCCGCCATTCCCCTCGAATTCCGGCACCCCCGCCGTATAGCCCAGCATCAGCGACAGATACGCGCCCGCCGAATTCCCCATCACCGCGATGCGCTCCGGATCCACCCCGTTCTCCGCCGCATGCGCCCGCATCCAGCGCACCGCGCACTTCGCGTCCTGAACCGACTTCGGCCACAGCCCCTCTTCTCGCAGACGGTACTGCACCGCCGCCACAACATACCCCTGCTGCGCAAAATACTGCGCATAGACCCGCAACTGATCCTTCCGGCCCTGTCGCCAGCCCCCGCCGAAGAAAAGCAGAATCCCCGGGGCCGCTCCCTTGGCGCCTTCCGCCGAATAGAGGTCCAGCGACAGCGGAATGCCGTCCCCCGTGCCGTATTGGATATCGGCCTTCATCACCACACCCGGCACCGGCGGGCCGTTCTCAATCGGAATCAGGTCGTAGAAGAAGTACCCCGCGATCATGGACGTGTATTCGCTGGGATAGCCGTGGGGCGGCGCGGGCACGCCCGCAGGAAGCGCCGTCACCAGGTCCGGCCGCCGCGCGGGCGCGTGCCCGTAAATGCACAACGCGGCCACCGACCCCAACACCAGAACCAGCAGCAAGATGCCGGTCCACTTCAGGATTTTGCGAAGCAGTCTCATCAAAGAATCCTCCTCAGGCATGGAACCCGTCACACCACCGATAGACCGGGATTCTAGCACGCCGGTTTGGCACAACGAGAGAAAAAGATGAAACGGAGACCTCCCGAAGGCCCCAACGCCGGGCTGGCCTCCGGCCTCAACACTGCCCGCCCGCACTCGCGGTGTTAGCCCGGCACGGAAGCAGAAATGCCTTTGGCACGGCGTCTTATCCTGCAGGATCTTCCCGTGGTTTCAAAATGTTGTAGTATGGGGTTGGTTCATTCGGAAGAATTGACCACGGAGGTCACGGAGCGCACGGAGAACAAAGAGGGCACAGAGGCACTATCTTCTCCGTGATCTCCGTGATCTTGTCCGCCTATGGCGTGGCTTGTCCGCCTATGGCGCGGCTCCGTGGTGAATTTTCTCTTCTCCCCATCCATCCCCTCCGCCCCCCTGCCCTCCGCGCTTTCAAGACATTGTTCTTCTCGTTCCCAAGATGTCTGGAGGCGGACAACCCCGTAACGAGAGAAAAGCAAAGCTTTTCGGGAAAAGTGCGTTCCCAAATGAAATTTGGGAACGAGAGAAAAGCACGGCACGCGCTCCAGCGCAGCGCAGGCAGCGGTGCTCCTCGACCCGGCTAAAACCCACCGCCCCCGCCTGCCCTCCGAAGCCTTGGCGAAGGAGGGTCCGTGCCCTTGTCCGCCTATGGCGTGCCCTCCGTGGTGAAATCTCTTCTCCTCCTCCATCCCCTCTGCGCCCCCTGCGCCTCTGCGTGAGGTTTCCCGCTGTTTCTCCCCCTCCGCCTCCTCCGTGCAGAGAGAACCCCGCCCCCCCTTGACAACCCACCTCGGCACCTACACAATGCACCCGGTGGTGTTCCCCCTTTGGACCCCCACCCGCGCACTGCTCAACCGCCGCAGACAGGAGTTCCGCCATGCCGTACACAAACCGTTGGCAGCGTTGGGGAATAGTGCTCGCATGGGTGGCCTTCCTGGCCATGCCCTCCGCGCGCGCCGCGGAAGACGTCCGCGCATGGAAGGAGACGATAACCCTGCCCACGTATGAAGTGGGCCCGGCGGATATCAATCCCCGTTTCTACGAGAGCCGCACGTATCAGGGCGCCAAGGGCCCGGTCTATCCCTATCCCATGCTCGACACACTGTCGCAGGAGAAGTCCGATCAAGACTACACGGCGCTGTATCTGGAGAATGAGTATGTCCGCTTCTGCGTCCTGCCGGAGATTGGCGGACGCATCTTCGAGGCCTACGACAAAACGAACGATCACCACTTCTTCTACCGCCAGCACGTGATCAAGCCGGACCTGATCGGCATGCTGGGCGCCTGGATCTCCGGCGGCGTTGAGTGGTGCGTGTTCCACCACCACCGGAATACCACCTTCATGCCCGTCGACTATCTCCTGGCGGACAACGAGGACGGCAGCAAGACCATCTGGATTGGCGAGACCGAACGCCGGCATCGCATGAAATGGCTCATCGGCATGACCCTGCATCCCGCCCAGTCCCGTTTGGATGTGACCGCGAAGCTCTTCAACGGAACACCCTATGTCCACACGATGCTCTTCTGGGCGAACGTGGCCGTGCACTCCACCCCGGCCTATCAGGTCATCTTCCCGCCCAGCACGCAATTCGCCACCTTCCACGGCAAGAACGAGTTCACGCATTGGCCCATCTCCCGGGAGACCTTCAACCACGTGGATTACTCCAAGGGCGTGGACATCAGTTGGTGGAAGAACAACGCCGGCGCCACCTCCTTCTTCGCCTGGAACGTCCAGGAGGACTTCTTCGCCGGCTACGATCACGACAAGGACGCCGGCGTCGTTCACCTCGGAGACCATCATGTCCTGCCGGGGATGAAGCTGTGGACCTGGGGTACCCAGTCCACCGGCGACCGCGTCAAGCTCACGGACAGCGACGGGCCCTATGCCGAGATCATGGCGGGCGCCTATTCCGACAACCAGCCCGACTACAGTTGGATCCAGCCCCACGAGGTCAAAGTGTTCACGCAAAGCTGGTTCCCGCTGCGCGGCCTCGGCGGCCTCTGCAATGCCACCCTCGACGCCGCCGTGAACCTGACGCGCCCCGCCGCGGGCGAAGCGCGCCTCGCCTTCAACACCGCCGCCCGGCATCTCCAGGCGAGGGTGATGCTGAGCGCCAAGGGCGTCACGCTGCTCGACAAGGCCATTGCCATTGACCCGGCCACGCCCTACGCCGAAGGCGTCAGCATTCCGCCGGAAACCGCGGACAACGACCTCCGCGCCGCGCTCTACGATGCCGAAGGCAGGGAACTGGTCGCGTATCAGCCCAAGTCTTACGATCCCGAGCCGATGCCGGAAGTTGTGACACCCCCGCCCGCCCCGGCCGAATTCAAGACCGTCGAGGAACTCTATCTGGCAGGCCAGCGCCTCGAACAGTTCTACAACCCCACGCTCGAACCCTATCCCTACTACGAAGAGGCCCTGAAACGCGACCCGGACGACGTGCGAACCAACACGGCCCTCGCCATCGACGACTGCAAGCGCGCCCGCTACGACCGCGCGCAGGCACACCTCGAGCGCGCCCTCGCGCGGCTCACAAAGAACCATACGCGTCCGAAGGACGGCGAGCCGCACTATTACCTGGGCGTGGCGCTCGCGGGGCAGGGAAACGATGCGGCCGCCTGCGACGCCTACAACCGTGCCGCATGGAGCGCCGCATGGCATTCCGCGTCCAATTACGCACTGGCCCAGCTCGACTGCCGCAAGGGAGATCTTGGACGTGCGCTCGATCATCTCGGGCAGGCCCTTGCCACGGGCGCAATGGACACGAAGGCGATGAACCTGCGCGCCGCCGTATTGCGCCGCCTGGGCCGGACCGCCGAAGCCGCGGAACAGGCCGAGGCCACGCTCCGCGTGGACCCGCTCGACTTCTGGGCCGGAAACGAGGTCCTGCTTGCGGCCCAGGCCGCGGGCAACGCGCACGCCGCGGAACAGGCCCGGGAATCCCTGGCGCAACGCATGCGCGATGCGGTGGAATCCTACCTCGAACTGGCCTCGGACTATGCCGCGAACGGCCTCTTCGACGAGGCCATCGAAGTCCTGGCCCGCCGCGCCACCGGCGATCATCCTGAGACCTACCCGATGCTCTACTACGACCTCGGCTACTACACCGCCCAAAAAGGCGATGCCGCGCGCGCCGCCGAATTTTATCGAGCGGCCAACGGCATGCCCGCCGCCTATTGTTTCCCCTACCGCCTCGAATCCATCGCCGTCCTGCGCCATGCCATTGCCACCTGTCCGGACCTGGCCCGTGCCCACTACTATCTCGGCAACCTCTTGTACGACCTCCAGCCCGAGGAAGCCGTCCAGGCATGGGAAAAATCGCGGGACCTGGACCCCGGCTTTGCCACCGTCCACCGCAACCTCGGCTACGCCTATGCCAAACGCGACGACGGCATCCCGAACGCCATCGCCGAATATGAACAATCCGTCGCCTGCGACAACCGAGACCCCCGCGTCTTCTACGAACTCGAACAACTCTACGCCAACGCAGGCACCCCCCCGGAAACCCGCCTCGCCCTGCTGTGCCGCAACCAGGATACGACCGACAAGCGCAGCGACCTCGTCGCCCGCCAAATCCAGCTCTATGTCCAGGCCGGCCAATACGATGCCGCCATCAAGATGCTTGCCGGCCGGCGCTTCGACACCTGGGAAGGCGGCACCGAAATCCACGACACCTATGTCGAGGCCCATACGCTGCGCGGCATGGCCGCCTTGCGCGCCGGACGCGCCCAGGAAGCCTTGGACGATTTTGACGCGGCCCTCGACTACCCCGAAACCCTCGGCGTTGACCGCCCCCTCCAGGACCCGCCCGCCGCACGCACCCACCTCCTCCGCGCCCAAGCCTGCGAAGCCCTCCAGGACGCCGCCCAGGCACGCTCCTGTCTCGAAGCCGCCGCCCAGGTCGAGACCGGCCCTTCCGAATTCCGCTACTACAAGGGGGAAGCCCTCGCAAAACTCGGTAAACCAAGCGAGGCCAAGGACTTATTCGATGCCCTCGTCGCCGACGGAACCGCCCAACTGGAAAAGGGCGGACCCGTCGATTTCTTCCTGAAATTCGGCGAAAAACAGGCCCGCGGCATGCAGCGCGCCCAAGCCCATTTTCTCGCCTTTCTCGGCTTCCGCGGCCTTGGCAACCTCTCCCTGGCAAAAGAACACCTCGACGCGGCACTCAAGGAGAACCCGAATCATCTCTGGGCGCGCGTTCAGCGAGACGCTCTGGACTCATCGCCCCGTTGATTCCCGTCTGCCTTCCGGGCCGTCGACGAGGTCCGGAATGGCACATTCGGCGAGAAGGCGCTATGCTGTGGCCGATCAACTGGAGGATATGCCCGGTGCGAATAGGCTGTTCGATGGTTCTTGTTGTGCTCGCCGCCGTGGCCGGGACGCGTGCGGAGGCTGTGGAGTCGTGGCGGATCGTGCTTGGCCAGGCGCACGCCGGAGATGAGGCCGTCCGAGTCGCGGTCGAGGACCTGCGGGCGTTCGGCAAATCCCTGGATATTGCGTTTGACACCGTCTCGGACCAGGAGCCTTGTCCGGAAGGGAACATCATCCTCGTCGGAGATGCCGCGCGGAACACACAAACGGCGCAACGGATGAATTCAGGTTCGCTGAAACCTGGCGCCGTGGGCGATCCGGACGGATATGCCATCACGACAATGAAGCAGGGTGATACGCGCACGATCGTCGTTGCAGGCGCTTCGATACTGGGCGACGTGAACGGGCTGTACTGGATCTGGGACCGGATGCAGGTGGAGCAGCGGATTCCGGACATCAACACGGTTCGGATTCCGGCGATGAAGGTGCGCTTCGGCGCGGCGTGGAGCCGAAAGACCTTCGGGGGCCAGGATCCGGAGCAGATGAAGATTGCCTTGCGCCACAGTTTCAACTGGGTGGGCGGGGCGGCCATTCTGGATCTGGTGCCGTGGCATAGCGAGCCGGAAGCGGAAACAAACCGGCAGAACCGGGAAAGAACCCGGGCGTTGATCCAGTATGCGCATTCGCTGCACATGAAGTATTTCAGCTTCGCGAATGAGTTCACGTTTCATCCGTCGCTTATCGAGGAAGCCGGGGCGTCGCTGACGCCGTGCGATCCGAAACTCTGGGATGCGGTGCAGCAGAAGTTCCGGATGCTGTTGACGGCGCTGCCCGAATTGGACGGGATCGAGTTGTGCAACGACGACATCTCCGGGTTCTGGGATCGTTATGCGCCCTTCGACGTAACCCACGATGCGCCGGACTGCGACTGGTCCTACGAGAAGCGTTTCCGGACCTTCGTGAACAAGGTGCACGAGGTGGTGGTGGGGGAGTTTGGCAAGACCTACTTCCATTTCACGTGGGGGCTGCGGGAGCATGAGGTGCATTGCCAGCCGGAGGTGTTCCGGGCGATCTTCAAGGACGTGCCGGATACGAACCTGTATCTGATGCCGAAGATCACCCGGGGCGACCGCTGGTGGCTTCAGCCGTACAACGCCACGTTCAACCTGACACCGCATCCGACCGTGGTCCTGTTCGAGCAGATGAATTACTACGAAAGCGGCGGATCGCATCTTTTTCCGACCTTCTCCGGGCAGTACTTTCAGCGGGGCCTGCAGACCTTTCTGGCCGCGCCCAACACGAACGTGCGCGGCGCGGCCGCCCTGGCGGGCCTCGACCGGAACGACGGGAGCACGGGGAGCGCATACAGCTATGTCCTCTACCGGCTCATGTGGAATCCCAATGAGTCCGTGGAGGCAATCGCCCGTGATTTTTGCGCCATTCATTTCGGGCGAGAGGCCGCGGACGCAATGGCGGAAATCTACCTGCTCTCGCCGGTGGCGTATCAGTATGGGCTGTTCATCGAGCCGATTGCGCATGGCCAGTTCAGTTCGCTGCTCCACCTGCGCGTGGGCACGTTCCCGGCCGACGGATATCCCGTGGTGGACGGGGGAAAGGAACATCTTGCGTTTCTGAAGAAGATCTACTTGCGCTGCGCCCCGTGGAAAGCCGAAACACTGAGTGCTCTCGAACACGGACGGGCGACCGCGGAACGCATGATGAGCTTGTTTTCCGGAGTTCGCGGGCGGATGCGCGACGCCGCAACGGCAGAGGCCGTGGAAACGAGTCTGAACATGACTTCGAATCTTATCCGGACAAACATCGGCTATGTCGAAACCATCTTCGCCTACTTCGACTATGCAGAGGCGGCGACGCGCGCGCATCGTGACGCGCTGGCCGATGCGTGCGGACGGTTCAAGGCGGCGGTGGCGGACTTCCGGGCGGTGCCCGGCTTCAACTACGACCTCTTCGGCGTCAATGTACTGATGCAGAACGCCGAGGCCCTGCTCGCGGATCGGGACCGGGCGCTCGAACGGCTGGCACAGACGCCGAACCGGCGCGAGATCGAATCGCTCACTGCCGGACAGCAGCAACAGTACCGCGAACTGCTGGAATCGCACCGGAGCGACGCCGTGCTCTTTGGACGATTCAAGATTCTCGTGGACGGCCAGGACATCCTGATCGTTCAAGGCGGTGAATACCGCGTCAAGAATGTGCGGTGGGACGGCGCGCATGTGGAGGTGGGCGAGATCCCGGTTCCCCTGCCGCGCGCGCGGGTGACGGTCGTTCCAAAGGATATTGAATCGCGGCCCATGCACCCCTTCGTGATCGAGCAACCCTCCCCGGAAAATGATTTCACGGCACAGATTTACATGGACGATGCGCCGGGGGCCAATGGCTGGATGGTTTTCGACCTGTACTACATTCCGCAACCGCCCGAAGCGCTGGGACTGACCATGCCCTGGGCGCAGAAAGCGGGATGACCGGCCAGCATCATATTGCCGCGTCCGCAAGGAGCCTTCGCCCAAGTGCGCTGCTACCAGTTCGGGGCATGGAAATATGCGGCTTTCTGCCGGTTCTTCGATGAGTGGAGCCGGGGCGGATTCCCTTGTACAATAGGGGAAGCGTTATCCAGGCGTTCAAGTATGAGGCAATCGGACAATCGTTGACGAGGGAGTCCACAGGGCTCCAGGACTTGCGCGGAGGTTTCTATGGGCACGTTCCGGGACGAACTTGCGGTCAAACTCGCCACAGTCGAAGACCTCCCGACATTGCCCTCCATCATCCTGGAGTTGGAGCGTCTGCTGCACAGCGATTCCGCGGGCAGCGCGGAAATCGCCGTGGTCATCGAGGAAGACCCCGGCATCGCCGGCGGAGTGCTTCGCGTGGCCAATTCCGTCATGTTCTACAGCAGCGTGTCGGGAACCATCGTGTCCGTGCGGGACGCCGTTGTGCGCCTCGGGCTCAGGGAGATCGGCCAGGTGGTGTCCTCCGCCGCCCTTATCCAGACGTTCAAGTCCATCGGACCCCACCTGAACCCGCGGCAGTTCTGGCGGAACAGCCTGAGGACCGCGGTGGCGGGCCGGACGATCGCGCGCTCCGCCACGGCGCGCGACGCCTTCATCGAGGAAGAGGCGTACATGGCGGGGCTTCTGCATGATCTCGGCCTGCTCATTCTGGATCAGTACTTTCCCGACGTCTATGAAGGAATCTATGCCGGCCTCGGGGAGGCCGGCGGCGGGAACGCCGATGCCGAACGCGAACTGCTCGGGATCGATCACGGCGAAATCGGCGGATTCCTGTTGGATCAATGGGGACTTCCGCCGTTGCTGACGCAGGCGGTCACGTGCCACAACCAGCCGGAGAACGCGTCGCCGGAGGCGCAGCTGCTGGCCGAAACGGTCCGCACGTCGGAGCTGATCTCCGATATCCTGGAGACGGAGAGCCGGCCTGACGACATGATGCAGGCCTTGCTCAACCGGGAGGTGTGGGCGCGATTGGGCATTGCCGAAGACCACGTCCCTGACATTGTCAACAAGACCGAAGAAGACGGCACGCCGGTCTTCGCACTTGTGTGATAGTCCCTCCGCCATCTTTCGCGGCCTCTTGCATTGCCTTGTGCGGCGTCTTAGGATGTGAGCAACGTGCCGGGTTTCATGGGGAACAACACTTTCACACGGCAGAGGGAACGGCAATGATCAACTCCTCGCAGTTCATATCGTGGGCATGCGGCTTATGCATGCTCGTGAGCCTGGCCGCGCAAGACGGTTTCGGGCAAGCGCCCGCGTCCGCCTTATCCAATCCACTGGCGGGATTAAACACATTGCCTTTCTTGACGGACGCGCGGACGCGTTCGATCTGCGCTGAGAACCCGACCGGCGAAAAGGGAAAGGGCGGTATGGCCATTCCCAATCCTGCCGAGCCGAAACCCGCGGCCTCCGCTCGGGCCGCGGACGACCTGGGCCAAGGCTGGAAAGTGCGGCCGTTTCTTCGCGTCAATGCGGGAGAGACGGCAACGCTGATGGATGTGGACGGCCCCGGCATTATCCAGCACATCTGGCTCGTCGAGGGCCTGAAGCGGGCGCATGTCCTGCGCTTCTACTGGGATGGAGAAGAGAGGCCTTCCATCGAGGTGCCCGCGCCGGATTTTTTTGCCGTGGGCCACGAGACCTTCGCCCGTGTGAATTCGGCCGCCGTGGTCGTGAACCCGAAGAACGCCCTGAACAGCTTTTGGCCGATGCCGTTCCGCAAACACGCCCGGATTACCTTCTCCAATGATGCCGCCACGGACCTGGAACTCCTTGCCTTTCAGATCACGTACGCCGAAACGGAGGTCCCGGCGAATGCGGCCTACTTCCATGCGCAATGGCGGCATGCGCAAACCTCGGATCGCAACCCCTATGTCATCCTTGATAGCGTAAGAGGGAGAGGACGCTACGTCGGAACCTTCCTCGCGTGGACCCAGTTTCACAAGGGGTGGTTCGGAGAGGGCGAGGTCAAGTTCTACCTGGACGGTGACAACGAGTTTCCCACGATCTGCGGCACCGGAACGGAGGATTACTTCTGCGGCAGCTACGGCTTCGCCGAGCCCTACACGACCGCCTATGCCGGAACCACGCTTCCGGCCAACGAGAATGCCCGCCCCCCGAGCTTCTGGAGCCTCTATCGCTGGCACATTCAGGATCCCATCTGCTACGAGAACGACCTGCGCGTGACGATTCAGGCGTTGGGCTGGGGAAACGACGGGAAGTACCTCAAATTGTCGGACGACATTGCCTCCGTTGCCTACTGGTATCAGGACGAACCGCACGCCCCGTTTCCGGCGCTGCCGCCGCTCGATACCCGCATGCCCGCGGCGCGTCCGAAATGACCTCGTACAGGCGACCGTGAAATGCGGCGGCCACGGGCCACAACCGGGAGGAAGGTGAACCCATGTTTCGGCAACTGGTTTCGATTTTCGGATTTGTCGTGCTGTCCTTTGCCGCTCCTGCCCTGAGCGCGATCCTTTCCATATCGGGTCCGGGCGACTGGTACCGGACATTGAACAAGCCGTGGTTCAATCCTCCCGACTGGATCTTCGGGCCGGTGTGGACGCTTCTATACCTCGCCATGGGCATCGCCGCGGCACTGGTCTGGCGCAAGGGCGCCGGGCCGGCATTGGCCGTTGCGCTCGGCCTCTTTCTGCTTCAGCTCGTATTGAATGCCCTTTGGACGCCGCTCTTCTTCGGAATGCAGCAGCCGGGGCTCGCCCTGATAGACATCCTGGCGTTGTGGCTGGCGATTGCGGCGACGACCCTCGCCTTCCTTCCCATCTCCAGATTGGCCGCCGCGCTCTTCTTTCCCTATTGGCTGTGGGTCAGCTTCGCTTCCATGCTCAACGCCGCAATCTGGTGGATGAACCGCGTCCAATCGTGACGTCACGCCCTGAAAAGCGGCGCGTCCGCCCCAAAGGGCGGACGCTTATGCCGGATTCGGCCGGGGGGAATACTGCCCGTTCGGGGCGTTACAGCCGCTTAACCTTCATGTTGCGGAACCAGATGGGCGCGCCGGCATGCTTGCCTTGGAGCCCGATCTTGCCTTTGGTCGCCATGGCGCTCAGCGGACCGCCAAGCCACTCGGGGGCGTCGGAGCCGTCGGGGTTTTTCTTGGGATCCGTCCATTTGTTCAGATCCATGGAGGCAACGAGTTCGCCGTTGAGCACAACGTCAATCTGTTTGCCCACGCATCGGATCGTGTAGCGGTTCCATTCGCCGGCAGG
This sequence comes from Candidatus Hydrogenedentota bacterium, assembly GCA_903837785.1. Taxonomy (GTDB): domain Bacteria; phylum Hydrogenedentota; class Hydrogenedentia; order Hydrogenedentales; family CAILVY01; genus CAILVY01. Next base: position 22,144 of record CAILVY010000017.1, read on the forward strand.
TTTGACGACCTGTTTCGCGGGGGCGAGTCGGCCAAAGACACCGCCGCAACGCCAGTTCGGCGCAACATCGGCCCACTTGGGCGCATAGTCGTCGAGGATCTGCACTTCGAAGCAGCTGGTGACCCATTTGGCCATGTTGCTGCAATACAGGAAGACGCCGCTGTTTGCCGCGGGCGAGTTCTTGAATTCGAGGTCGATAACGAAGTTCTCGTAGTCGGCTTTCGTCCAGATGGCCTGGTCTTCCGTCGCGGTGAGTTCGCCCTTCTCGAAGCTCCACACGCCCTTCGGATAGAACGCGTTGGACAAGTCCGGCGCGAAGAGGTCTTCCCAACCGGCCGTCGATTCAGGATGCTTCAGGGGTTCGGCGGCAACGGCTGCCAGCGTGCCGGCCATCAGTGCCAGTCCCAGCACGCCGAAGATCATTACTCTGTTCATCTTCTCGCTCCTTTTCGTTGTGCCCTTCCCGATACGCTTCGCCAAATTCGTGGTTACTCACTTCGCCTTCGGCGGCAGCGGCTTGGGGGCTTCGTTGTTGCTCAGGATCGCCCTGCCCTCGCAGTCCCCGCGGACACGGACCCCGAACGGCCCATTATTGCCCTGGATAATCGCATGATCAAGCCTGGGGCCGAGCTCGACGTCCGCTGCATTGGGGGTCGCGAACGTGGAATTGTTGATCTGCAGCCGCCCCGCCTCCGCCAGAACCAGCGCACCCCCCGCTTCACTCCAACTGCTGAAATAACAGTCGCTGAACGAGGTCGTGCCTTGGCCCTGCAAGACCGCGTTGTGCAGCGCCGGTCCCCAGAAGGCACAGTTGACGAAGCGGACATTGCCGTTGCAGTCCGGCGTTATCCGCACTTCGACGGGATCCGAGCCCGTGAATGCCACGAACTGCCCGCCCGTAATCAGCAGGCCCATGGGCTGGATGGCGTCCACCTGGATGGCCGTCTCACAGGCGTCGGCCCCATTCGCGGTGAAATGGCCGTTGCACGTGCCCGCATCCGTCTTGATGAAACGCCATCCGATCTTCGCCGGAAAGACGAAGTTGTTCGACGCGTACTCCCAGTCCGTTCGCCCGAACACGAACGCCTCGAGGTTGGCAACCATGTATTTCATGATTGTGTCGCCGTCCCCGCCGGTGATCGTGTCGCTCCACCAGTGGCAATGGAACTGGACGTTCTCGACGCGGCCGATGTCCGTGCAGGCATCCACGAAGAGCCCGCGCCGCAGCACGCAGCCCACGACGCTGCGAATGCGGTGACGCACGTTGGGTTCGGGCCCCACTTTGATTCCGTTGTAACTGTTGATGAACGTCGCGTTCTCGAGGGTCGTGTCGAAGCCCTGCATGTGGACCGTCCACGAATACGGGTGGATGTCGTTCGCCTTCTGGTCGGGGTAGTACACCGTGAGTCCGGAAACCGTGGTGGCGTTGGTCATTTCGAACAATGCCGGTGCGTTTTCGTCATCGCGGCCGCCCGTGGCCAGCACGATGGTGCCCGTCAGCGGCGTGATCGACATCGGGGCCGTGTTCGCGCCCCGCAGCGTCACGCCGGGCTTCACCTGAAGGCTCCCGGCGACGCGATACCGGCCGGGCGGCAGGTACACGGAGCCGCCCTTTTCCGCGGCACAATCGATCGCCCGCTGGATGGCCGCCGTATCGTCCGCCACCCCATCCGCGAGCGCTCCGAAGTCCCGCACGGGGTACAGGCCCTCCATGGGAACCCCCACTTTCTCGACGAGCGGCGCGGGATGCAGCGAGGCGCATCCCGCAAGAACCAGCATCAGGACGGGCAGTCCCCAACGCATCATCCGGCCTTCCTCCAGCGTTGCTGCGCCTATACGTTCCAGGGGGCGCGATAGTCGCGCGTAAGCCATTCGGGCTTGCCGCCGCCGCGCGCGAAGCGCATCTTCTTGGGCTTCCACTGGATCAGCGCGTGATTGTAATACGCCTGATTCACGAGGTGGCAACAGATGGCGCTGCGGCCGCCGACTTCCTCGTTCGTGATCGGCTTCTCGCGCGACTGCACGCAGTCCAGGAAGTTCCGGATGTGATCCCTGCTCACATAGAGCTTGGTCTTCACGTTGCTCAGGAAATCCTTCTGGACGAGTTGAATCGCCGCATCGAGCGAGCCGCCCTCTTCCCGCTTCACAAAGCCCGCAATCCGTTTGCCCTTGAGCCAGAACTCGAATTGGCCGCGATTGACCTTGACCTCGCCGTCTTCGCCGAAGAAGTGGATGCCGAAGCCGCCCCCGTGGATCACCTTGACGCCGTTTTCATACGTGAGCACCGCACCCGAAGTTGCCTTCGGATCGTCCGGTGGACGCACTTCGACCGGTCCGCTGTGGTCCATGCCCAGCCCCCATTGGGCGATATCGAGATGATGTGCGCCCCAGTCGCACACCGCGCCCCCGCCGTACTCTTTGTACGTCCGCCAGTTCGGATAGTGATCGTGCACGCCGCGCGGGCTCAGCACCGAATTGTACGGACGCATCGGGCCCGGCCCGACCCACAGATTCCAGTCCAGCCCGGGTTCCATGGTCTCTTCCGGCAAGTCACAGGGGATTCCCGGGGGGCCGAAACTGCATTCCACGCGGCTGATCTTGCCGATGATGCCGTTCCGCACGAGTTCACAGGCGACGCGGAATTCCTCCATCGACCGCTGCATCGAACCTGTCTGCAGGATCCCCTTGGTCTCCTTCACGGCGTCCATGATCGCGATGGACTCGTGGATGTTGTGCGTTAACGGCTTCTCGCAATAGACATCCTTGCCCGAGCGCAGCGCCGCGATGGCGGGGATCGTGTGCCAGTGATCCGGGGTGGCAATGCACACCGCGTTGATATCGTCCCGCGCGATGATCTCCCGGAAATCGTTGTACGCTTTGCAGTCCGGCGAACCCGCGCCCGGCTTGTTCTTGTAGTATTCGTTCGCCTGGGCCTGCGCGGCCGTCCGGCGCGTCGTGTCCACGTCGCAGACCGCGACCACCTGGCAACGATCGTGCTGCAGGAAGTCCTCCAGCAGCCAGTGATTCTGTTTGCCCATGCCGATGAACCCCATGACGATGCGGTCGTTCGGTTTGGTCTTTGCGGCCCAGACGCTGGACGGGAGGATGAAGGGGGCGGCCGATAGAACGGCTGCCTGCTTGAGGAACGAACGCCGGCTGGTTTTCATGCATGACTCCTTGCGCACTGCGAATCTTCGTTTGTGTTCGTCGTTGTGCGCTGCGGCGCATCGACCGGCAGCACACGCTCCGTCTTCCGTTGAGGCATCATCGTATCAGGTTCACCCGCCCCCATGAAAGCGCCCGCCGGAAGCTTGTGCCGCGGCGGGCTGTTTCGCGTGGGAGAGGGGGAGTGTTGCCGCACTTGCCCCCGTCATGCCGCCTTGTAGACGCGGGCCAATTCGCCCGCAAAGTCCTCGAAATGTGTGAGGGTCGTGTTCTCGAGCGTGCGTCCGCGGAGCGGTTTGATCCTTCCCTCGGCAAAGGCCCGCGTCATTTCTACGTACAGGCCTGCGAAGCTCGGGGACATCCCCGCATCCACGAGCATCTTCGCCTGCTCGTCGTAGGACAACTGGACATACTCGAGTTCGGGTTTGCCCAGGCGCTCGCCCAGGATGCGCGTCGCTTCGGAATACGTGAGGTCGCGCGGTCCGAGCAACTCGCGTACGACGACGCCTTTCCAATCACACTTGATGAGCGCTTTCGCCGCCACTTCGGCGATGTCCCGTGTCGCTATCATCGGCAGGGCGAGGTCGGCCGGAATGGCGCCCGCGTCGATGCCACGGCCCTTGATGAGCGGGAATTCGAAGTAGAAATTCTCGAAGAAGGAGCCCGGACGCAGAATGAGCACGTTCGTGTCCTTCAAGAGTTTGAGCCGCTCTTCCTGCGCATGCAGGCCGGCGATCAGGCCGGTCCCTTCAGGCAGCTCCGCGCCCAGGCTGCTCAGGGCGACGACGTAGCGCACCCCGCACTTGTCAATGGCCTTCACGATAGCCTCGCCCTGACGGTCCTGTTCGGCGCGATAGGCGGGCGAGCGCGGGTCCGTCGGCAGCAGCGTGTACACGGCATCGGCGCCCATAAACGCCCTCGTCAGAAATTCAGTGTCGGCCACATCGCCGATAAGGATTTCCGCGCCGGCTTTCTTGTGCGCCGCCAGCTTGCTCTTCGTTCTGCCCAGCGCGCGCACTTTCTGGCCGGCCTTGAGCAGCTTCTCG
>CAILVY010000018.1 GCA_903837785.1 Candidatus Hydrogenedentota bacterium
GCGACGCCAACGATCCTGTCCGCGGGCGGTGCGCCAGCCGGTGAGCAGTTGGCCCCGGCTGCTAACGAACACCTGTCAAACCGGCCCCACCGAGTTCGAAGTGATGCCCATCACCCGATGAATTTCTTACAGGCATTGGGCTTAGGGGCAAGCCCCAGAATCTGAACGATCGTTTCATGTACTGGGAACGGCCGCCCACGAAATTCCAACAAGCTGTTCGCCTCGGAAATTGGAAGGCCCTTCGCCCGGGGCCAAAGCAGCCGCTCCAGCTTTTCGATTTGAACGGTGATCCCGCCGAGGAGCGCGACGTCGCCGCGTCACATCCCGACTTGGTTGCCCGGTTTGAAACTTACTTGAAAACTGCTCGGACGGAATCGCCTTACTGGCCGGCCACCTCGAAGCAGTTGGAGAAACAAGAATGAAGCACATATTGATCTTCCCGCGGTTTGGTTTGCTGATTGGCGGATTATCCTCGCTAGCGGCCACTGGAGTGTTGGCCGACCAAGCCGGTCGCAAACACGCCGAAAACCAACTGCACGCCCGCCCGGCGGTGAGTATCACGGTCGGCCTGCGCGATGCGAACATCATCGGCAGCGACAATCGCGCCTTGCAGGCCGCGGTGGATTACGTCGGCAACCTGGGCGGCGGCGTGGTCGAAATTGGGCCAGGCGAATACCTCATGCGCGATTCGCTGCATCTGCGCAGCCGCGTGACGGTGCATGGGGCGGGTGAGAAGACGGTGCTGAAGAAGGACCGCGAGCATCGCTCGCCGCTCGCGGCAGATGGCGACTTTGGCGAGTCGGCCATCATCGTGCAGAACCCGGAAGGCTTCAGCATCGGGCGCGGCGTTTATGTGGCATCGAAAACGCAGCGAAATTTCCTCGGCATGTGCGGGACGATTCTAAATTCGCATTCCAACTACTTCACACTGTCCCGGCCCATGAACGCGGACATCCTGATGAGTGATGGTGGCTTCGCCGCTACGATTTTTCCGCTCATCAGCGGCAACAACGTTGAAGATGCCCGCGTGGAGAACCTGTCCGTGGACGGCAATCGCGCGGAAAACCCGACCAAGGTGGATGGCTGCCGCACTGCCGGGATCTACTTTTATCGAGGAGACAACTGCGTCATCAGCAATTGCTTCGTGCGCGACTACAACGGCGATGGCATCAGCTTTCAGCAATCGAACGACGTGAAAGTGGAGGGTTGCATAGTTGAGCGTTGTGCCGGATTCGGGCTGCATCCCGGCAGTGGCTCACAGGGGCCTTCGGTGAGGAACTGCCGCGCGATCGCCAACGACGACGACGGATTTTTCTTTTGCTGGCGAGTGCGCTACGGCGTGGCCGAGGGCAACTGGCTGGAGAAGAACGGCGGTTACGGGATGTCCATCGGCCACAAGGACAGCGACAACTTTATTCGCCGAAATACGATCATCGCCAACAAGCTTGGTGGCGTTTACTGGCGTGCGGAAACCGAGCCAATGGCCGCGCATCGCGACACCTTCGAGAACAACACCGTCCGGGACAATGAAGGCTGGGGCATTTTCGTGGACGGGGCAACGCACGGCACCATCATCCGCAGCAACATTATCGAGGACAGCGGCAGCGGTCGGCAGAAGACCGGCATCCGCATCGGCAAAAAGACGGGAGCCGTGCAGTTGGAAAACAACACTGTCAAAGCCGCCATGGAGTTGCAGGACGAGCGCCCGCGACGGCCCTGAAATCCGCTCTCCCGAGCCCATGACCCAAACTGTCACCACTTCACCCACCATCTCGCAGCAGGAGATTCTCAACATGGCGCGCGGGGAACGGCTGCTTTGGAAACCCCGACCGGCAAGTCGCCGCGCGTTTCTCGCCCTGGGAATCACCGCCTCCGCACTTGCATTGCTGCCGGCCTGCCGAAGCGCGAGGACCAGCGGGGCGGCTGGGTCTCGGCTCGGACGGCTCTTCTTCACTTCACAAGGCCGCACGGGCGTCATCAATGCCGACGGCACCGGGCTGCGTTACTTCGATTTCAAAGTGCCGAAACAAGTGACGTGGCAGCCCGGGCCGTTCCTTTCCGACGGGCGGCGCGTCATTTTTCTCAGCATGGAGGAACGTCGCGACGGCCCCGGGCGTCCGTTCGGCAAGTATTATCATCAGACGCCGACCCGGCTTTGGATTTACGATCTCGACCGCGACACGTTGACGGAGATTGCGACGAAGGATCGCCTCGCGGTTTTCTACACGCCCGCGCTGCTGGTTTCCGATGAACGAATCCTGGTGCAGGTGGTGCGCGATGAGGGCGGGCAAATCTCCAGCATGAATCTGGATGGCACGGATGCGCGCGAATTCACCCGGCTCGATGAGGGGTTGCCCTATGGCCTCAGCTTGAGTCCGGATGGACGGCGCGTGGCGTATCACCTCGCCAGTCCGGAGGGCTACCAAATCTGGACGAGCAGTGTCGAGGGGACGGAGCGCGTTCTCGTCACTGCGCATCGCGATCACCTGTACTTCGGACCGAGCTGGTCGCCGGACGGCCAGTGGCTGTTGTTTCAGGGATGTCGGCATCAGACCGATCCGGGCCACGACTGGAGTGACCTCTGTCTCGCGCGTCCGGACGGCAGCGACTTCCGTGTATTGACCAAAGGCCAGGCCATGTGGTTCGCGGCGACCTATGGCAATCCACAAAGGCGCGGCGGCGGCTCGAACCTCCCGGCGTGGACTCGGGATGGTCAGATCCTCTTCCCGCGACGTTCTGCCGGCGCCAAAGTGCCATGGGAATATCAGGCGAATCGGCCGGACACAGATCACTTCAATCGCGATTTCAAACCCGAGGCAGCGCGCGGCGGGGTGCAGGTTTGCCGGCTGGACCCGAGCACCGGAAAGACAACGCCCATGACCCCGGCGGCGCCGCGTGTATGGGACTTCCGCGCGAGCGCTTCGCACGACGGAAGGTCGATCGTGTTCTGCCGCGCAGAAACTGGCGGAACACCCGGACTTTGGATGATGGACTCCGACGGACGGCACGCGCGCTTGCTCACCCGTGGCGTCGACAATCAGGGAGCGGATCATCCGCGTTGGCTGCCGGGGGCTCGTGCCCCAGCATGTTAAAAAGACAAAGAATGAATCCACTCCTCACCCTCCTCGCCGCCCTGCTGCCGCTCTTGGTTCCAGCTCCGGCGGTTGCTAGCCCTCGGGACACCAATCATGTGGTAAACCCAGGTTTCGAGGACAACGCTGACGGCAAGGCCGAGGGCTGGTCGCGTTATGGCGAGGGCTATGAGTTGGTGCGCGAAGGGCGTGACGGCGGCTGGTGCATCCGGTGCCGCTCCGAGACCGGGCGGCAGACGATGGGCGCCGCGCAGGAGATTGTCTTCGATCCACCAGTGCAGCATCCGATCCTGATCTCCGGATGGAGTAAGGCCGCGGGCGTCGAGGGCGGCGAATACAGCATCTATCTGGATGTGCATTACGCCGACGGCACGCCCTTGTGGGGGCAGCAGGCCATCTTCCCGCGTGGCACGCACGAGTGGTCTCGCGCCGAGAGCATCTTCACGCCAACCAAACCGGTGGCGCGCATCCAGCTTTTTGTGTTGTTCCGAAAAGCGAAGGGCACCGCGTGGTTTGACGACATCCGGGTGTCACTGGCGCCCCAGCGGTTCACCCGCACCACCGCGCTAGGCGGCTTCGCGGGCACGGGCCGCATCGAGGCGCTGGCCTCGGTTTCCCTGCCTTCGACTTGGCAAACGCAGGTGCGCCACGGGGAGCGGGTGGTATTCAGCCAGCAGGGCGAGGGCCCGACGCAGCGCATCTCCTGGAACGGTCGCGACGCGGAAGGGCAAGCGGTCCCGCCGGGGAGATGCACCCTCCGCTTCACCGCCACCGACCGGCTGCTCGGCGAGACCGTCACATGGAACCAGGAAGTAGATACGACCGCAGCGCAGTCCGATCGCAACTACGCCCTGTGGACCGAGAGCAGCATGCGGCGCGTCATGCCGATGGACCTGCCCGAAACTAATGATCCGCCCGCCGCGCTGGCCTTGTCCGCCGCGCGCAACGAGTATGAGAGCGGCCAGATCGTGATCCTGCCGCCGTCGGGCGTCGCGCTGAAAAACGTGCGCGTGACGATCTCCGATCTGGCCGGGCCGAACGGCGCGCGCATCGCATCTGACAACGTGCAGTGGCATCAGGTCGGTTATGTGTGGGTCGAGCATCAGCACCAGCATCCGGATGTGCCGCGCTACGGTCCCTGCTGGTGGCCGGATCCGCTGTTGCCGGTGAAGAGCTTCGACGTGGAGCCCAGCTGGGCGCAGCCCGTTTGGATCACCGTCCACGTCCCCGAAAACACGCCGCCGGGCGCGTACACGGGGCGGGTGACCGTTTCTGCCGATAGC
>CAILVY010000019.1 GCA_903837785.1 Candidatus Hydrogenedentota bacterium
CCTGATGCAGAACCTGCTTCTCTTCTGGATGGAGACGTACTTCAAGCATCCGAGCTACCTGAAGATGGACAACAAGCCGCTGCTCTTCATCTATCGCCCGGAGTTTCTCATCCAGGATCTGGGCGGCGTGGAGAATGTGGTCAAGGCGTTCGACCGCATGCGGCAGGCGTGCCGGGACGCGGGGTTTGACGGGCTCTATCTGTTGGGCGAGTACCGCGGGCTCGACCCGGAACATCTGAAGCTGATGAAAAGTCTCGGCCTCGACTACACGTTCGCCTACTGCTGGCACGTCCCGAACAGCCCGGCGCCGGCGCAGGCGATTGAGCGGCAATTGCAGGATATCCGGAAAACCAAGGAACTGGGCATCCTCCCCGAGGTGGTGACTGTCTCGCAGGCGTGGAGCGGCTGGGCGGACGAAGGCAGCATCTGGAAGATTCCGCCGACGGAGTACAAATCGCTGCTCGAAGAGGCTAAGGCGATTGTCAAGAGCTTCCCGGCACAGGAACTTGGCAGCCGGCTCCTGCTCCTCGACAACTGGAACGAGTGGGGCGAAGGCCATTACATCGCGCCTTATCGCGAATACGGCTTCGGCTACCTGGACGCGGTGCGGGAGGTCTTCTCGAATGCGCCGGAACCGCACACGGACCTCTTGCCGGAAGACATCGGCTTGGGTCCGTATGACACGGCCTACCGGACCCTGGCCGCCAAGGAGAGGGAAGTGCGGAAGCAGTTGACCCGGCGGGTCCTCAAAGGGGGCGCACCGGAGGAGGGTCTCATCGCGTGGTGGGCCTTCGACGAGGACAAAGACCATCCGGTGGCGCTCGATTCCTCCGGGAATCGCCTTGGGGGCTTGCTGCGCGACGCGGACCGGGCGCCGGGCATCGACGGCAATGCGTTAGTGTGCGCGGGCGGCTGCGTTGACGTGCCGGGAAGCCACCGGCTCTCCCCCACTTCGGCCCTCTCAATCACCTGTTGGGTGAAGACGGAGGTGGCGGGCCAGGACAACAAATGGATTGTGAACCGGGTGTTTCAAGGCGGAACCGCCACCGGCTATCGCCTGGGCGTGCTCGGGGGCAAGCCCTGCTTTGAAGTGCCGCTTACGGACTGGAGCCACCACCTCTCCGCCGAGATTCCGCTTCCCCTGGGCCGCTGGGTTCATCTCGCCGGAACCTTTGACGGCCAAGTCATGCGGATCTATGTGGACGGAAAAGAACAAGGAACGATGGCACGTCCCGGGCCAGTGAAGGAAAACGCGTTCCACCTGTGCTTGGGCAACTACGATGTGGAGCATGCCTCCTTCTTCTCCGGCCTCGTGGACGAGGTCAGACTCTACGCGCGGGCGCTGACGGGTGAGGAAGTTGCAGCACAGTGCCACTACGGAAGCGGCGGGACGAAACAACCGGTGCAACCATAATCGGCACGGGCCTCCCACCGGCCTCTACGCGTCGAAGCGTGTTACCGGACTGCCGTCTTGTTGCCCTTCAACGCGTTTCCGGTCTGAATCCTTCCCTTTGCGGAGGCGTGTCAACGGCATCCGTTCTGCGCCCGTATTCTTCACTATGTTCTCCCTTCGTTGCAGCACGAAGAACGGCACATCCCTCCCGTGCGGGTCAAGAGGAAAACGGCGCGATCGCCACAAGGATCTTTCGTGGAATTCAGCGTTTCTTGGTTTCTTGACACCGGTGGGGCGGGTGTGTATAGTCTACTTACTGTTAGGTACGAATGCGTGGGCCGCGCCACTTGTTACGCAATACTCAGGCCGCGCAGGTGGCGTTTAGGCGAAATTTAAGAAAGATCATTGGGAAGAAACATGGAGTACTTCTTTCTTCTCCTTTTTACGGGGCTGGCAGCCGTTCTCGTGGGGGCAGGGCTTCTCACATCCTATCTGGTGGCGCCGCACCGGCCGAACCCCTTGAAGAACTCGCCGTATGAGTGTGGTGAACCGACGATCGGGCAATCGTGGGTTCAGTTCAACGTGGGGTATTACCTCTTCGGGCTGCTCTTCCTGGTCTTTGACGTGGAAGCGGCCTTTCTGTATCCCTGGGCAGTCGTATTCCGGCAGGTGGGGCTGACGGGCCTCATCGAGATGGGCCTCTTCCTGCTGGTGCTGATCGTCGGGCTGGTTTACGCATGGCGGAAGGGGGCCTTGGAATGGGTCTGATCCTCGACAAAGCCCCGGCCATTCTGGAGCACATCCCCGGCGGGTCCATCGTGGTCACCACGCTGGACTGGGCGATTAATCAGTCGCGGGCGAACAGCCTGTGGCCGCTGGCTTTCGGGACGAAATGCTGCGCCATCGAGGTGTTGATGGCCACGGGCGCCGCCCATCAGGACCTGTCCCGTTTTGGAGCGGAGGTGGCCCGGCACACGACGCGCCAGGCGGACATGATGATCGTGGCGGGAACTATTGTGAAGAAGATGGCGCCGCGCGTCCGCCTGCTCTACGAGCAGATGGCTGAGCCGCGCTATGTCATCGCGACGGGTTCGTGTGCCATTTCGGGCGGCCCGTTCATGTACAACTCCTATCACATCGTTCGGGGAGTGGACGAAGTCATTCCCGTGGACGTGTATGTTCCGGGCTGTCCGCCCCGGCCGGAGGCCTTCTTCTGGGGCTTGCTCACGCTGCAGCGGTTGATCAAGCAGGGCGAGACGATTCGGAAGCCGGGCATCCGGACGAAGCCGGTGTTGTCGGCGCTGCCCGCGGGCATGACGGCGGAACAGGTCCGGGAGGAAATCGCGCGGGAACTGGAGCGGGAGAACGTGGTGGACGTCAATCAGGCCGCGGAGAGACTGCCGTGGGCCGCGAAGGTCAGGGAATGGATTCAGAATCACTCATCGCAGCCGTGATCGGGCTCGAAGCGGAGGCGCAGGCGCGCGGGGCCAGCGATCGGCCGGCCGTCCGGACGCCGCTGGGCACGCTTGAACCCTTGCTGCGGCAGCTCCGCGACCGGGATGCGCTGGCGTTCGACATGCTGCTGGATCATACGGCGGTGGACTGGCCGGAAGAGGGCCGTTTTGAGGTGATGTACCGGCTCTTCTCGCTGCGGCACGGGCACGATCTGCTGGTGTGCGCCGATGTGCCCCGGGACCATCCGGTTGTTCCCACGATGTGCGGCATCTGGCCCTCGGCCGAGTTCCAGGAACGCGAGGTCTACGACCTCTTCGGCATCGAATACGATCAGCATCCGGACCTGCGCCGGGTGTTCCTGGAAGACGATTGGCAGGGGCACCCCCTGCGGAAGGACTATCAGGACCCCGACATGCTCGAAGACCCGAGGAAGTGAACGGCACATGGCGGTGAAGATTCGCACATTGGATGAACTGCTCAAGCCGCCCGCGGCGGCGGAGAGCCCCCTGTCCACGCAGGAGTACTTCGTGAACATGGGGCCGCAGCACCCCATCTCGCACGGGTCATTGCGTTTTGTCGTCCGGCTCGACGGCGAGACCGTCAAGCAGATCATCCCGGTGCCGGGCTTTGTGCATCGCGGCCTGGAGAAGATGTGCGAGCACCTCAGCTACCGCCAGATCATCCACCTGACTGACCGGATGGACTACTTCTCGGCCCTGGCCAGCAATTGGGCAGTGTCCCGGACCGTCGAAGCCGCGGCGGGCATCGAGTTGAACGGCCGTATCGAGGCGATCCGGACGATCATGACCGAACTCCAGCGCATTCAGAGCCACGTGCTGTGGTGGGGCGTGCTCGGCATGGACATGGGCGCGTTCACGGCCTTCCTCTATGGCTTCCGTGAGCGGGAGATCATCGGCGAGATTTTCGAGGAGACGATTGGCGCGCGCCTGACGATGAACTACATTCAGCCGGGCGGCGTGATGTTCGACGTGCTCCCGAGCTTTGTGGCGAAAGTGAAGAAGCTGATCGCCTATCTGAAGCCGCGCATCGACGAATACGACACGCTGCTCTCGGGCAACGTGATCTTGCAGGAGCGCCTGCGCAACATCGGCGTGCTCGATGCGGCCAAGGCGGTGGCGCTGGGCTGCACCGGCCCGGTCCTGCGCGCCTGCGGCATTCCGCTCGACTTGCGCAAGGTCGCGCCGTACGGCCTCTACGGCAAAGTGGACTTCAACGTGGCCGTGGGTTCGAAGGGCGATTCCTGGGACCGCTACTGCGTGCGCATCCAGGAGATGCG
>CAILVY010000020.1 GCA_903837785.1 Candidatus Hydrogenedentota bacterium
CCGCGGCTCCCGCGGCAGAGACCCCGGCGGCCCCCGCAGCAGAGACCCCCGCGGCCCCCGCGGCGGAAGCGCCCGCGGCCCCCGCGGCTCCGGCCCCAGCGAATACGCCGCAGTAACAGAAACGGACATCAACTCAGGCCCAGGGACACTGCCTTGGGCCTGAGCGTTTTTTGGGAACGTTCCTCCCGTAGTGTAGGATTAAGCACACGGCCGGGCCCGCCGTGACGCGCGGGCGGCGGCGTTCCTGCACACGAACACGGAGACTCCAGGTTGGACAAGATACTGATTCGCGGCGGTACTCCGCTCAAGGGAGCAGTGCATGTACGCGGCGCGAAGAATGCCGCCTTGCCGCTGATGGCCGCCTCCATCATGGCGGAAGCGCCGTGCACGCTGCACAACATGCCCTGCCTCCACGACGTGTTCACGATGGACAAGCTGCTCTCGAACATGGGCATGGAGATCGAGTTTACGGGCCGTTACATGACGCTCACGCCCGCGGGTCTCACATCGCCCGAGGCGCCCTACGAACTCGTGCGCAAGATGCGGGCGTCGTTCTTCGTGCTCGGTCCGCTCCTCGCACGTTTCGGCAGAGCGCGCGTGTCGCTGCCCGGCGGTTGCGCCATCGGCACCCGGCCCGTGGACATACATCTCAAGGGCCTCGAGGCGCTCGGGGCCAGGATATGCATAGAAAGCGGCTATGTGGTGGCCGAAGGCGCACTGCAGGGCGCGAACTACGCGCTCGATTTCCCGAGCGTGGGCGCGACGGAAAACCTGCTGATGGCGGCGTGCCGGGCCAAAGGCGTGACACGCCTCACGAACGTTGCACGCGAACCCGAAATTGAAGATATCGCCCATTTCCTGAACGGCATGGGCGCCCAGATCTCCGGCGCGGGTACCGACATGATCACTATCGTCGGCGTCGATTCGCTCGGCGGTGCGGAACATGTCGTGATGCCGGACCGCATCGAGGCCGGCACGTTTCTGTGCGCCGCCGTGGCGACGCGCGGCGACGTGACTGTGTTCAACGCCAACGCCGATCATCTGCCGGCCTTCCTCGACAAGCTGCGCGAGACCGGGGCGGAGATCGACGTGCACGGCAGCCGCATCCGCGCGGCCGCGCCCAACGGCATCAAGGCAGTGGACATCGCCACCCGTCCCTATCCGGGCTTTGCCACTGACCTCCAGGCGCAGGTCATGGCGATGCTCTGCTGTGCCGAGGGCGTCAGCCACATCAAGGAAACCGTCTTCGAGAACCGTTTCATGCAGGCGGCCGAATTGATACGCATGGGCGCGGACATCAGCCTGGACGGCAACACGGCCATCGTGCGCGGCGTGCCGCGCTTGAGCGGCGCGCCCATCATGGCCTCGGACTTGCGCGCCAGTGCGTCCCTCGTCATTGCTGGGCTGATGGCCGATCAGGGCGCCACGGCGATTGCGCGCGTTTATCACATTGATCGCGGCTATGAGCGAATTGAGGAACGGCTCGCGGCGCTGGGCGCGTCCATCGAGCGGGTGCGAGAATAAACGCAGGGGGAGTGTCGTTGATCCGAAGGGTGATCCAACGGCGCAATCCCCGCACGACAGCACGAATTGAATAGGAAGTTGCCATGCAATGCATTCAAATAATCGATGATGCCTCCTACCGCACGGCGGTCGAGTTCATTCTCGCCCGGAGCGAAGCGGCAGCGGACACCCCCGTCCGCGAAAAGCTTGACAGCGTCAAGGCGATCGTCGATGCAGTCCGGAACGACGGCGATGCCGCCGTGGCCGAGTTCACCGCACGATTTGACGGCGTCGCATTGCGTCCGGAGCAGTTCGAACTGGGCACGGACGAAATCGACGCGGCGGTCAGGCAGGTAGAGCCGCGGCTCATCGCAATCCTGGAGCGAGCCTACGAGAATATCCGGCGATTCCATGCAAGGAACCTGCGCGAATCCTGGGAAGAGGCCTTTGAAGACGGGTCGGTGCTTGGCCAGCGCATCACGCCCATCGAGAGCGCGGGCGTCTACGTTCCGGGCGGCAAAGCCTACTATCCCTCCTCGGTGCTCATGAATATCGCCCCTGCCCGCGTTGCAGGGGTCAAAGAGATTGTCATGGTCTCCCCGCCTTCGTATCAGGGCAGCATTCACCCCGTCGTGCTGGCCGCGGCGCGCATTGCGGGCGCCACGCGCGTCTTCCGCATCGGCGGGGCGCAGGCCGTCGCCGCCCTCGCGTATGGCACGGAGCGCATTCCGGCCGTCACGAAGATCACCGGCCCCGGCAACACGTATGTCACCGCGGCCAAGGCGCTCGTGCGCAATGTCGTCGAAATTGACAGCGAGGCCGGGCCGTCGGAAGTCGTGGTGATCGCTGACGCCAACGCCAAGCCCGCGCATGTCGCCGCGGAACTGCTTGCGCAGGCCGAACACGATGAAGAAGCCTGCTGCGTGCTCATGACGCCCTCGATGGAACTCGTGGACGCCGTCCGCCAGCGGCTTGAGTCCGAAATAGCGCGGCTGCCGCGCCAGGACATGATGCGCGCGGCACTCGATAGCTGCGGCGCATTTATCGTCGTGCGTTCGATGGAGGAAGCCGTCGCGCTCACAAATCTCTTCGCCCCGGAACACCTCAGCATCCAGGCGGAGTTTCCTCGGAAACTCGCGGATCGGATCGACAACGCCGGCGCCATGATGCTCGGCGCCATGACGCCGGTGGCCGTCGGCGACTACTATGCGGGACCCAACCACATCCTGCCCACGCGCCGCCGCGCCCGCTTCTCCTCGCCATTGACCGCCGAGGATTTTCGCAAAGTGAGCAGCGTTCTGTATTACACGCGCGAGCGCCTCGAGAACGCCGCCGAGGACATCATGGCCCTCGCGGCGGCGGAAGGACTCGAAGCCCACGCGCGTTCCGTGGAGGTGCGTCTATGAAATATGGCCGGGCAATCTTGAAGGATGTCGAGGGCTATGTTCCCGGCGAGCAGCCGAAGCACGGCAACATCATCAAGCTGAACACGAACGAGAACCCGTATCCGCCCTCGCCCAAAGTGATGGACGTTCTCCGCCAGATCGGGCCGGATGCGCTGCGGAAGTATCCCGATCCTGCCGCGGCGAAGTTCCGGGAAACCTATGCGCGCCATTTCGACTATCCCGGGCCGGAATGGGTGCTGCTGGGCAATGGCATGGATGAGTTGCTGGCGCTCGCGATCCGCACGTTTGTCGATCCCGGCGACGCAGTGCTGGCGTCGTATCCCACGTACTCGCTCTATGAGGTACTCTGCCAATTGCACGATTGCCGCATGGAGTACGTGGATCTGGATGAACGTTTCCAATTGACTGAGCGCTTCTTCGGCTGTGCGGCCCGGATGTGCCTGCTGACCCGGCCCAACGCCCCCAGTGGCGTTTCCTCCCCCCGGGAGGACGTCGAGCGGCTTTGCCGCACGTTTGACGGCATCGTGGTGATCGACGAAGCCTATGTCGATTTCGCTGACGACGACTGTATGGATTTCCCCAAGCGCTTTGATAATGCCGTGGTCATGCGCACGTTCTCGAAGTCATTCAGCCTGGCCGGGATGCGGCTCGGAACCGCCGTCGCTCGCCCCGAGGTGATCCAGGAGCTGCTAAAGGTTAAGGACTCCTACAACATGGACGCCGTCAGCCAGGCGGTCGCGCTCGCGGCCCTCGAGGACTACGGCTACATGCAGGCGAACGCCGCCAAGGTTCGTGCGACGCGCGCGCGCCTCCGCGCGGCACTCATCGCGCTGGGCTTCACTGTGCCGGAATCGCAGAGCAACTTCCTTCTGGCACAGTGGGATCGCAGTCCGTCCGCCCGCGAGATTTTCGATGCATTGCGCGCGCAGAATATTGTCGTGCGCTATTTCAATTTGCGCCGGCTGCAAAACGCCCTGCGCATCAGCGTGGGAACAGACGAAGAATGCGACGCGCTCCTCGATGCTCTCCGCGGGATCGTTGGGTAATCCTCACTCCGCGGGCAGCTCAGGCAGTTCGGGCGGCAATGCGGGTTCCGGCCATGCGCGCATGCTCCACGGCACGATCAGCACGCTGATCAGGGCGAAGGGAAGCAGCGCCAGCTCGATCCACCACATGGAAATCTTCCCTGGCAATTCGGCGAGGAGTGCCACGCCTGCCACCGTATCGAGAAGCGTCAGGAGCAGAAAGCCGCGCCACAGATAGTTCATCCTGCGCGCAGCGACGCCCAACAGCACGAGCGCGCGCGAGGCCACGTGGCACAGGATGGCCAGAACACGTTCCACCGGGCTGCACAACCAGAGCAGCGGGGTGGTGGCCATCAGCGGCACTGCCGCCGCGTACATTGCCGCCTGCGCTTGTTCCGGCAGCGGCACAAATATCATTGTGGCCGCGTTTGCCGCTCCCGCGAGTCCCAGCGCCAGCGCCTCGAAAGCCCCCGCGCCGATGCCGACCGCGATGGCCCGCGGCGCGTCGGTCACCTTCTTTCGCCAGATCAGCGCCCAGAGCACCACAATGCCGATCTCGAAAACGCCGGTAAGTGAACCGACGTAGAATCCGCCAATGATCAGGTAGGCCCGGTAAGATACGGCGGGTTTCAACGCAGTCAAGATGATTGGGTTCATGAGGATCGCCCAGGCGATCTTCAGTGCGACACCCAGCGCCCACAGCCCCGCGCCCAGCCAGAACCAACGCCACGGGACCCGGGTCCGCCACCACCAGCCCACGGCGAAGGCCAGCGCCACAAACATCATCAGGGGCCCCGCGAGCAACAAGGGATACAAGTCCCTCTTCTCGGGGATTTCGGCCACGACGCCTTGCCATTCACCGGCGCCCTCCTGCACAGAGAACTCGAAGCGTGCCCGGCCCGCTTCAGGGAAGGGGCCGAAGGTGCCCAGGAGCGTCGCGCGACCCGTCTCAAAGTCCTTCGCAGCGAGGACCTCTTCCTTGGCCCCGACGAACTTCACCGAGCCTTTTCCCGACGAGAAGGAGCCGGCAAAGGAGACCACAATACGCACATCGCCGGAAGGGAGGTCAAAGAAGAACGACTCGTGCTTCGTATGTCCCTCCGGGCCCAATTCCCCTCGCTCATTCAGGAGCACTTTCGCAGACGCCGAAACAGGAATCAGTCCGATCCACAGGGCTGCAACCCAAGGTCCCCAGTGCCGCTTCCGCATGCTTCCTCCTTCCGGACGGCAACGTCCTGACAGCCATCATAGGACAACATCGCCGCACTATGCACGTCAGGCGAAAGATGAACCTCACTCAACGTTTGCGCCCTTGCGCCAAACGAACCCGGCGAACCCTGAGTTGACCCACCCCTCGATCAGTCGTTACGCTACTTCCATTCCAACTCAGGAGTCTCGCTCATGCGTTCAGGCCTTCTATTACTTGGCATGTCGTTCTTCCTCGCGGGCGGCGTTTACGCCCAAGAAATCGAAATCAACAAAGTCTTCGGTTCCGAACTTCCGGGCGCGTACAAGCACCCCGCGTGCATCGCCGAATTGGCGAATGGCGACCTGTATATCTCGTACTACGGGGGGTCGGGCGAATATGAACCGGACACGGCCGTGTACGGATCGCGGCAGAAGCCGGGGAGCAAAGAGTGGTCCCGGCCCGTGGTCATCGCCGATACGCCGTTCTACTCCGACGGCAACCCGGTCGTGTGGCAGGCGCCGGATGGCCTTGTTTGGCTCTTTCATGTCGTCCGGTATGGCGATACGTGGTCGGATTCGCTAATCCACGCCAAGATCTCGAAGGACGGGGCCAATACGTGGTCCGATCCCTTCGTGCTCGGCCGTGAGAAGGGCATGATGGTTCGATCTCAGCCGATTGTCTTGAGCAATGGCGACTATCTCCTGCCCATCTACCACGAGACCGGGCACGACCGCGAAGTGGTGGGAGGCGACACGACCTCGCTCTTCTTGCGCTGCAATCCCAAAACCATGACCTGGACGGAGAGTTCGCGCATCACGGCGCGGCTGGGTTGCCTCCAGCCGTCAGTGGTTCAAATCGACGACAACTACCTCATCACGTACATGCGCCGGGGCGGGGGCTATGACCCGCGGACGGATGGCTACCTGGTTCGTTCCGAATCGCATGACGGCGGAAAGACCTGGGCCGAGGGCAAGGACAGCGCGTTTCCCAACCCGAATGCGGCCACGGACTTCATCAAGCTGAAGAACGGCCACCTGCTGCTTGTCTACAACGACAGCATGAACGACCGCATGCCGCTGACGGTTTCCATCTCCACGGACAACGACATGACCTATCCCTTCAAGCGGAACATACTGGAGGGGGAGGATGATCTTGCGTATCCCTTTGCCATCCAAAGCCGCGACGGGAAGATACACATCGTATTCACCTCCAAAGGCCGCAGCCAGGTCAATCATGCCGTCTTTGAAGAGCGTGCCATCACCGGCAAGGCAGAGTAGCTAGGAGTCTGCGGCACACAGCGAGCTGTCGGCCGTGCCGCGAACCGATTGAACCAGGAAATCCATGGACGGAATCATGATTAGGCTGTGATCCTTCATCCGCTCCGCGATGTATTCAACGGGCCTGCTGTTCGCCGTGCCCCATAGTCCGGGCGCCGGATGCAGATTCCGTCCCAAGTACTCGGCGGAGTCGATGGCATCCGCCGTGACGGCAAAGCAGCAGGCGTCATATTCCAGGATGATCGCCAACTCCCGCTGCATCGCCATGAAACACGCCTGGAACTCTTGAAAAAGTCCCACCATGGCTGCCAGCGCGCCATCTCGGGTCTTGTCGATTATGACCTGAGCGCGTGTCTGCTCCCCGGAGCGGGCGAGTTCCAGCACTTGACTTCCCACGGCGTGGACATTTCTGTGCGGCGTTTCAAATCGTTTGAGGAACCTCCGCAGTTCGAGATTGTCCGTCTGGAATGCGTCGTACCACTTGCCGAAGGCGCACTGATGTGGATCCAGCGACAAGCGGAAGTCCCGCCCCTCGCGGGCGCACGATTCAAGCTCGGTCAGCCAGTTCCGGTGATCCTCCTCGCGTCTTGCCATCATTGCGATCAGTTCCTGGCACTCCTGGGATAACGACCGATGCCCCAAAAACACGCGCAAATCTACCACGGGCAACATCTTGCCGCGAAGCGGAAGGACGCCGCGGATGTGTTCCGGGGAACCGGGCAGCGAAACCACCTGTTTCAGGGCGACCATTTCGCGCACATGCAGGCTGTGCAAACCGTACAGGTTGCCCTCCAGGCGGAAGGTAATCCAAGGGAGATTCGTTTCAGCGGCCCCTTGCAGCATCCTGACGCTCCCTCCTCACCGAGTCCTTAACGCACTCCGCATTCACCCTAAACACACCGCAGATTCCGTAAGCGTATCTCTTGAAACCCGAGGATCCGCCTTTAGATTAACCACGCAGCGCTCAAAGACATTTCCGCTGACTCAGGAATGACCTTCATTCTTCGATGGGCGTGCACCGGCCTGGTCGGCTAATGCTCCTAGTTCCTGACAGCTTGCCTGTCGTCGCGAGAATGGGTCCGAAACAACCGGATGCCGCGCAAGAAGGACCACAGACCGAAGTCATGGGTAAAGGCAGCAAATAGGCGCTCTGGAAGGCCATAGGGGCACCTGGAACCGGGGCCAGGCTTCGCGAAGAGCATCTGCCCGTGACTCACCTTCCCGCGACTGTCCTCCGGGCATGCACCTCTCGTTCCGCGCTCAGGACGCCGTGTTCTTCACCGCTTGGGCGAGGAAGCGCATGGAGGGAATCAGGATAAGGCTCTTGTCTTTGGCGCGTTCCGCGATGAACTCAATTGGGGCTTCGGCTCCGCTGCCCCACAGGTTGGGCGCGGGCTTCAGCGTGCCGCCGAGCGATTCGGCCGATTCGATGGCGTCTGCCACAATGGCGAAGGTCTGCGATTCGTATTCCAGCACAATCGCAAGTTCCCGGCTGAGTTCCAGCGCGGAGCGCTGAAACTCCTGAAAGAGATCTATCATGGCGGACAAGGCGCCCTTTCGGGTCCGCTCGATCAGGTTGCGGGCGGCCTCGCGGTCGCCGGCGTGCATCAGATCAATCACCTGCTGTCCCACGGCATGGATGTGCCTATGCGGAAGGTCAAAGCGCATGAGCAGGATGGCCAACCCGGAATTGTCCGTCCTGAAGGCATCGTACCACTTGCCGAAGGCACACTGGTGCGGGTCGAGCTGCAGACGGAATTCGCGCCCTTCCTGAACGCACGCCTCCAATTCGGCCAGCCAATTCCGGTGGTCCTGTTCGCGTTGTCCCATCATCGCGGCCAGTGCCCGGAGCTCATCCGGAAGTGAACGCATTCCGTACAGGACCCGCGTATCGACCAGTGTCAGCGTTCTTCCCCGCAGATTGATCAGGCCACGCACGTGGGGGGGCGCGCCCGGAAGGGCCACGACACTCGAGACGGGCAGTACCTCGCGCACATGCAGGCTATGCAGTCCGTAATGCGCGTCTTGAAGGCGAAAGGTGATATAGGGGAGGTCTGGAACAACAGATACTTCGGACATGTCTTCCCTTGAATTCCCGGCGAGCTGCACTTCAGCATCAAAAGAGAGTATACCGCAAGTTCCCCGCAAATTCCGAATGGGATCGAGTTTTGACCGGGCCCGGCACTTGCAGTATCCTGTAGGGAGCAGACCGGCGTGTATGGCCGGTGCCGTTCTGAGCATAGTGTGGCGATATCGCCGAGCGAGGAGAGTGTAACTATGTTGACGCGGACGCAGGCACAAGCCTATCAGAAGCAAGCGGCGGAGATGCTCGATGCTGCCGATATCATCATCACCCCAGAAGAACGGGCTAACATCGAAGTGGCCGATTTCGGATTGGGCGAATTCGAGCGCACCGGACTCTTGATCATTACTTATGTCAACACCGACCGCTACTGCGCCAAAGAACTCATCATGCTTCCCGGCATGACCTGTCCTGAACACCGCCATCCGTCCATCGGTGATCAATTGGGCAAGCGGGAAACCTTTCGCTGCCGTACGGGCGAAGTGTACCTCTATGTCGAGGGCGAGCCGACGCAGGAGTTGCGGGCGAAGGTTCCCGCGGGCAGCACCACGTGCTATACCGTCTTTCACGAGGTCGTGCTGATGCCGGGCGAGCAGTACACGATTCCCCCCAACACGCTTCATTGGTTTCAGGCAGGCCCGAAAGGCGCGATCGTGTCCGAATTCTCGAGCACGAGCCGCGATGAAGCCGACTTCTTTACGGACAGCCGCATCAGGCGGATGCCGGAGATAGCCGATGCCTGAGCGCCACCCTGGACATCTGAATGACGAACCTGCCCTTTGAGAACAAGCGGATCCTGGTGCTCGGCGGCCTCGGCTTCATTGGCAGCAATCTGGCCATTCGCTGTTGCGAACTGGGCGGCGCCGTTACGGTCTATGACTCGCTCATGGACCACGGCGGCGGGAATCCGGCCAATATCGCCGGGTACGACGGCCGGATGAAGGTCGTTATAAACGATATTCGGGACTATCAATTGGTGAACCGTGTCATTCGCGGCCAGGATCTCATCTTCAACTGCGCCGGGCACACCTCGCACGGCTATTCGCTCGAGGACCCGTTTCTGGACATTGCAATCAACTGCAAGGGTGCCATGAACGTGCTCGAGTCGCTTCGCAGGGACAATCCGGAAGCCCGGGTCGTCTATGTGGGCACGAGCACCCAATGCGGCCAGATGATCCAGTGCCCCATCGACGAACGCCATCCCGAATTCCCGCAGGACGTGTATTCGGCGAATAAGAGCGTGGCCGAGAAATATCACCTCATCTACCACCGCGTCCACGGGCTCAAGACCGCCGTGATCCGCCTCGCCAATGTCTACGGACCGCGCGCCAACATCAAGAGCAGCGACGGGGGCGTCCTCAATTTCTTCATCGGGCTCGCGCTGCGGGGCAAGAACCTCACGATTTACGGCGAAGGCGGCCAGAAACGCAATATGCTTTACGTGGACGACTGCGTGGACGCATTGATAAGTCTGGCCTGTGACGGAAGTGCGTGGGGCGAAGTCTTCTTCGCCTCGGGCGACGACGAATGCTCCATCGGCGAATTCGCCCGGCTGGTGGTTGAGGTCATGGGCACGGGCCTGGTCGAGCATGTGCCCTGGCCCGCCGACTGGTCGAAGATGGACGTGGGCGACGTCTCCATCAGCAATGCAAAAATTAAGGCGCGCCTCGGCTGGCGCCCAAAGACCGATTTGCAGACGGGACTGCGGCAGACCTACACGTTTTTCGAGTCCCGCTTGAAGACCTACCTTCCCTAAGACCGCGGCCGGACCGTTGCGTCCCGCCCAGGAGGAATCCACTTTGAAATGGCTGAAACGAATTGCGATCGTCCTCGCCGTCCTCATCCTGTTCGGCATCTTTGTCCGCCATGACGGCATCCAGTACGCCATGGCCACCGTGCTCGGCTCGTATGGGAAACCTTACTTCAACGCGGACGTCTACTCCGCAGTGGAGAACTGCGGCAGTGCTCCCGCCTGCGGAAGCGGTCCGCTCAAGGTCATGAGTTTCAATGTCTTCTGCCGAATCTGCGACAAGGGCAGAACCGGTTACCAGCCCTGGGACCAGCGCCTGCCGCATCTGCAGGAACGTATTGCGAAGTACGATCCGGATTTGCTCGGACTGCAGGAGCTCGGGGGGCATGCCGATATCGAGGACTTCCTCAAAGCCTTCCCCGGCTATGACTATGTAGCCTATGCGTTCGGGCCATGGATCTACGCGGACTGCGCCCTTTTCTACAAAAAAGAGCGCTTCGAGAAGCTCGATTCCGGCCAACTCTGGCTCAGCCCCAAGCCCGAACTTCCCTTTGCGAAGGCCTGGAAACTCTCCATGCCGCGCTACGTCAATTGGGCGTATCTTCGCCAGAAGAAGGATGGATTTCAGTTTCTTTACATTAATACGCATTTTGATAATGCCGGTGTCAATAAAGAACCTGCCGCCCGCTTCTTTGCCCAGACTTTCGGGCCCATCGCCGCCAAGATGCCGGTGATTGTCACGGGCGACTTCAACACGGACAGCACGACCACGCGCTACCGCAACCTGCTGGGCGAGGGTCCGGGGAAGCTCGAGGATGCTTATGACCTGGCCAAGTCAAAGGAAATTGTGAGCAATTTCCCCGAAGGCGCCAAGATCCCCGATCTGGACGAATTCATCGACCCGGTGAAGGCCATTGACCATGTGCTTGTGGGGGGGCCACTTACGAAGACGGTGGCGCGATGGACTCTCGACTCGACACTTTACGACGACCATCAGCGGCCTTCCGACCACCCCTCAGTCTTTGCGGAAATCGAGTTGAAACTGCGGTGAATCCAAATGCTTCGAGGCGCAGTCTATACGCTGGTCATTCAATCGAAGAAAGGAGAGTAACATGACCCGTTCGAGCATCTTTACGTTGATTGCGGTGGTGGCCGTGGCCGGCCTGGTGTTTGGGTGCGCTGGCATGAAGAAGGTCAGCAACGAAGACCAGATCAAGGCGCAGATCAAGGGCCTGGAAGACGCCCTGAAAGCCAAGGATGTGAAGAAGGCCCTCACGTTCGTGGCCGATGATTTCGATCAGCCGGACTTGGGCGACAAGGCCAAGCTGGAAGAACTCATTCAAATGGGTATCGACATGGGATACACCGACGACGGCACGCTTGATCTCACGAACGCGAAGTTCGAGGTCACCGGCGACAAGGCCACAGCCGGCCCGATCGACGCGAGCAGCGCGGCGGGTTCCGTTACGGTTCAGGTTGAGTTCAAGAAGGTCAATGGCAAGTGGTTGGCCACCGGCGGCGGCGAGTTCTAAGCCCCTCCGCACGGCAATTCTTCACACGAGAGAGTCAATCGGCCGCTCACAGCCCCCGGCGGGTTGCGAGCGGCCGATGTTCTGTTCCCAGTCTCAGGCGGGCTTTCGTGCCTTGATAATCAGCTCGGCCCCCAGAATGTAGCGATAGGCCTCGACGGTGAGCCCCATCCCCTCGAGACGCCGCACAAGCTTCTCAAACGTGTAATGGGTGATGTGTTCTTCAGCATAGCCCGTTGGCTTGAGCTTGCCGTAGAGCCATTCGATCAACGGCCACTGCCAGCCGCCGTAATCCGGCGTGCCAAGGATGAGTGCGCCGCCCGGCTCGACACATCGGACCAGTTCCGCGAAGATCGCGTCGCTTTCCTCGATATGTTCAATCACCTCGGAGGAGATGACCACTTCGAAGGATGCATCCCGGAAGGGCAGGGCGAAGGTGCTGGCGTTCACGAGCCGCCGTCCCCGCCGGCGCATGAAGCGCAGCTTGCGCAACTGGAGGTCCAGGCCGACAATCTGCGGAGCGCCGTTCAGTATCTGGGTGGAGCCGCAGCCGGCGTCGAGTACGCGCAGTTTGTCCTCGAGGAAGCCCAGGATGATGCGGTAGCGCTCCCGCTGCCAATAGCGCTGCAAGGGAACCAGGCCGTTGAAGGCGCGGTTGTCGTAGTCCGCGCTGGCGATGCTGTTGCGCAGGGACCACATCTTGCACAGCACCACGAGGTAGTCGCGGCCGAATCGCAGCAGGCGTGCGTGCGTCTTCCCGTGGCGCCGCGGGAGGTAGTGGAAGGGGATCTCCTTCACCTGATAGCCCTCACAGAAGGCCTTCACGAGGATCTCCTGAAGCACGGCATAGGTTGAGAATTCGAGCTTCAGCGCCGCCACCGCCTTGCGGTGATAGAGCCGGAAGCCACTGGAGAGATCGTGCACCGGCAAGTCCAGGATGCCGCGGAACACCCGGTTGAGTGTCCCGCTGAGGATCTTCCTGGACCAAGGCATCGCGCCGTAGCCCTGCTTGACGTAGCGCGAGGCGATCACAATCTCGGCCTGATGCCGCATTTCGTAGAGGTACTTCAGGATTGCCGGGTGATGCGACATGTCCGCATCGAGCGTGATGATATATGTGGATTCGATGTCCTCGAAGGCCGTCTTGATCGCGCCACCGTAACCCGTGCCTCGCTGCCGGAGGACGCGCGCGCCGAAACGTTTGGCCTGGGCTTCCGTTCCGTCGGTTGACCCGCCGTCCACCACATAGACCTCAGCCGGGATTTCGAGACCCTTCAGCACCGCGTTGACCTGCGGTAACAGGAGTTGCAGGTTCTCCGCTTCATTCAGGCAAGGGACTACGACGGCGATCGTTTCCATTGGGCTTTTTCCCCATCACCGGCACAGAGTATCCAATAATCTGCCAGCAGGTATCAATCAAACACACGCGGTGCGAAGGCCGTGCTCGTGGCCGATCTTCGCACCGCGTTTTGAGTCATCCGGAGAAGATCTACTTCTTGGCGTTCGCTTCGGCCTTTCCGGGCGCCTGGGCGTCCTGTCCCAACGCCGTCAGCCCGTACATGTCCAGCAGGGCGTTGATGTTCGTCGAGCGCACGTCAAAGCCCTCGCCCATGGGCACGAGCAGGATCTTCTTCCCGGCCAGGGCCTCGGTGATGGCCAGCTTGACCACCGCCTCGCCGCCCGCGCCGGAGAGCGCCTCGTTCATCTTGCGGACCCCCTCGGCATCGGCCAAACCTTCGGCCTTGATGGCCTCGGCGCGCTTTTCTTCCTGTTTGTAGTTGGCGTCGGCCTGGATCACCGCCTGCTTATACTTGCCGTCCGCTTCCGCCATGACCTTCGAGACTTCGCCCTTGGCCTCTTCGACATTCGCGCGATTCTCTTCTTCCGTGGCCCGTTTTGTCGAGCGCGCTTTCTCCACCCGCTGCTCGGCGACCTTGCGTTCTTCGATGGCCTTCTGGTACTCCGGATTGAAGCGGTAGTCGCTGGTGCCCACGTTCTCCACGACCACGCCGTACGGATTCAGGATCTCGTTGAGCGCCGTGATCACCTCCTTGGATTTCTCGGTGCGCTTGTCGGCGAGGTAGAAGTCCTCCGTGTTCAACTCCCCGAAGATGTCGCGGGGCTTGCTCCGCGTCACGGTTCGAATGACATTCTCCTTCAGTTCATCCATGTTCGTGGCGACATCCCGGAGAATCAGGGGCGCCTTCTCCGGCTCGATGCGCCAAGACACCACAATGTCCAGGCTGATATCGTTTCCGTCGACAGTCTTGAAGAGGAGGTCGTCGCGGCCGCGGCGATCGCCCTTCGTTTCGGCACTGCTCATGTCCAGCACGTTCAGCCGGGTGTCGAATGTGTGCCAATCGCTGAGGAACGGCACGAAGAAGTACGTCGAGCCCGGAGGATAGATCTTGTCTTCGACGCCTTTGGGCCCAAAGAGCGGGAGTTTGCGCGTGCGGACGCCCACTTCCGTGGGGCCGGTCGAGTAGGGCATGCAGCCCGAAATCACGGTGAGGGCGAGTCCAAGCGCACAGCACCGGACGAAGTGGTTGAGTTTCATATGCCTATTCATTTGCCTGCCTCCTGCGGGGTCGGGACCGGGGCTGCCGCCGCTTCCGGGGCGGGCGGCGGCGGGGGAGAGGGTGCGAGGGCGCCGGGCGCCAAGGGCGGCAGCGCCTCCTTCGGGCCGCCTTCCGTTACGCCGAAGAGGGTCAGAAGCGACTTCAGGTCGAGCGGATTCACGCCGTGTTCCCCTCCGCTGGGCACCACGACGCATTCCAGGCCTTCGAGCACCTTGGCCATCTCAAGAGCGACTTTCCGGTCGTTCCCCGCGAGCTGCATGGCCTCATTCTTCAGTTGGGTTGCCTGCGCTTCCGCGGTCTTCACGAGCAATGTGGCCTCGGCAGACTTCTTGCGCGTATACAGTTCCTTCTCGGCCTCTTTCTCGATCTTGTAGGCGTTGCCCTCCTCCAGCGTCACCTTAACCATCATCTCGCCCTCCATCTTCACTTTCTTCGTGGCCGCCTCTTCCGTGTTGGCTTTGGCTTCCGCCTGATTCTTGAACACGAGCTGATCCTGGAGCTTCTTCGCTTCGATGCTCTTCTGGATCTCATCGCTGTACTTGAAATAGCGCACGAGCACCTGATCCAGCTTCAAGCCCTTGGGCTCCAGTTCCGCATTGAGCGCGGTCTTGGCTTTCTCCGCCTTGTCCACCCGTTCCTTGCTGTTGTAGAAGTCCTCGGTGTTTAACTCGCCGAGCGCCTGCTTCAAGAAGGGCTCCGCCTTCGGCTGGATGCCGTTTGTGAGATAGAGCAGGCCCGGCCCCAGCGTCGTCATCAGCTTGTACGGATCCGTGATGCGATAGAGGATTGTGACGTCCACGTCCACAAAGAAGCCGTCGGAGGTCTGTATCTTCGCCGCGCGATCGTACATGTGCGAAGGCGACCCATGGGCGGTCGATTCCGTCGAGGTCAGTTCGAGCACCTGGACGTGCCGGGGAAAGCGGTGCATCCGTTCCATGCCGAACGGCTTCAGGAACCAGTAACCGGGCGTGTAAATCTTCGTGTGAATGCCCCGGTCCACGCCAACCTTCACTTCCTTGATGCCGTACTCGTTCGGCGCGACGTAGACCAGCATCGACGCCATGCCGATGAGCACAATTACGAGGAGGATGAAGCCCAAAAAGAGCGCCACCCCGATCTTCGGGATACGTGTTCGGGAGACCTGGCGCATCGCGTCTCCCACGAAGTCCGGTCCCAATGGGCTTCCGTGCGGTCGTTGCAGCATGTGCGTTCCCCTTCCTGTTTTCCGTTAGCCTAGCACCCGGCCTGTAGACTGTCAAAATGCGCAGTTCCGGGGAATTCTACCCCTCGGGCGGCCGCTTTATTCGATTCGGAAGGAAACAATGCGCCGGGCTCTCCTGGGTGCCATATGCATTGGAATGGGATACTCTATAGGGAACGGTCCTGACCAGGGCAGGGAACCACCGCCTCGAGGAGGCTCCGACGATGGAATCTGACAACGATACGATTGCACGAATGTTTGTCGCCGCAGTCAGGGGCGCAGTCGAGCAGGAACAACGCCGGCTGTCGCACTCGTTGCGGCAACTCTCCGACGAGGCGGTTTGGACGAAGCCCAGCCCGCAAGTGAACTGCGTGGGCAACATTGTCCTGCATCTCCTGGGCAATCTGCGGCAGTGGTTCCTGCACGGCCTCGGGGGCGAGCCAAATGTGCGCAACCGGCCCGCCGAGTTCGAGAACGTGCCGCCGATTCCCAAACAACAGCTACAGAACGACCTCGACGAGCTGTTCGCGCGCATCGGGACACTTCTGGACGGGGTGACGGCCGACACGCTTGTCCAGCGGCGGCGCATTCAGGGCTGGAACAAGTCACTGCTGGAAGCCATCTACAGCACGGTCAACCACCTGGAAGGGCACTCGCTCCAGGTCGCCTACATCACGCATCTGCTCGTGGGCGAGGCCTACGAGCCCTTCTGGCGGCCGCAAAGCGTAGAGGAGGGCGCCCCAAAGCCCTGATGCCCGGGCCCCATTGCGTTTCCGCCTGGCCGCAGGGAAGGGACGCGGGATTACTTCTTCACCTCGTAATCGAGGGGCTGCTCGGTCAACGCCCGGAGTTCGATGTTCCGGATGGCGCCGGCCGTCTGCCACGTGGCGATGCCCATGGGGACGCAGGGTTCGATCTCCCAGCGGATACCGATGCGGTGGTTTGTCGTGACGACATCCACGATCTTCCGGTCGTCGAGCCAGGCCTCGATCTTCTCGCCGTAGACGCGCACGCGCACGTGGTACCACTGCTTGTTCGTGAACTCGATCGTGCGCGTGGTCATGTTGTTTGCGGCATCCCCATAGTCAATGCTGGAAAGGCCGACGACAGAGCCGCCCCATCCCCCGAGAATCAGTGAGCAGGGGTCGGCATTGACAGGGAACGTCAGCCCGCAGAAGAAGTCTTCGCCCTCGTCACGCATGGCTTCGAGGCTGACTTCGTAGTTCATCCGAATCAGGGGACCGCGCCACGTGACGCCGGTCATGTCATTCCCCTTGTCCAGATGGAGGATGCAGTTCTCCACCCGGACCGCGCCCTTGCCGTAGAAGTCCGCGACGTGCCAGTCGGCGCTTTCGCGTAGCGGGCCCGGTTTCGCTTTGCCATCCGCGTCCAGGTTGTGGCGCATTCCGAAGCCGGCCACGCGTTCGGTCTTCTCGGGTTTCACGTTGGGCTCGGGTTGCTTGCCCGATTCCGCGCGGCCGCCATGGCAGGCCAGGAGTCCGCACCCGAGAGAGAGCAGGAGGGCCGCTGCAACGCAGTTCAGGTTCTGCATCCGGAATCCGGCAAAGCGGTGGCGAGCGGCGGGTTCGTTCATCTTGATGATCCTTATTCGGGCTGTCTTTCGGGAATCAGCATCTTTTCGGACGGATGTTCGCGCGGACAAGACAGTAACATCTCCGGCAGGTCCGAGAAAAGGGGCAGAAGGAGACCGCCTTGCTTTGTCCAGGGATCCGGGAGATAATACAAGCGCTGGCGGTCGGCAAAGAGGGCAACTAACAGCCGCAACGGGGGTTCGGCATATGCCAGACAGAGCTTCAGCCGCAGTTGGGGAGTCCTTCCACTTGTCCACCCCCGTGTCTGCTTTCCCGCCCCCGAGGGACGGGTGTTTCCGCATAAAGCTTGCCGGCGTCCGCGGACGCCACAGGGACGAAAGCAGGACGGGTTGCGGGAAGGACGATCCATGAACCCAGAGAAGATGCAGCGCGCCATTTGCAGGATTCGATTCATGCGGGAGTTTCGCGAAGAACTTCGCACGGAATTGGCCGCCGTGCTATTGGGCATTTCCGAGGCCCGCCGGGTGCCCAAAGGATGCACGTGGATCCGTGAGCACGAGCATGCGAAGAACAAGGGGTTTGTGCTCTTGAAGGGTACGGCGAAGATCCTGAAATCCGATACGCCCGAGATCCTGTGCCGCGCACCCGAGCTGATCGGGGAGATGATGCAGTTCAGTCCGCTTCACGAGCGCACGGCCACGGTTTTGGCCGCGGAGAATTGCGTGGTGCTGCAGTTCATCTGGGACGATTTCTGGGCGCGCGTGGAGGCACAATTCCCGCAGGCAGCCCGGCAGCAGATTCGAAGCGCTGTCGAAGGCCTGGCCTGGACCCACCTGACAGGTTGAGCACCCGTGCCTTCGTTGCGATTCATTTCGGCGATCACCCCTGTGTCCGTCCATGCGGCGATTCCCTGCAAAGCGGGCACGGTTCGATTGCGCCGCGCAAAGGCGCTAAAATGCATCGGCGAGTCCACAGCAAAGAGGAATCGGTTCCCATGAAAGCACTACGTTTCCTTTTCTTTGAAGCCGCGTTGTTCGGAATTGTATTTGCGGCGGCCAGTGCGGCGGAAAGCCCCGCCATTCCGAAGGCACTGGAGAGGCTTGGAACAGTGCCGCCCGTGGCGGGGACTTCGTTCGATTTCGTGGTTACGGGCGACACACAATCGAACCGGCAACTCGTGTTTCAGACGGATCTCTTCAAGCAGATGATCCGGGAGTGGAATTCGCTCAAGCCGGCCTTTGTCGTCGAAGTGGGCGACCTCGTGCTGGGCGGTTCGGCCGACAACGTGCCGCCCCAATGGGATTTGTTCCAGCAGACGATCGCCGAGTGCCAGGTCCCGTATTTCCCCGTGCCGGGCAATCACGACATATCGGATGCGCTCTCCGAGCAGCTTTGGCAGGAGCGCATGGGGCCCACCCGTTACGCGTTTTCGTACGGCAATTCGCGATTCATCGTGCTTGACAGCGAGGAGGTGGACGCGCCTGACCGGCTCTCCGGCGCGCAGGTCGCCTGGCTCAAGCAGGAACTCGAAAACAGCACGGCGAGCAATATCTTCCTCTTTCTGCATCAGCCATATTTTACGTCCTATCGGGACCCGCGCCAGATGGAGGAGAATTGGGAGCAACGCTGGAAATACCTGGCGGATCTCATGCGCGGCCATCCGGTCCGCGCCGTGTTTGCCGGACACCTTCACGGCTATCAGGATTTCGGGATGCGCGAAGGAGTGCACTACGTGATCGCCGCGGGCGGCGCTTCG
The DNA here is from genome assembly GCA_903837785.1 of Candidatus Hydrogenedentota bacterium. Classification (GTDB taxonomy): domain Bacteria; phylum Hydrogenedentota; class Hydrogenedentia; order Hydrogenedentales; family CAILVY01; genus CAILVY01. Next base: position 18,852 of record CAILVY010000020.1, read on the forward strand.
CTCGGGAATCAGCCCGAGGAGACCGGGCGCTTCAGCCACTATCTGCTCGTGCATGTGCGCGGCGAAGAGGTGACGTGGTCCGTCGTGAAACCCGGTTCGGTCCTGCCGTCCAATGTCGCCACGCTCGAACGGACTGCCGAAGTCATTGACATCAAGCACCGCCTGGTGTCCTGCGACGAAGTGGCCGTGCCGCATGGCCAGCCGTTGGACCGCGAGATCACGATACGCGTCGAGAATCCCTTCGAAAAGGCGTTCGCTTCGTCGGTTGCCTGGGAAGTGCCTGCGGGTTGGAACGTGGAGCCGCTTTCAAGGGAATACAGCGTGGCTGCGAACGGCCATGTTGAACTCGCGTTTCATGTTCGTGCGGAATCGCCCGAAGCGGTCCGCTTCCCTGTGCCCGTGTTTAAGACACACTACGCGAATGCGCGCTTTGGCCCGGCGGTCGAGGTCAGCACCGCGCTGCCGCTTGTGCCGGTGGCCGAAGCGCTCCGTGTCCCGGGAGAAATCCGCGTGGATGGCCTGTTGGACGAGTGGAAAGGCGCGGTGCCCATGGCCATGACATATCCGTCGGGATTCAAGGCGGGCCAGTATGATCCCGCCGACCTCTCGGGACAGTGCCGCGCCCTGTGGGATGAGGCGCATCTGTACCTGGCATTCGAGATCACGGACAACGGACATTTTCAGCCATATGCGGGTGACATCGTGTGGCTGAACGACGCCATCGAATTCGGCATTGATCACTGGGCGTGGGGCGTCTCGCTCACGCAGGCCGGCCCGGAAGTGTTTCTCTACAAAGGCGAGGGCATGTCGGCCGAGACCGTGAACAAGGACGTGTCCTTGGCCGTCGTGCGGGAATCCGGGCGCACAGTCTACGAAGCGGCCTTTCCGGCCGCGTTAGTCAAGCCGCTGGTGCTTGAGGCAGGATCCAGCTTCCAGTTCCATGTTCTGGTTGCGGATCGGGAAGAAGGCGGAGACAAACATGAACTGGCGCTCACGCCGGGCGGCGATTCCGTGGCAGGCGTCAGGATCCTATTGAAGAAACCGGAATCGTGACGCAGGTGCAGATTCGGTTCATGAAGATTAGGGGCAATGAAGCACGTCACTATCGGCGGAGGAACCGCGGACATGAGTAACACAGAAAGAAACACGTTCACGCGGCGGGACATGCTCAAAATCAGTGCCGGGGCGATGGCCTTGGCTGCCGCCAAGACACCGCCAGCGCACGCTGCGCCACGGATAGGCCGGCCGAATATCCTGCTGATCATGGCGGATCAGTTGCGGGGGGACTGCATGGGCGCCGACGGCAACAAGGCCATCCGTACGCCCCATCTGGATCGCATTGCCGCCGAAGGCGTGCGCTTTCGCTCGGCCTATTCAAGCACGCCGACCTGCACGCCAGCCCGAAGCGCCTTGCTCACGGGATTATCGCCCTGGCATCACGGGCTGCTGGGCACCGGGCCCGTCGCGGAGCACTATCCGTGTGAGATGCCGCAGGCCCTGCGCGATGCGGGATACTACACAATGTGCATCGGCAAGACGCACTTCACGCCGCAACGCAACGGGCACGGATTTCACCGCCTGCTGCTTGATGAGGCCGCACGGGCGGATTCTCCAGAGTTTCGCAGCGACTATCAGGCGTGGTTCCTTTCCGAAGCGCCGGCCCGGCAATACGACATCACGGGTCTCGACTGGAACGGCTATGAGTCCAAGGCGTATGCGCTGCCGGAACGGCTTCATCCCACGCATTGGACGGGCGAATCGGCGGTTCGCTTCATTGACACGTACGCGCAGCAGGAGCCGTTTTTTCTGACAGTGTCCTTTCATCGCCCCCACAGCCCATACGATCCGCCCGAACGCTTTCTGCGGATGTACGAAAACGCTGATCTGCCCAAAGCCTCTGTGGGCGCGTGGGCGGGGAAATACGCGCCGCGCAGCGATGACTCGCGCCGGCCATGGCATGGCGACTTGGGCGCCGAACAAGTCCGCCAGTCCCGGCAAGGCTACTACGGCTCGGTTTCTTTTGTGGACGAGGAGATTGGCCGCATTCTGGAATCCCTGGAGAAGCGCGGCTGGCTCGAAGACACGCTGATCGTTTTTACCGCCGACCACGGCGACATGACGGGCGATCATCATCTCTGGCGGAAGTCCTACGCTTACGAAGCCTCTGCTCGAATTCCCATGCTGCTGCGCTGGCCGGCCGGGCTCGGCGCGGCGCAACCGGGCGTGGTGCGCAGCCAGGTGGCCGAGCTGCGAGATGTCCTGCCCACGTTTCTGGATGCCGCAGGAGTGCCCGCGCCGAGACAGCTTGACGGCAAGAGCCTCTTGCCCCTGGCGCGCGACGAAAAGGCGCCTTGGCGCGAGTTCATCGACTTGGAACACGACATCTGCTATGCCCCGGAGAACCACTGGAACGCCTTGACGGATGGCCGGCGCAAGTACATCTTCCACGCGCAACGCGGCGAGGAACAATTCTTCGACCTGGAAAAGGACCCCCACGAATTGATCGATCTTGCGTCGAGCCCGGAACACAGTGGAGAGGTGCGGCAATGGCGCACGCGCCTGACGGAGCACTTCGCCGAGCGCGGCGAGCCATTCCTGAAAGACGGCCGGCTGGCGGCGCGGCCGAAGGGCACGCCCTTTTCTCCCCGATATCCAAGGCCGGAGAAGGAAACGGATGGGAAAAAGCAGAAAGTGAAGGGATGACATGATTCGAACGCTTCTGGGTCTGACGTGCGTCCTGATGCTGGCTGCGCCCGGCAGCCTCGCGGAAGTTTACGATGTGGTGATTTACGGGGGGACTTCCGGCGGCGTGGCCTCCGCACTTCAAGCGGTCCGCATGGGAAAGACGAGCATCCTTGTGCACCCGGGGCGCCATCTCGGCGGTTTGAGTTCCGGGGGGCTCGGCGCGACGGATATCGGCAACAAGGCGGCCATTGGCGGCATCTCGCGTGAGTTCTACAAGCGATTGGGTGCGCACTACGGGCAGACAGAAGCATGGACTTTCGAGCCGCATGTCGCCGAGAACACGTTTAGGGCGCTGCTGGAGGAAGCGAAGATTCCGGTTGTGCACGACGAGCGCCTGAACTTGAAGAACGGCGTGGAGATGGACCACGAGCGCATCGTGGCTATCGTGATGGAGAGTGGACGCCGTGTGGAAGGCCGGACGTTTATCGACGCCACGTACGAAGGCGACCTGATGGCCAAAGCGGGCGTCTCCTATCATGTAGGCCGCGAATCCAACGCCACGTACGGCGAGACCCTGAATGGCGTGCAGACGCGGAACGCAACGTATCATCAGTTCGAGTGCGCCATCGATCCGCATGTCGTCGCGGGCGATCCCAAGAGCGGTCTGCTGCCAGGCATTCAGGAAGGCGGGCCGGGCGAAGAGGGCAGCGGCGATCAGCGAGTCCAAGCCTACAATTTCCGCATGTGCCTGACGAACGATCCAAAGAACCGAATGCCTTTTCCGAAGCCGGAGCCTTACGACCCGCTGCGCTACGAACTGCTGCTTCGCTATTTGCAGGCGGGCCACTGGACAGTGCTGCAACTCTCGACGCCGATGCCCAACAGCAAAACGGATACGAACAACAAGGGCGCTTTTGCCTCCGACAACATCGGGATGAACTACGCCTACCCCGACGGCGATTACGCCACCCGGGACCGGATCTTCGAGGAACACAAGGACTATCAGCAAGGGCTCATGTGGTTTCTGGCCAACGATCCGCGCGTGCCGCGGAACGTGCAGGACGAGGTGAATCAGTGGGGCCTGCCGAAGGATGAGTTTACGGACTCCGGGGGGTGGCCGCATCAGTTGTACGTTCGTGAGGCCCGCCGCATGATTTCGGAATACGTCATGAGCCAGCAGGACTGCGAAGGGCGGACAAAGATCGATGACGGCATCGGCCTTGCCGCGTATACGATGGACTCGCACAACGTGCAGCGGTACGCGAAGGATGGCCGGGTGTGGAACGAAGGGGATGTGGAAGTCGGCGGATTCCCGCCCTATCCGATTGCCTATCGGGCCATTCGCCCCAAGCGCGGCGAATGCACGAACCTGCTGGTTCCGGTCTGCCTTTCCGCCTCGCACATCGCGTTCGGCTCCATCCGAATGGAACCGGTCTTCATGGTTCTTGGCCAATCCGCCGCGACAGCCGCGGCCATGGCTGTGGACGCGGGCTGCGCGGTGCAGGATGTGGATATTCCCGCATTGCGCGCACGCTTGAAACAGGACGGGCAAGTATTGGAGTGGCCGGCGGAACATCACTGACGAGTGTTCTTACTGGCCGGTATCCAATGGGCGGTACGCGGCCGCATAGCGGGGACTGTAGCTGATAATCTCATGTCCCCCTTCAAACGGCTGGCCGGGCGTGTTGAAGCGGGCGTGGTAGGCGATGTGATGCCCGCGCAGGCGCAGGAATTCAGCGATCGTGTTTCCCGAATCACTAAGCACGTAGATCGATGCGCGGTTTCGGGAGAGGCGGTTCACCCGTATTGACCGGCCGTTCTCCAGGAACCCCGCCGATGCGGTTTCCGGCGGATGCGCCAAGAACGGCAGGAGCGCATCCTGCACAAAGGTCCGAGCCAGCACGGAATCCGGTATGCGGAGGAGATTCCGCTGAATCACGACTGCCGAGCCGTCGCCGGCGGCGGAGGCCTGAAACAGGGTGCCGCCCACGTCGTTCAGCGCGGCCACCCCAAATCCTGACTGCACATCACGTTCGACAAGGACTGTAAACACGCTGTCCTGCCGCCCGCGCCGCAAACGCACCCGCCATGCCTGGCGCTGGGGCGGGTCGCCACAGGCACTGATGCCGGATTTCGTGTCCGGTCTGGCGGCTGGGGCGTACTCGAGGCGGCCGCCAAGGCATCCCGCAATGAAGAGCAGTGCCAGGAGCGCAGAGAAGGTCCGCGCAGCGCGCATCACGGCTTCTTGCCTTCATCGGCCAGCAGCGCGTCAAGCGGCGCATCGGGCACTTCAAAAACGCTGTCCGGCAAGGCAAGACCCCGCCATTCACGGGTGAACCGCATTTCCGTGTAGTCGCCGCCCGGTTCCCGCACAGTGATCGCCTGAATGCGAAGTTCCGGCGGGGGGCCGACAGCAATGTCGATGCCCTCGATGAATTCCCGGAAACGCTCATGTTTGGGGCGGAGGCGAACCGTCACCCGCTGTTCCGGGGCCGGGGCAACCGTAGTGTCAAAGACCTGAGACTGCTCCTGGAACTTGCCCTGCATCCAGTGACTGATTTGTTCCATGACGAGAACCATCACGCGGACCGCGCGCGCGTCGAGCGTCTTCCACTTCCCGTTCTCCTGTTCGAAGCGTCGAATGTCACCGGTGCTGTACAGGAGCACCGAGGCAAACGGCTGCGTAATCTCGAAGCGGAGGCGACCGGGCGGGACGAAGCAAATGCGGCCCTTGGCGGCGAGGGGCGCCTTGAGCATTTTCAGGTGCTTTTCCTGATCAAACACGGCAGCCAGTGATTTGTCGCCGCCATGGCGCGCTTCGAGCTCAGCCAGGAATTTACCGGCCTGTTCCTTGGGCCACGCCTCCGCCTCGGGCTTGGGATCTTCCGCAAACGCCGGAACGAGGCAGATAAACAGCAAGAGTGAGAAGACAGCGACGCATGCTGCCAGCATTCGTGATTCAGTAGACAATCTCTGCATCAGACGTGACTCTCATCCATGAATTGAGTTTCGCGCGCGGGTGCCGTCCGCGGCGCTATCAAGATCTCGCCCCATTTGCCCTCCTTATCGGCCTTGATGCTTTGGACGCGACCGCTGATAATTCCCATTTGTTGCGCCAGCACAGAGAATGCCACGTCGAAGATCTGTCCGCTGGGCAGGCTGCCGTAGCGCGATGCAAAGGAGATGCCCGGGTCAAGCGAACGATAGTAGTCGGCGCAACAGGGCTGGCCATCGTCGCCGACCACGAGCGTGGCGCCGGGTTCCCTTTTCAGTTGGCTTCCCTCCGGACAGGCGACACGTTCGAGGCATGCCTGGGCGTTCACGGCGTCCGTTTCCCGGCGGAGCAGCAGAAAACAGGCGCCTTCCCCCATGGTTCCGGTGGCAGTGCTTTCGCCGAAACGATCGTAGCAATAGCTCATGACGGAGTTGACCTCTTCGACCGCGCCCACGAGCACGGCATCCGCCGCCCCGTCCGCCAGCCAATCGTACGCCGTCATCAGCGCGGCAACCCCCGAAAGCTCGAATTGGCTTATCGTCAGGCATGGCCCGCTGATCTGCAGCAGGATGGAGAGGTGCGACGCGGCGGACGAGTGCACCGAATTGGAGAAGAGCAGGGGCGAGGCCAGCGCATCGCCGTCGTTAATCATCGAGTCCAGAAACTCGAAGGTGGTGCTCAGGGCGCCATAGCCGCTGGCAATGATGACGCCGACCCGGTCGGAGGCCACGGGTATGCCGCATCCCGCGTCTTCGAGGGCGAGACACGCGCCGAGCAGCGCCATCTTCGAATAGCGGTTTACCCGGCGGAGGAGCCGCTTGTTCAGGTACTGTTCGAGCAGAGTCGTGTCGGCGATATAGGCGGGAAGCGATGCGGCCCCCTCCATATTCCCGAGGTCTACCGCGCCGTTCGGCCCCCCTCCGGTGCCAAGCGCCCGGCATGCGGCGTTCCTGCCGGCGCCGAAACCGCCCAGCAAGCCCATGCCGCAGATGGCCACCCGATCGCTCATGGATTCCCCCGTTCGAACAGTATCGCGCCGTTGTTGCCGCCGAACGCCGCACTGTCGGAAATGGCATGGCAGCCGCGGATGGCTGTTGTCTGTGCGACCGGCGCCGCCTCCCATGCGGGGTCCGGCGTGCGCAATCCTGCATTACCGGGAATCTGGCCCGCTTCCAGGCACGCAATAGTAATCGCCGCTTCGATGCCGCCTGCCGCCCCCAGGGTATGCCCGGTGTAACCCTTCGTAGAACTGAAAGGAATGCCGGAGAATCGGGTCGAAAACAGATGTCCTTCCGCGGCATCATTCTCCGGCGTGCCGGTGCCGTGGGCGTTGATGAAGGCGAGATCGCGGTCCTGAATGCCCGCCTGAGCCAGCGCCCTGTCAAAGGCGCGCGCCAAACCCGCCGCCTGCGGATGCGGCGCCGACGGATGATAGGCGTCGCAGGCGTTTCCATAGCCGCAGAGCCGTGCGCGCGGCACGGCGTTACGGGCGCCGGCGGAGGCGGTGCTCTCAAGGAGGACAACGCCGGCGCCTTCGCCCAGATTGAGTCCGCGGCGATCCTGATCGAACGGGCGGCAAGGGGCTTCGTCCGTGATCTTCAGTGAAATGAAGCCGTTATATACGACCCGGCACAACATGTCCGCCCCGCCCGCAATCGCCAGGTCGCAACGGCCTGTCCGGATCCAGTCCGCCGCCTCGCCAATCGCAACCGTGCCCGAAGAGCAGGCGTTCACAACCGTCATGCACGGCCCGGAAAGACTGAAAGCGCGGGCAACCATCGCCGCGGGATTGGCTTGGAGAAAACTGCGGATCGGCTCGACATCCGGCCGCATTTCCAGGCGAAACTCCCGGTAGAAGCCCTCGTTGTTCATGGCGCTGCCCACTGTGGTGCCGATACACACCCCCACGCGCCGGCCTTTGAGCGCGTCCGGGGCAAATCCTGCGTCGAGGACCGCTTCCGTCGCCGCGGCGATGGCAAGCCGGCCGCAACGCTCGCATTCCGGCGCATCCGAATAGCCGGCGGGGGCGAATTCCGGAGGCAGCGCAAACAACGGATACTTAATGGGATGCGTACTGACAACCTGCTCGAAAGAGATGTTGCCACGCCGCCCGGCATACAATGAATCCATCGTCTCGGACAGCGTCTTCCCTGCGGCACATAAGCAGCCGCAGCCCGTTACGGGAACGGGTTCCTTCTTGCGTGGCCAGTGTTCCATCAAGCAACCGCGTTGGCTTCCACATAATTCGCGAGTGTGTCAATTGACCGAAAGACCTCGCGCCCCTTGGCCATGTCCTTAATCGCAACCCCGAAATGCTTCTCGAGCAGCACGGCCAATTCCACTGCATCCAACGAGTCTAAGCCGAGTCCCCCCTCACCGAACAACGGGGCATTATTATCGATATCACCCGGGTGAATATCCTCAAGATTCAGTTCTTCTACAATGATCCGTTTCAGCTTCTGCCTGACATCCATGCGCACCTGTCCTTCCCTTAGACCACGCCTGACGCCTCATGGTACCACATGTCATAGAAATTGAAAAACTGCCAGGGATGCTCCTGGACGAACGCTTCAAGCGCATCGGCAAATTCCTGCGCGAACGGCGCGTAGGCCTGGGCGTTCCGGCCCAGGCCGGACGGCACGCGAATTGTCCGAACGACTTCGACCCGGTACCGGCCGTCCTCGGCCTTGTGCGTGAGCACCACGACGATGGGCGTCCCCTGCATGGCCGCCAGGCGGTAGGGAGATACGGGAATGTGAACGGTTTCGCCGAGGAAACGAACGCCCACCACGTTCTTGTCGTTGCCGAAGACGCGGTCGCCCATCACGCCCAGGATTTCGCGGCGTTGAAGCGTCTGAACCATTTCAAGCATGCCGCCCAGCTCCGTCTGAGGGTCGATGATCTGGAAGGGGGGCGCCTGCCCAGCGTGCTCATAGTAGCGCCGGTCCACATCGCCTTGATGAAACTGCATGACGGCGCTCACCGGGGTTTCGAGTTGGCCAAAGAGCGAGAGGGCCACCTGCCAGCAGCCCACATGCGCGTTCAGGACGATCAGGCCCTTGCCTTCGTTCAGCCCTCCGAGAAACTCGGACATGCCCCGGACTTCCATCCCGACGGCGTTCGGGCCCAGAATGCCGAAGGCAGCCCGGTCAATAAGGGTTTCGCCGAGGGCGGTAACCATGCGATAGGCCCCGGCAAAGCGTTGTCGGCGGGTGGCACGTTCGGGAAAGCGGTGGGCCAGATACGGGGCGCATTTTTGGCGCACGAACGGATAGAGGCCGACATACCACAGGCATACAATGCGCATGAATGCATAAGCCGGGCCTCGGCCGAGCAAGCGAATCATGCCATAGAAGAAGGCATGCTGCCATCGTTTTCCGATGCTGCGCGGCGTCCAGGACCGGGCATCCTTCGGATTGATGTCGGATTCACTCATGGCGGGAGCGTACCCAGCGGAACGATTCAGAAGCAACATACATGAACAATGCGGCCGCCACCGCAAGCGCCGGCCCCACAAGCAGCGAACCCAGAAGCCATTCCCACAGGCGCTGCACGCCCATATGCCCCAGTTCCATGAAGCCGGCCTCATGCAGCGAATGCACCCCTTCCAGGGTCAGGAAGCGGCCATGCCGCAGGAAATACCCTGTCTCAATGCACAACGCGGGGACAAGCGGCGGCATACAGAACTGGCTTGCCCCGACGGAAACGGCCTTGTTCAGGCGGAGAAAGGCCGAGGCATAGAGGATGACCACCGTATGCATCGCGATAATCGGCAACGCCCCGAGAAAGACGCCCAATGCGGCCGCCGAAGCCAGCTTGCCGGAACCCGCGCTGTCGGTGAAGAGGCGCGTGGCCGACTCGATAAAGGAACGGAGTGTCCGATGTTCCGCCCGTACCACTCCCGGGGACAGCTTGCGATGCGGCCACGGAATGATGGACCGGATCGTGAGATGCGTATTCAGCACGGACAACGCGACGTTGTCCCGCAACGCCCCGAAATGCGAAACGCGCTCTGCCTTGCTCGGATAGAAGACCCGGATGGGCACTCCACGGACTGGGCGCCCCGCCCACAGCGCGCGGACGACGATCTCCACTTCGAAGGCGTAGCGGCGGGTGAACGTCCGGAGTTCTCGCAGCAATTCCACCGGATATGCGCGATAGCCGCTCTGGATGTCCTCCACGGCGGTCCCGGTCTGAACGCGCACCCAGAAATTGCCGAAACTGCGGCCGAAGCGCGAGGAACCCGGGGCGTTGCTCCGTTCGAAATCGCGCACCCCGATGATGATGGCCGCGGGATCGCTTTCGATGGCCGACAGGATCGCCGGAACGTCTTCCGGAAAGTGCTGGCCATCGGCGTCGAGGGTGACGATGTGGGTCTTCCCCTGGGCTTCGGCATGGGCGGCCGCGCTTCGTATCGCGGCGCCTTTCCCCATATTGTAATCGTGCCGCAGCAGCGTCACCGGTAAGCCCTGGAGCAGCGGGGCGGGATCCTGCTCACTGCCGTCATCCACCACGCAGACGTCGGAATGAACCGCAAGCGCCCGTTCGATTACTTCGCGCAGGCGTTCGGGATGATTGTAAACGGGCACCACTAGCAGCACGCGATCATGGATTCCGGCCATGCTATGCCTTCCGTATCCGTTGATCGGACTTGGCGAAAGAAAGGAATGTGCCCAGGTTGGCAGCGAAACGGAGCCAACTGTCCGGTGACCGCCAGAGCATCGCGGCATAGCCCAGGAGTACTTTGGGCCGCATGAAATGCCGCTTGTAGAATTCCGTAAACAGCCGTTGGAGCTGTTCCTTGCTCATGCCGTGGGGCACGAACTGAAAGTGCATGCAATCCATTAGGTTCCAGTCCTCGTCAAACGTCCCCAGCTCATGGATGCGCGCGTAGAGCGGCGCCCCGGGAAAGGGCGTGAACTTGGCCAGGTTGAAATCATCGATGGGCAGCGAGAAGGCGAAGGCCATCGTGCGCCGGAACGTCTCCTCCGTTTCTCCGGGCAAGCCAATCATCAGCAGGCCCTTTACGCGGATGCCTGCGGCATGAATTTCCCGCACAGCCCTGGCTTGCCGCTCGAGATTGGGGTTCTGGCGGTGTTCCGCCAGCAGTCCGGGATCGCCCGATTCGATGCCGAGGCTGATCATCCAGCAGCCCGCGCGCTTCATCAGTTTGAGCAGCGAGGCATCCAGATGTTCGGCGCGCGCGGCGCAATTGAACGTGATGGAGAACTTCTCGCGCGCCATGTGCTCACAAAAGGTCTCGATCCGCGCCCGGTTGAACGTGAAATGATCATCGTAAAAGTTGAGGTGCCGGATTCCAAATTCCTTGTGCAAGTAGCGGACATGCTCCAGGAGATAGTCCGCCGAGTTGTAACGGAAACTCCTCCGGAACACGGATCGATCGCAGTAGCTGCATTGAAAGCAACAGCCGCGGCTCGAAATGCAGCTTGCGTTCGGCGTGTGCGGATAGTTGAAGATCGGCAATTGATAGGCCTGGGGATAGCCGCTCAACTTTCTGTAGGCTGGGAGCGGCAACGTGTCCAGGTCGAGTTCGAAATCCTGAAAGCCGGTGAAGCGAATCCCCTCGTCCGAACGATAGGCCAAACCGGGGATCTCCGCGGATGGAACGCCCTTGAGCAGTGCGAGCAGGGGACGTTCCCCTTCGCCGACCACCGCGTAATCCACGTCCGGGAACTCTTCGAGCACCCGTTCACGCAAGGCGGAGATGTGGGGGCCGCCCACGATGGCGCGTGTATCCGGACTGATCGCTTTGATTCGCTGGATATGCCGCACGCTGTCGAAGAATCCGGCGGTGGTACACGTGAAGCCCACGAATCCCGGGCGATGCTGCCGGACGTAGTCGTCAATGCGTTGCTCGGATTGAGGATGGGCAAAGCAGTCGACAATATCGGCCGCAGCGCCCTCGCGCTCGACGTAGGCCGCAAGGCTGGCGAGGCCGAGCGGTGGCATGATGTTGGCCAGCCGCGAGATGTCGCGTCCCGCGGAGTCCGGAGCGTAGCCCAACGGATGGATGAGCAGGACGCGGTTTGGGTCCGTGTTCATGAAGTCCCCCCCGGGTTTGCACGGCGCCGGGCAGCCCGCCGATTCCGGTCGGGATAATCCAGCAGTTTGTCCCATAGCAATCCCTTGTAGCCAAAGGCGCGCAAGGCATTGGCCATGCGCGTGCCCGCTTCGGGCGGGAAGACCCGGTCATAACGGCCGGCCCAGGCCGACTCGATACGCTGCTCCATGGCCGCTTTGTCGATTTGCGGCGAGACGTAATACAGCGAATCCAGTGGCGCGGCGTCCGCGGGAAACAGGCCTTCGGCCATGCCGCGCGCGTGGACGGCGGTCCCGGGGAAGGCGCGAATACCGGAGAAGGCGAACACGACCGAACGGGGAAGCCGCTGCACGTTGTTGAGGCCCTCTTCCAGCGTGGCAGCGTTTTCGCCGGGGCCTCCGAACATGATGAAGTGCGCGCACGGGACTTCCGCCCGGGCGAAAGCATCCGCAGCGCGCATCACGTCCTGCCAGGCAAAAGCCTTGCCGAGTGCGGCGAGGGTTGCGTCGGAAGCGGCATCGACCCCCAGTTCGGCCGCCTGCAGTCCTGCGCGCTTGCACAGCAGGACGTCTTCGGCCTGGAGCCCGAAGGGGGTGAAGTAGGCGATCCAGCGCATGGGAATCTCCGCGCGGATCATGGCTTCCATCAGCAGGCGGAATTGGCCGGATGGGTCATTGAAAATGGAGTCGGTCAGGAACACTGTATTCACACCATGATCCTGATGCAGTCGCTGCATTTCGTCCACAACCGCCTCGGGCGGGCGGAATCGGAACCGCGTTCCCTCAAGCAGCGGATAGGTGCAGTAGTCGCAGCACATCGGACAGCCGCGCTTGGTTTGAACGTTGAGGATGCCGCTGGCGTCGCGATAGTACTGCAACAATCCGGGCGCGTGAAGCGGTTCCGGCATCTGGTCCATCGGCATGGGCCGTTTCCCGGCCCAGGTGATTTCTGGAATGGCGTTGCCCGCGGTCAACGCGTCCAGCAATTCCGGCAACACCGCTTCGCCTTCGCCGGCGACCCCGTAGTCCGCCTGCAGAAACGCCCGTGCGGCTTCCGGCGCGACCGAGAACCCCGCGCCCCCGGCGATGATCGGCGAGGAACAGACTGTGCGTAACTGCTGAATGAACCCGCGCGCCGTATCGAGTCCCCGGACCGCATCCGTCGTCGCCAGCGAGTCCACGTTGTCCATGTTCCTGATGGAGAGGCACACGGCATCGGGTGGCGTCTTCTGGAGCGCATCCAGGATCGGTTCCGCATTTCCATCCAGCGCCAGGAGGTCGAATTGGGCGACATCATGCCCGGCACGCGCCAGCGCACCGCTTACAAGGGCCATGCCCAGCGGATAGACCGGGTAGGGTTCAACGCACAGATTCGTGGATATGATTGTGACCTGGCTCAAGAGCTGCTCCGGGTGAATTGCCGTTTTGCACGGGGGTTGAATCGCCGGTACGTGCCGTCTTCGATTTCCCGTTCGATCACGCGCCGGAACAGCTCTCCGAATTTGAGCTGCTGCCCTCCCTGCGCATAGAAGGTGTCCCAGGCATAGTGAAACATGCCCACAAGTTCGTCCGGCGTCATTTGCCTGGGCTGAAAAACGACTTTGTCGGCGGAGTAATCGAGCCAGTTATTGCTGAGGATGCGCCCCTGCCTCTCGAGCGATTCACGGATGGGCGAATGGGGAAACGGGGTCATGATCGTGAATTCGGCGAGGTCCAGCTCATTCTCGCAGAGGAAATCGACCAGGCGTTTGATGAAGTTCACATCTTGATCGTCGGTTCCGAGAATGATAGTGCCCTCCACGCCGATGCCGTGATCTTTCAGCATGCGAATCCTGTCGCGCGCCACGTCGGACGTGTCGAAGAACGCCTGATAGACGTACCAGCAGCCGGCTTCTGCGGCCAGCGCGAGCACTTCGTCATCGTAGAAGATCGGGTGAGAAACCCATTTCTTCTTCAGCGGTTTCATCTCCCGGAACAGATCCATCACCCATTCACGATCCTGGGCGAGCGAGTTGTCCACGATGAACAGGCGGTTGTTGCGGATCTGCTCCATCTCCGCGATGACCTGATCGATGGGGCGTGGACGGAAACGCTTGCCGCCGAGGAACGCGCTGCAACAGGGGAAGCAGTCGAACTTGCACCCGCGCGACGCATGGACCAGGTCCAGCATCTGCACGCCGCGGTAGGAATAGAGTTCGTGCGACAGAATGTCGCGCCGGGCCGGGCCGATGCACCCAGTGTCGGGCGGGGTCCGCATCACGTCATATACGGGCTTCAATTGCCCCGCGAGAAAGTCCTGCAGCACTTGTTCAATATGCCCCTCCGCTTCGCCGAGGAAGACGGAGTCGGCGTGCAGTTGCACTTCCTCGGAATGGAGCATCGTGGCGATGCCTCCGAAGATGACCGGCACGCCCTGGGCGCGGAATCGATCGGCGATGGCGAAGGCGCGCGGAAGCTGGCACGTAAGCATCGTGGAAATGGCCACCAGGTCGGCAGGCTCATCGAAATCGAGCTCTTGCACGTGCTCATCCACGAAGCTGAGTTCGACCCAGTCGGGCAGTGCCGCGGCGAAGACCACAGGTCCGTGCGGCGGCAGATGGAACGGAGTCTGCCGGTCGAGCCGCGGCCAACTGGGATAGATGAGGCGCATTTTCATGATGGATATCCCGATGTTCGGATGCTTCGTATCAGGGATTCGATAGAGAGTTGTGGCTGGCCGCGCCAGAGGATGGCATCCTCGCACAGGGACAGCGGCCCCTCTTCCGCGCATTCAATCACAAAGAAGACGGCGCCGGGCGGGCTCGTGAACGCCAGGGCCACCGGCGGCGCCGGCGCATTGCAGACGCCCGCGACAACTGTGCTGCACAGGCCTGAACTCAACATGCCGAGCGCGGTCTTCAGGCCGGCAAGAACATCCCCGCCTCCTTCCTGCACCACGAACGCGGGACCGGTGAGCCCGAAGTGGATCGAGGCCTCCCCGAGCATGCAACTGGGTAGCGTGTAGGCGAAGAGGTTGGGGCTGGCGAACCGCCCATTGTCCGGCAAGACGCTCTGGAAATATTGCAGGTCGGTTTCGAGGCATCCGCTTTCCGTGGAGGCCACGAGCCCGAGGGGTCGTTTCTCGGTCCAGGAATCCAGACCCGCGTCCCTGAGTGCGAGCGCAATGCCGGCCAGTCCGAGACGGGTATAGGCATCGAGGCGGCCGAAGCGGGGAAAGGCCGTTCCGAACAGCGCGTGATGATCCAATTTGGGGAGCGGACCTCCGGCGAAGGCGAATTCGAGCGCGTCTGCGCCGCGCCCGCAGTTTGCGGCGGTCACCCATCCGATTCCCAGAACGTTGAAGCGCATCATGCGTCCCCCCTGGCCAGGACGAGTGCCGCATTGATGCCGCCAAAGCCGGAATTTGAGGACAAGACACAGCCTTCACCCAGAGGCTGGACACGGGGCGCGACCTGTTCCGCGATGGCGGGCTCGGGATCTTGCAGGCCGGCCGTGGGCGGCAAGTGCGCGTTGCGGCACGCGCACAGCGAGAGCAAAGCCTCCAGCACGCCGCATGCACCCATCGTGTGTCCCAGCGCGCCCTTGACGGAAACGACAGGGGGGCGGTGCCGTCCAAAGAGCCGGGAGAACGCTTCAATCTCCATGGCATCGTTGAAGACAGTGCCCGTGCCATGCGCCACAACGCCGGCCACCTGCTCCGGCACAAGACCGGCGGCATCCAGGGCGTTGCGGGTTGCCCGAAGCAGGCCCTCGCCCTCGCGGCTGGGCGCGGTAATGTGGTGCGCGTCACACGAAATGCCCCAACCCGCCACCACGCCGAGACTTTCGCACCCGCAGCGCAGCATGGTTTCTTCGTTCATCAGCACGATCAGCGCCGCCGCCTCCCCCAGAAGCAGCCCGTCCCGATGACAGTCGAAGGGCCGGCACAGGCCGCTGGAGAGCGCCTTCAACGCTGAGAATCCCGAGAAGACGAATTCGGTGACCAGATCCGCCCCGCACACGACGGCGCACGCGCAATCGCCGGCGGCAATGGCTGCGGCGGCACAGGCAAGCGCAACCGTTCCCGAGGCGCAGGCCGCACTGGCATTCCATGCGCGGCCGTTGAGCCCCAGCCGCCGGCCGAGGAGTCTCGGCAGGATGTCCGGAAGAACCTCTTCCGTATTCGAGGCCTGATCTCGGGATAACGTCTCCACCTGATCGATACCCGCCTTTGTAGAGGCGGTGATCAGGAGGGCATCCTGCGGCAGGGGCCGGGGCGGAAGTGACAGCAGCTCCAGGAGCGTTTCGAGCCGTGTCGCGGGTGCGGGATCGTCCAATTCGGGCAGACAGGCCGCGAGTTGGTTCACATACGCGTCCGTCGGGAATCGGCGGACGGGTGCGAATGCAGTACGGCCAGCGGCCAGGGCCTCCCACAGGGCCTCCGGGCGGTTCCCCAGGGGGGTGACGCATCCGCAGTAGGTGGCGTGCACGCGTTTCATTCGAAATCCCCTGCCCGCCATTTGTCGAGAAAGGCCTGATAGAACGGCGGCGGGCTGTACAGCAGGGAGAGATTGTGGTCGAGCATGAGTTGTACTGAACAGCCCGTGCACACGGCCTCGCCCGCGGCATCGCAGATTTGGAACTCGAAGTTGATCCGGGCGGCGTCCGACCAGTGCAGGATAGCGGTCACCTCGAACGCCTCTTCGAAGCGCAGCGGTTTGACGTAGTCGATTTCGAGCCGCTTGATCGGCGCGGGAACCGCATGCGCGATGAAATCGGCGTAACTGATGCCGTAGCGGCGCCCGAGCGCCACGCGCGCATCTTCGAAGTAACTGACATAGCGCCCGTGCCAGACGATGCCCATGGCGTCCACCTCTTCGAAGCGGACGCGCCGCTCAACGGTCTCTCGCAGGGGACCGGGCGCCCCGGGCACATGCTTGAAGTAGGCCTTGCGGGGTGACATGTGGCTAACTCCTCCCCAGGCAAAGGGTGAAGACCGCGGCCTTTTCGCCCGAGACAGTCACGGTGACCCGTCCGACGAGGTTGCCCGCCTCCACTTCCTCGCTCCAATGAATGCCGACCTCATCCCCCGGATGAATCGTCTTCATGAACTTGGCCCGTTTCACCTGCTGTAACGGCAGCGGCCCGCCGTTGCGCAGTTCCATTGCGGTTTGCGCCGCAAGCACCTGGACAAACGCGGGCAGCACGGGATGCCCCGGGAAGTGGCCCTGAAATCCGACGAATTCGGGCGCAAAGCAATAGGAACACGTGTGGCGCGCCGTGTCGGCAGACGCGGTTCCGAGGACGGAGGAGAGGATTTCCTGTTTCAACCTGCTCATAAGGGCGAATCCCGTTTTACGTCAAATCCCAAAGCGAGGGCGCAGGCGGGCATGAAGATCATGGCCCCCAGTATTGCAGGAATCAGGCCCAGCGTCATCGTAGACCCGATGGAGAACATGGCGGGGTGCCTGGCAAGCGTGAGCGCGCCGAAACCGAAGAGCGTCGTGAGGCCCGAAACCAGCACCACGCGCTCACCCGCGCCGGTCAAGCGCCCCTCGATCCGATAGAGCATCACGATGCCGTAGTCCGTGGCAAGGCCGATGAGCAGCACGGCCCCGAGCATGTTGAAGAGATTGAGTTTCTGCGCGGTGAGCGGCAGCGCGGCGAACATGAAGACGACGCCAGAGATCGCGGGCACAAGGCACAACAGCACACGGCGCCAGTCGCGGAACAACAGTGTCAGCAGCACAAGCACCGACACGGCCGCAAGAATCATGAAGAGGGTGAATTCCCGGGACATCACCTCATTCATCAGCGTGTTGAAATGCAGATCCGAGACGTAACGCACGCCCTCCACGGGGGGCTTCGCGGTTCCGAAGAACTCCGCCATGCGGGGCGTGTCCTCGAGAAATGTAACAATCTGCGACTTGCCGCCGGTCTGGCCTATCAAAGGCCCCATCCACTGCGCCAAACCGGCGTCCTGAAGACTGGCCCCCTCAAAGGGTTCGCGGGGGATCTGAATCCACGTGAAAAACGTGTCAAATGTGCCGGCGGAAAACCCCAGTTCGTTGCCGATTTCTTCCAGGAGTTGCTTCGCCGCGGCGGCTCGGCCCTGCACGTTCCAGAACTCATTCCACCGGGCCAGATTGCGCGCCTGGGTCTGCTGTCCCGGAAGAAACGCGCCCACGCTGACGACATTAGCGTCCGGGAATCGCGTTTTCACTGCGGCCAGCAAGGCGTCGTTCTGCTGCAAGGCATCATTCATCGTGCCGCTTTCGCTGATGGCCATGGCGCGATCCCGCACCTCGCCCCACGTTTCGCGGATGGCGAGTTCATCGGCCACGGCGTCCTGCGGGATATATCCGACGTTGCGCAGATTCCCGTCGAACCCTGCATGCAGCGCGAAGGGCGCCGCCGCCACGACCAGTACGCCCCACAACAAGGCGAGACCGCGCGGCTGCCAATGCAGCAGCAGCCAGCTCCGAAAGCGCTGACTGCCCGCGGGCACCACATGCGGCAGCACGATCAAGGCGAAGAAGAACGCGGCCACAAGTCCCGCCACGGAAAACACGGCGAGTTGCCGCTGCACCGGAAGCGAAGACAAAAGCAGCAACGCGAATGTCAGGATGCTCGTGAGCGCGCAGAGAATCAGGGCGGGTGTCAGCGCGACAATGGATGTCTTCGGATCCGCGGACCCGTCGCGCAGGGCAAAGTAGACATAGACGCCGAGGTCCACTGTGACGCCCAGCAGCACGGCGCCAAATCCGACTGTGATTCCGGATACGGCGGGAAAGACCAGGCTGGTGATGCCCAATCCAAACACGGTTGCAAAGAAGGGCAGAAGGAAAGCCAGAACCGCGCTGCGATGGCGCATGAAGAGGACGAAAGCCAGCACGAGCCCAGCCGTGGACGCGGTGAAGACCCGCCCGAGATCATTCCGGATGATCTCCGCATTGGCTACAGTATATCGGTGCCCGCAGACCACCCGCGCCTCGACGCCTTCCGCGAGATGCGTTTTCAACAGTGATTGCAGATGCGTGAGCAGTTCCGTGCTCCTGGCCACGTTGCTGAATTCGACTGGCGTCTGTGCGATGAGCAGGGCGTGCTGTCCGTCCGTGCTGACGAAGTGTCCCTGTTCGAGCCGTGTCTGCGGAACGACGCTCAGATAACGCAGCTTCCGCAGGAGCAGCTCGCGCAGGGCGAGCGGGTCCTCGATCACGAGGCCTTTCATAACCATGCCTTCGGGTTGGGCGAGCAAGTTGAGATTCGCCTGCAGGCGTTCGCGGACCGGCTGGCTTTCCAGCAGGGTCTTCACGGCCGCGGCATCCTCTTCGGTGAACAATTGCGGGAAATGGGCAAGGAGCCATTGCAGCAGTTTGCGCGCTTCCATGTCATCCACGCCCGTGACAACCTTGGAGAAATAAGGGATCTGCATGGCTCCGGCGAGCGCATCCACGCTTGCATGCAACGCGTCCCGCTTCCCCGATTCCTTGAGATGCAGATCAACCAGGATCATTTGAAGGAAGGGGGCGTGGCTGAGCGACTGAAACGTGTCGCGGATCGCCGGGGGATCATCCGGCAGCATGGCGCCGATGTCTTCCTGCAACGGCGCGCGAAAGGCAAGCTCGCCCATCAGCAGCGCGAGCAACGCGGTGCCGGTGAACAGCCGCATCCGGCGCGTTTGCCAGTAGGCGAAAATCTGTCCGAACCACGCGGATATCATGCGATGCGGCCGCCTCTCAATCCTTTTGCATCCACACTTTCAAGGTGCCCTCGGCGATCAATTCACCGGCCCGCGTCACCCGGCCTTCTCCCACAAAGAAATCTTCAAACACGCCCGTAGTCCGAACCGCGACGCGAAGCGCCTCGCCCGCATGCGCCGCGGCATGGGCCGTGAATTGGGTGATGCCCACCAGGTAACCGTTGGCCGTGGCGAAGCCTCGTTGTTGATCCTCGAAGCCGCGGAGCGCCGCGTACGACTGAGCAACCAGTTCGAGCAGTGCGGCGTTGTCTACGACGCGTTCCCTGTCGACGACGATGCTGTCGGGACCGAAGACGCCTTCCGTGATGACCTCATCCTTCGTGCATTCCAGGAGCGACTGCACAAAACGCAGGGGGGGGCGATGGGGGAGATACGGGGCGATATCTTGAGGAACGCTCATCAGGAGGTCCCTTCGCAATAAGGTTCCAGGCTGTCGAAGAGCTGGCTCGAGAAGAGCAGCTTGCGAAAGCGCACGAGATCCTCGTGAAACACGCGCTCATTCCGGTACACCGCGAAGTGGGGCGCCAGCACCTCGTGGATGCGCCGGGTGGCGGGCGCCAATCCTTCAACGCCGCGAAAGCTGAGCGCCTGCAGGTCGGCCAGGACTTCAACCGTGAGCACATGTTTGGCCATTGTGGCGGACCGCATGGCTTTCCGCGCAGCGCCCGGTCCCATGCTCACGACGTCCTGGTTCGACGCGTTGCAGGAAATCGACAGCGTGCCGAGCGGATTGGCGAGCTGGCGCAGTTCGGCGGTGGACGAGGTCGCCAGATATTGAACGCCCATAAAACCCATCGTGAGGCCGGGAGTCCCGGCAATGAGATGTTCCGGCAGGCCTTCGTTCAGGGTCTTGTCAAGAAGCTTGTTTATCCGGCGCTCGGAGAGCGTTCCCATTTGCGCGAGCGCCATGCAGAGCGAGTCCATGGCGAATGCGATGCTCTGGCCGTGGAAGTTCCCCCCGTGAATGATTTTCTGCTGTTCCGGCAGGACGAGCGGATTGTCGTTCGATGAATTGGCCTCCGTTTCCACGGTGTTCCGCACGGCCTCGATCGCTTCCGTCACGGGCGCGAGGATCTGCGGGGTACAGCGGATCGAGTACACGTCCTGAACGTTGATCGTGGTCTCGAAGACCGGGCCCTCGGTTTGCTCCTGGCGGATGCGCTCGTGCATGCCCTCGCGCAGGGTGATGTTCCGTGAGCCGGTGTAGAGCCGCCGAATCATTGCCGCGATGCGAACCTGCCCCGGATGCGGCTTCTGCGCGTGCAGATCCGCATCGAAGGCATCGTCGATGCCGCCGAAGATCTCCAGCGCGAAGGCCGCCGTCACACAGGAAAGGCGCAGCAGCTTCTGTGCGCTGAAGACGGCGAACGCGCCGATGGCCGTCATGGCGCTGGTGCCATTCATCAGCGCGATACCTTCCTTGAAACGCAGCCGGAACGGCGTGAGGCCCGCGGCGCGAAGTGCCTCCGCGGCCGGCATCAACGTGCGGCGGTAGAAGACCTGGCCTTCGCCAATGACCGCCAGGGCCAGATGCGCGAGATGAACCAAGTCTCCCGAGGCCCCCACACTCCCGGACTCCGGAATGCAGGGGGCGATCCCCGCATTGATCATGGCTGCCATGAAGTGGAGCAACTCGACGCGCACGCCGCTGAATCCGCGAAGCAGCGTGTTCAGGCGCACCGCCAGCACCGCGCGCGCAATGTAGTCCTCCAGGAGGTCGCCCAGGCCGGCCGCATGGCTGCGGATGAGATTGACCTGCAGCGCGTCCAGATCGTCGTCCTCGATGATCTTGTTGCACATCGGCCCGAACGACGTGTTGACGCCGTAGATGATCCGCTTGCGCGCGACCTCTTCTTCGAGATAGGCGCGGCTCGCCGCGCAACGGCCGAGGGCGGCAGGATCAAGTGCGACGCCCTTGTCGCCGACGCCGATGGCGATGATGTCCTCGATGCTGAGGTGATACCCGTCCAAGGTGACTGACGCGCGATCATGCATGGGAATTGGGTGAACCCTGTTCTTTTCTGCGGTCAAAAAACCGTGTGGCCTTCCGCTTTCCATCCTGCGTGATTTGGCGCTCGACTTCGCCGGGCGCGAGGATCCGGACTTCGGGCTTCAGGCGGATGCGCCCGCGGATGCGTTCCGCGATGAGATCGGTCGAGATCCCGGCATGCGGTGCGAGGCCGACTGTCACCCGGATACGATCGGAAAGCTCATAATCAGTGAATGCCTCGAGGTAGTAGTTGCTCACCTCAGGGATGCCCTGGAGCGCCTCAAAGATTGCAGGCGGATACACTGTCGTGCCCTGGATCTTCAGCATCTGCTGCTTCCGGCCGAGAATGGGGCCGAGCCGCACCGTGTTCCGTCCGCATGCGCACGGCGCGTCATGCATCATCGCCACGTCCCCGGTGCGAAGGCGCAAGAGAGGCATGCCCGTCACTTGCAGCGGCGTGGCCACCACCTCGCCCGCTTCGCCCGGAGGAACGGGCCGGCCGTCATCATCGAGCATCTCAATCACGATGAGTTCCGGGTGCAGGTGCCCGCCGGCGCCTGCCGCGCAGTCCGGGAATGACGTGGCCATTTCGGTGCTGGCGTAGGTTCCGGAGACTTGCGCATTCCAGGACAACTCCACCCGTTTCCCCAGCGGAGAAAGCGAAAGGTCTGCCACGCGGACGGGCTCCCCGATGCTAATACAGATGCGCACGCCCAGTTCGGTTGGCGGACATCCCAGTTCGCGCAGGCGCTCCGCCAGCGCAAGCATCAGCGAAGGGACCCCCACCAGCACCGTCGGCCGGTGGGCGAGCACGGCTTCCGCCAGCATTGCGGGGCTGTCCGCGCCCGTGCGAATGGCCATGGCGCCAATCCGCCGGACGCCCTCGAAATAGGCGAGTCCGGCCATGAAACAACGGCCGAGGGCGCACGCGATCAACACGCGGTCCTCCTGTACGACGCCCGCCATGCGGAAGGAGATTTCCTCGTTGTATCCCAGGCGCTCCAGGTCTTCCGCAGTCTGCAGCATGGACACGGGCTTGCCCGTGGTGCCGGAAGTCTGGCAGAGATCGACGATTTGGGATTCGGGCACAGCCAGAAAATCGCGGTTGTCCGACTCGAGGTCCGCTTTTGTCGTGAGCGGCAAATTGCGCAGATCCTCCGGGCGGCGGAACGCCTCGGGGCGCAATCCCAGCGATTCGAAGCGCCGCCGGTAGAAAGGCGAGCGCTCGAAGCTATAGCGGACATGCCGTTCGAGCAGCCGCGCGCTCAACGCGTCGATGGCGTCTCGGGACTCGAAGGCTATCCCAGTTGCTGATTCCATACGATCTCGGGTTCCTGACGCATCTCTTCCAATGCGCAACGCATGCAATCCTGCACGTGCTTGCGCATGCTTACATGCCCCAACTCGCCGTCGAAGCGATCGGGGTAGATCGGTCCCAGGCACCGCATGCGCACCCGGGCGGGCGACATCCAGAGGCGGCCCGGCGGCCAGAGGCGGTCCGACCCCTCGATGCACAGGGGGATGATGGGTACCCCGCTGGCGCAGGCCAGTTTGAACGCCCCGGAATGGAATCGGCCGAGAGAGCCGTCGCGGCTGCGGTGGCCTTCCGGAAACATGATGACGTGACGCCCGGCGCCCGCGATGGCGCGCACATTCCGATCGAGATCTTCCCAGGACATCGCCTCCACATTCATGTAGCCGGCCAGGTGCATGAACGGCGTGTACCACCACAGGCGGAAGGGCCAGGCGCGGACAGTGAAATTCGCGTCATAAATGGGCAACGCGCCCATGAAGTAGGCGTCCAGCACCGAGCGGTGATTGACCACGATAATCCCGGGATTCGGGAAATTCTCGATGGACATGTTCTCCCGGTGGACCCGGACGAAGGGAAACACGATGGCGAGCCAGACCTTTCCGTAGATCCAGATCAGAAATCGAACCGTTTTCCCCGCGGGCCAATGGTCATACAATTTCATCACGAGCGCGCACGGCGGAAAGACAAGCACGCCCGCGATGAACTCGAGCACCATCAGGGAGATCACCCAGAGGTTCATCACCGCCACAATCAGTCCTGCCGCAACTTTGCTCACGGACCCCCGCTTTCCTGCCGCCTATGCGTTCATCTCTTGTTTGATGACGCCAATCAGTGTGTACAAATCGGCCAAGGTGCGCACTTCGCGAATCCGCTTTTCCTCGCGCAGTTCCACGCCGAAGGCATTCTGCAAGAGCAGGACCATGTCCATCAGATCGAGGCTGTCCATGCCGAGGTCCGTGACCAGGCGGGCCTCCGGTTTCAGCGCCTCCGGCTCCATCTCGAATTCGTCCACGAGACTGGCATTGACCACTTGAACGATATGCTGATCGAAACTCACGCGGAACTTCTCCCGATTACCAGCGCGACGTTGACTCCGCCGAGCGCAAAGCTGTTCTTCAAGACGACCTGTAACGAGCAACCCGTTACTTTAACGGGCAGATTCATGTGCTGGCAAGCCGCATCGGGCGTGTGGAGATTTCGCGTGGGAATCAGGGTGCTCTCGGAGATCATCTTCACGCACGCAATGCTCTCGAGCGAACCGCTGGCGGCCATGGCATGGCCGAAATGACCTTTCAGGCTGCTCACCGGCGCCGCCGCGCCCAGCGCCCCCGTCACGGCCGCACACTCGGCAAGATCGCCATGTTCCGTGGCCGTGGCGTGCGCGTTTACGTAATCCACTTTGCCGGGCGGAATCTTCGCCGAGTCCAGCGCAGCCTCGATGCACTCCTGAATCGTGCCACTGTCCGGATGGGCAAGGCTGCCGGGGGAACTCAGCGTGGCGAAGCCCAGAATCTCCCCGAGGATCTGCGCGCCGCGCGCGCGCGCGTGCTCCAGGCTCTCGAGGACGAGCATGCCCGCGCCTTCCGAACAGACCACGCCGTCCCGGTCGCGATCAAAAGGCCTCGGCGTCGCTTCCGGCGTGTCGTTGTAGCGGCAGGAGGCCGCATTCATGATGTCGAAAACAGCAGTGGCCGCCACATGATGTTCATCGGCGCCGCCACACAACACGATTTCCTGCTGGCCCGTCGCCACCATCTCGGCCGCCATGCCAATCGCGAGCGCGCCGGTGGCGCAGGCGGCGGAGGGCGCGATAATGCGGCCGCGGATGCCCAGGGACTGCGCCACATTCGCGACGCAGGAGTGGTTCATGATCTTGAAGAAGAACGTCGACTTGACGTTGTCGATGCTGTTCGTCTGCACCCACTGCCGGAAGAAGTCCTCCAGTTCGCACGGGCTGCCCAGCGTCGAGCCCAGACAGAGACCCGTGCTCCGGCGCGCGATGTGCTCGGGCGCCAGTCCGGATTGTGCCACCGCTTCCATGGCCGCCAAGGTTGCGTAGATCGACATGTTGGACATGAAGCGGCGTTTCTTCCGGTCTATTACACGGACGTCAAGTTCGGGAACCACCGCCGCAACCTTGCTCCGCACGCCGCCGATCGCCTCCACAGCCGGCTCCCGGCCGACCGCGCTTGCGCCGCGGACTAGTCCCTGCCAGAACGCATCAACGCCGGCGCCGTAGGGTGACACCGCGCCCATGCCCGTGATCATTACCCGCTGTCCGTTCATATCAATTGACCTCCCCGGCCCAGATGCGTCATGACCGCATCGGAGGAGACATAACCCGACATCACCGCGCCCAAAACGCCGGTGGCCAACGTGCCCTGACCGGTCAAGAAAAGTCCCGGCGCCTTCGTACGCGGCAGGAGCGGCAAATCGCCCGCCCGATGCTGTACCCCGTAGAGCGCGCCGGCCATGCTGTGGCAATAGCGCCGGAACGTAAGCGGTGATGCCGCCTCGATTGCGCGGAAACCTTCGAATGCGCGGCCTCCCCGCGCGATCAACGCGGTGCACAAAGCATCCGCAGTGCGCCTCTTCCAGTCAACGTAGCCGATGCGTCTGTTTCCGGTGTACGCCCCTGCCCATGTCGCACACTCGCCGTAATCCATCGGGCAGATCACCGAAATGCCGCCCGGCCCGTCCTGCGCGCGAGACGTTATCACAAAGAGTGGCCGCGTATCCAACGCTCCGGCTGCATGGACCACGCCCGCCTCAAGATCGCGCATCAGAATCAGATTGCCTGGCGGCAGACTGCGGCCCTCGGGCAACAGGCCGAAAAGCACGAACGCGGACATCGTGTCCTGCATCTCGCGGAGGCGGCGGCGATACACCGGCCGGAATACTCGCTCCGGTACCAGGTCCAGGATCAGGCGTGGGTCTCCCGAGAACAGACAAGTGTTTGCTTCAAAGTAGTCGCGCCCGCCGTTGCATTCCACTCCCTGGACCGCACCCTCCGCCGACAACGCGATGGCACTCACCTGGCAATGCGTGTAGATCGCCACGCCGGCCCGCTGCAGTGCGGCCTCAAAAGCCGCGGCCAGTGCGCTGCCGCCGCCCGCAATCTGGAAGGCTTGCCCGTAATATGAGCCGGCAACCATGGCATGATAGAGGAGCGACGTGGTCTCGGGGGGCGTGCCGTAGAGCAATCCATGGGCGCAGAGCGTGGCAATCAGTCGGGGATCCGCGATATGCCGCCGCAGAAATCCAAGCAGGTCTTGCGCCCCGGTTTCATTGGCCAGGTCCAAGGGGCCCATTTCCCCGCGAAGCACCGCCCACGGGACCTGTTCCCAGTACGTGCGCACGGCGCGGAAATAGGCGTCCAGTCCCGGGCGCTCTGCCGGAAACGCGGCGCCGAGCATGGCCTCGTTCTCTGCCCAGTCCTGGCGGAATTGCAGGGAGAACTGCGGCCGGGCGCATTCGATGCGATCCCCCTGGTCCTTCTCTAGGGAAATGCAGGCCAGCCGCTCCCATACTCCGAGATTATCGAGCAGGCTGCCCAGCAGTTCATCTCGGCCGAGCAGGCCGGTGTAGTGGAAGCCCGTGTCAAAGTAGGCACCGTCTCGATGAAAACCCCGGATCGTGGGCGCGATCTTGTCGGCGGCTTCAACGATCGCCACGGACAGGCCCCTTGCCGCGAGCCGCAAGGCGGCGGTCATTCCCGACACCCCGGCGCCCACGACAAGCGCATCATACCGCATAAGCGAGCACCAGGCAGGCGTTCGTGCCGCCGAAACCGGCCGAATTGCACAGGACCTTTCGCGGGGGCTGCTCCCGGGTCGCCGTGAGTATGTTCAACTTCGCGCTGGCTTCGTCCGGGCCCGAGAAATGGGCATTGGCTGTTGTGAATCCGTGTTCGGCCATCAGCGTGCAATACACGGCCTGCGCCGCGCCCGCCATCCAGAGTTCGTGCCCGACCAGCGCCTTGAGCGAGGAAACGGGGGGTGTTCCCGCCCCGTCAAACACCTGCGCAATGGCCGCGGCCTCAATCTTGTCTCCCACCGGCGTGGAAGTGGCATGCGCGCAGACATAGTCGATATCCACGGGGGAGACGCACGCATCTTGCAGGGCCATGCGCATCGCGCGATACAGGCCATCCTGATCCGGAACGGAGATCTTGTTGCCATCGGAAGAGAAACCATAGCCCAGCACTTCGCCCAGGATCTTCGCGCCGCGCCGTGCTGCAAGATCGTAGCGTTCGAGCAGCAGGGCCGCCGCGCCGCCACTGGGAACCAGCCCGTCCCGGTCGGCCGAAAACGGCCTCGACGCTGTCTCGGGCGAGTCCACACGCACGGAGAACGCCTCGATCGCGTCGAAACTGGAAATCGATTCCCAGTTCAGTTCCTGTGCGCCGCCGCAAATCATGCGTTCCTGGCGTCCAAGGCGGATAAGGTCCGCGGCCTGGCCCACGGCATGTCCCCCGCTTGAACAAGCCGCGCTAATCGTCCACGAAGCCCCCTTTGTCTTGAGCAGAGTGGAGAGGTTCATCGTGACATTCGACGTCATGGCGCGAAAGACATAGCCGCTGTTGATGGCGCCCGTCGTCCGGTTTGCCCGCGTGAGTTCCACTTGTTCCACGCCCGCGATGCAGCTCGAATCGCAGCCGAACACGATACCCGTTTGATCATTCTCGAGATCCGCAGGATCGATTCCCGCCTGCTCGAGCGCCTGCATTGTGGCGGCATAGGCCTGAACCGCATGCTCCGTCATCGTCTTGCGGTTCTTGCGATTCACGTGTGCCGAGGCGTCAAATCCGTCGATGCGCCCGGTGAGCGGGCTGCGAAAGCCCAGCTGAACGCGTTCGGGATCAATGACGATGCCCGACTGCCCCTTGTAGAGCCGCTGTGCAACGTCTTCCCGGCAAAGGCCCAGGCAGGAAACCGCGCCCACTCCTGTAACTGCCACGCGATGCATATTGATTAAATGAATACCCCGCCGTTGACGCCGATCACCTGCCCCGTGATATATGTGGCCGCATCCGAACAAAGGAAGGCCACCACGCCAGCCACCTCTTCGGGCGTGCCAAAACGCCCCAACGGGACATGCGCCAGCATCTGCTCCTTCGGAAGCGCTTCCGTCATTTCTGTTTCGATGAACCCGGGCGACACCGCGTTCACTAGAATGTTGCGCCGGGCGATTTCCTTGGCTAGCGCCCGCGTGGCGCCAATGACGCCCGCCTTGGCTGCGGAGTAATTGACCTGGCCAGCCACGCCCGTCTGGCCGGAAGTCGAGACGATGTTGATGATCCGGCCCTTCCGCCTTCGCGCCATGCGGTCGAGCACGCAATGCGTCACATGAAAGAAACCGTCCAAATGCACGGAAAGCACGCTCTTCCATTCCTCTTCCGACATCCAGAACAGCAGTGCGTCGCGGGTGAAACCGGCGTTGTTCACCAGAACAAACGGCGCCTGCACTTCCAGGAGGGGAGCAAGGGCGGCTTTGACTGCCGCCGCATCGGCCACATCGAAAGGCACTTTCGTGCAAGTAACTCCCATAGCCTCAATACTTTGAGCCACCTGCTCCGCCGCCGCATGATCGCTTCGATAATTGAGCCAGATATCGTATCCGGCCGCCGCCAGCGACCGGGCGATGGCCGCCCCGATGCCCTTGCTGGCCCCTGTTACAAGCGCGATTTCTCTTGTTCCCATACGCCCTGCAAATCCCCTCGGCCGGACCCTCTCCAATGCAGAAAACAGCCCGAAAACGACCCATTTTGACCCTGCCTGAACGCCACATTGTATGCTAACAGAACATGATCCGGCATGCAAACGAATATCGCGTGATTTCGCCTTCATCGACCCGCGAAGACTCCCCCTCCGGCGAGGTTCCGAGTCTCATTGAAGTACAATCCTCCCCCGTCCCCGGGAGAACAGTTCCGTGCTGCCTTCTTGCCCCCGATGCGAATCTCGTTGAGTCGAACGGTGCTTTTGAGGGAGTATCCGGAAGCCGGGTCCTGCAGAAAGGACGTGGAGCGTTGGCAGGAAACGTCTAGAGGCATGCGCCAAATTCGGCCACGGATTGGCGAATTGGGGAGCGGATCACGTGGGCCATGTCTGCGCCAAACACGCCGCCCCCCAAATGTGCCTTCGAATTCGTGGCGTAGCGGACACCGCCGCAGTCGCGCATCTCAATGGCGACAGCGACACTGCCGGAACCGGCGCCAAATCCCACGAAGTAGCGTGCCGCCCGGCTGCCATAGACAATGTCGACGCGGCAGGAGATGTTCGCAGTGGCATCGGGTTTGTCCGAGATTCTCTTGTTTGCCGGGAGAATCTGTAGCTCCCCGCGCGCCATGTCTTCCCACTGCTTATTGAGGGACAGCGCGTTTTCATTCTTCTCACGAGACACCACCTCCCCCGGAAGAAGGGTTGCTTCCTGCACTTGGATGGCGGCCGCTGTTGTGCCGGCTACAGCGTGTCTGAACTGATTTTGTCCTCCGAATGCGTGAGCGCAATCGAAGAGTGAAGGAAAGCACCGGTCTCTTCATCCATGTAATCTGCCAACTGCCGCGCCAAGGGACGCATGGCCCAACTCATACACACTTTGCTGTAGTAAAGGCTCTTCGGGAAGGTCTTCTTCTTGCGCCAACGGCACTTCTTCTCACACAGCAGCTCGCCGCTTCGGTCATATGCCGCAAGCCGCCAGTTGACGTTTGCCTTCGCATAGCGTGGATGAAACGGGGCCGGCAAGAAAGGCTCCAGCACCGGAATGATGATGAACTGAGGCCCAATCATGCCGAGGTGAATCCCCGACCTGAATGACGTGAGGCCTGGACTCATCACGATGTAATAGTCAAACGGTTCGCCGCCGGCATCCACACGGAACTTGTTCTCCATGCGCGCCTGTTCCCAGGAGTTGAACAGTGTCACTGACTTGCACTCGCCCTCCTGTGTGCAGGCCGTCTTTGTCAGTGCCGCCACACTTTCCGGGTAGTCCCTCAGGCGGTACCCGCTCGCCCGATAGGAAGCCCTATCCACCACAAGGGCCACCTTGCACTGTTTCGCGCTTTCAACGGCGGTCGCAATTTGGCCGGGGCCACCGGGCTTGGACGCATGGGCTGCGCGTGGAAGATAGACGGTTGGTGCGCAGGCGGCAAAGAGCGTAATCAACGCGAGGAGTAGCGCTATCCGTGTGGACGCTAGAATGAACTGCATTCCATACCCCTTTCTCTTGGCAATAGCGCAGCTTCACTGTCTCGACACCGGACCCTGAATGCGATCAACGGACTGTGGAAAAGCGGGAACTTCGGTCCCAGCTTCCGTGTGGCTGACTCGCATGGTCTGCTAGAGTTCGTTCGCCACATCGGCAGGTGGTTTGCGAGTACGCCCGGCGTCATTAAAGTAGACGACCTTTTTGCGAAAGCGGTCGAGCCAGTATGTCCACCTGTTCGATTCTGTGTTGGCCGTTGCATGCTCCGGCGGATAGCCATACGCGACAATAACCGCCGCTTTGCTCATGCCCACGACCAGTTTACCGTCCTTGATGGCTTGCGTCTCTTCCTTGGACATGCCTTTGGTCAATTCCGAAAGGCTCTTCGAAGTGAACATCTTTTGCGTGTAATCCGTCAGGCTGAAACCAGGGTGATACTTCTCCTCGAATTCGACCTTGAACATCTGTCCGTCTTTTACCGTGGTGAAGACAATCATCGGTCGGCGATCTTGGGAGACCCCCACGTCGCTGACTTCGGTTCCCGCCGGGATCATTGTCCCCTTCTTATAATTGATGGCATAAAGGTGGTCCGGCTTTTCGTACCACATGTTGTACGCCGTGTACATTCTCTGCGCCCATGCCGAAGGCGCACACAACGATGCAAACAGAACTATCACGGCCAAACTGCGCGCGCAATGGAATCGCATGGCAGAATCTCCCTCCAAGTCTTCGCACACGGTTTTCCAAAACAGTAGTGACTATCCTATTGCTCCACATACGGCTTGTCAAGGAATACCCCACGAAAGTGCGCATTCGGCACGCGGGGAGGTGGCCGGAAACATGCAATCGGCCTCGAAAGCCCGTATCCTGTGCCGGCGTCCGTTCCGGGCGCGGGAGACGGCGATGTTTCTTCTGTTCCTGACAGGCACACTGCTGGCCGTGCAGCCGGACTGGACCTGCGAGTTCGGCCAGTGCGCGGTGAAGGTTTTCGCCATCCAGCGCGAGTCGCCCGTCGAGGGCAGCCCGTACGACTGGGGTGCATGCGTCATGAAAGACGGGGACGTTTACAGGATGTGGTGGACGCGGCAAAGCCCCCGCTCCACAGAGACCCGCCGTTATGACGGAACGGACCAGGAGGGGAAGCCGTTCTCATTCGACTATACGCTCGAAGGCGATCGTATCTTCTACGCGGAGAGCCGGGACGGGTACGCATGGCACTTGAACGGAACGGGCCACGAAGTCGCGCCGGATGTGTACACGGCGGAGTCGCCGCACCCGATCGAAGTGCTCAAAGCCTCGGATACCCGTTGGGAGAAGAAACAGATCGGGGACCCGAGCGTGGTCAAGGTGGATGGAACGTATTACATGTTTTACGAGGGGGCCGGCGAGTTCAAGACGCGTCCCGGCGAGACGCCCATCGAGTACAACAACGCCGTCTTTATGGCAACCTCGACAGACGCGAGGCACTGGAACAAATGGCCGGACAATGACGACCCGCAGCCGGTTGTGGCGCCGCCGGCCGCGAATCTCCGGCCCGAAAACCGCCGTTACGGCTGCGGACAGCCTTCGGTTTTGTTCCGCGAGGGAAACTTCGTTCTCTACTATGTCGATGCGACCGGCTGGCCCGATGTGATGGTTCGGCTCGAATCGCCAGACCCAACATTCCGGAAAGAGGTGAAGAGAATTCGCGGTCTTAAGGACGACTTGGGGGCCATCCCGCCCGTGCCGGAGAGCATTGTCTCGAAATTCGCCATGACGGATTTTGGCGTGCTCGGCGCGTCACTCTATCTGGTCCGGCCGGTCCTCGGCACGGACCGCGTGACAATCCTGCGTTCGGAAACGGGACTCTTCCCGTGCGATGACCGAAGCAATGATCCGCTTCAGGCGCCCCGCCAGATTGCCTTGCACGACCCGCGCGGTGTCGAATTCCGTGCACGGCTCTACCCGCGCTTCCTGCGCGGGCCGCACGGCGAGATCCTCGGGGACGAGACGCACATGACCCTGTATTACGCGAGCGGCCGGCAAGGACCCGGCTGGACCGCCTACACGTGGGACATCCACCGGGCCGATCTGGAGTTCGCCCGGCCGCTGTCGCTCGTCGAATGATCTGGATCCATGCCTCAAGATTGACCGCAAAGGAGGATTGCCGCGATGCGATTGCGTATGCGCCGCCACTCGGCGGCACGATCAAGGATTGTCCTTGGCCTGGTTGCGGCCTCCGTGTTCGCCGGCGCCGC
>CAILVY010000021.1 GCA_903837785.1 Candidatus Hydrogenedentota bacterium
CGAACACCTTGGTATCCCCACCATGGATGCAGGAGACCATTACGGGGTAATGCTCTCACAGAACCAGCCCCGCGTATAGTCGTGGCGTTCGCTACACGTTGTGTCACAAAACAAGTGACAGCCAGAGAACCGGCAAGATGTGCACCTGGCGGCAGTGGCTATGGCAAGACTCGCAACATCATGCAGACATCAATAAGCCTGCCGCGGCGAAGTCCACGGCGTAGCCGGGGACTTGTTACCGGCTCAGCGCGGGAATCGGGGCCGTTTTGCATAGGTCTAATCCGGGAACCGCTTGCCGATCAAGTCGTAACCGTACGCATAGCCCTGCCCCTGCCGTTCACTGCCCTTCATCGTCTGCTTTCTTGATTCTTGAGGGCTGACCCCAATGCCCACCGCAATTATCTTTTATCTCAAGGGCTGACCCCTATGCTTCCTTCCTATGCTCTTCCTATGCTCTTTAAGGTCCGACCCCTATGCTCTTTGACTTCGCTTCTCATGGGTGACCCCAATGTTCCCAATGCTCCCTGCTCCTCCACTATGCTCCACGACCCCTATGCTCCTTATGCTCCTTGATTGCAATGAAAAGGCACCTACACACTCCGAATGTGAACATCATAATCATCAGAAGGCAGGCAAATCCAAGCGTCGCAAAGCGCGGATACTCCTTGCCAAAACGGGCCGCAGGTTGGCATTGAAACAGAATATCATCGCAAACCGAACGCGAATACATTCTCAACACAATGAGGTACGCCAATACAAAACCCATGCCTACGAGCAATGAACTTGCTGCGGAAAACACAAGTCGCGTCCAGTACCAGCGGGAAGAGGACAGACTCCACAGATAAGCTTTGTGCGTGCCGACCGCATAAATTGTTGAAAGGGACATCACAAATGACACGGCCACCGCCCAGCCGCTGCCATGCACAAGCATTTGGTGCCCGTACGCAAGACCAACGATCATGCTGAACAACAGAATTCTGATGAACCGGGCAACGAACTGTGAACGCAAATGGGGAAGCTTTCTCACGGACAAATCCCCCGCTGTTTTTTGCTGACCGGATTAATAAATTTCAGATCAAACTCTCGGGCTGGTGTTAGGACGGTATATAGCCACCCTAGCAATTCAGCGGAGAAACCTTGATATGTCCGCCAAGGTTTGCTCTTGAATGGTTCAAAATCCCAACGTTCATTGACGCCGTTCATAGTCCCTTCAAAGGTCCAAGTTAGTGAATTTGATTTCAGCGTGCCCTTGAGTTCAAACACCAACTGCCCAATAAGCGATTCTGATTCCCAATCGTTCTTCAGCCACACTGGAAAGTGTTGAGCAGGGCATGCACATGCCTTGGCAATAAGTTGTTCAGACTCGATGTAATCTTGAAAGTTGTAGGCACCGATGACTGGTATTCTGCTGTTTTCAACGATCAACTCTGCACCGCCTCCATTGAACCACCTATCCAAAATGTCATGATCAAGGCCTGTAGGATGTCCAAATATGTCATTAATCAGCGTGTTAAGATAGAACCCTCCCGTGAAAGGCGACGACGGGGGAGGCGTGATCGCGTCTGGAGGCACAGGATTGCCATGCCTTGTTCCCAAAGGGTCAATAGAATAGAGAGATGCATTTCCAGCAAAGAGATATATGTTCAGCCCCCCCCGTTCCTCAATCGGATCCCGGGAAAGCCACCTACCCGTCTCCGGGTGGTAGTACCTGTAGCCCCAAAAGCCCAGCCCCGTCTCCATGTCCCAATACTTCGAGGAGAACCAGAACGGGAAGGCATCCTTGGCCGGCCCCTC
This sequence comes from Candidatus Hydrogenedentota bacterium, assembly GCA_903837785.1. Classification (GTDB taxonomy): domain Bacteria; phylum Hydrogenedentota; class Hydrogenedentia; order Hydrogenedentales; family CAILVY01; genus CAILVY01. The sequence goes on from CAILVY010000021.1 coordinate 1,795, forward strand.
CAGCGCGACGGTGTTCCCATAGGGGTCGTATTCCCGGTGCGCCACCACGTTGGTCCCGCCCCCTGGATAGCCCGCCCCGTACGCCGTGATGTTTCCGTTGCCGTCCGCCGCCGCCCAGTAGTTCGTCCCGTCCCGCACCGCCGCCAGCAGGCCCCCTATCCCGCCCGCTCCCTGCAGTGTCCCCGACAGGTCCAGGCCCCACACGTAGGAATTGGTGGAAGAACCCACCCCAGACCCCTCCAAGGAGGGGATCACTTCGCGGATCATGGCCCAGCCGTCGTAGAGGAAGGAGGAGTCAGAAGTCAGGATCCAGGAGCCGGAAGCGTTGGTGCAGACGGTCTTGCCCACCCGGCGGGACATGTAGTCGTAGGCGAAGGATAGTTTCAGGCGCGGCACCGCAGCCGGGAGGTTCGTGCGCGACTCCATGC
>CAILVY010000022.1 GCA_903837785.1 Candidatus Hydrogenedentota bacterium
AGGTCGTTCGTCGGCTCGTCAAAGACGAGGAAGTTGCCGCCCTGAAGCAGGCGCTTGACGAGATAGAGGCGGTTTCGTTCGCCGCCGGAGAGGTTCCCGATGGGCGCGTCGACGGCGTCCTTGTCGAAAAGAAAGCGTTCGAGATAGGCGGGCACGTAGATCCGGCGATTGTTGACTTCGAGCCAGCGCGCGCCGTCGGAGATGAATTCGAGGACTGTCTTGTGCGGGGCGACCTCTTCATGGGTTTGATCCACGTAGAGAAACTCCACAGTCTCTCCATGGATGAGTTTCCCGCGCCGGGGTTCTTCGACGCCCATGAGCACGCGGAGCAGAGTGGTCTTTCCGGAGCCGTTCGGGCCGAGGATGCCGACGCGCATGTCCTTTTGAATGAGGAGATTGAAGTCGCGGAAGAGGATACGATCTTCAAATCCGTGGGTGAGCTTCTTGGCTTCGAGGACGACTTTTCCCAGGGGCTGCGGTTGGGGGATCTCAAAGAGGAACTCGCGATGGCGGGCGGGCGGGGCTTGATCACGCACGTCCAGGAAGCGGTTAATCCGGGCCTTTTGCTTCGTGCCGCGGGCCTTGGGACCGCGCCGGTACCACTCGAGCTCCCGGCGAATCATGCCGAGGCGGTTTGCTTCGGTCCGGGCGCGGGTGTCTTCGAGGACGGACTTGTAGTCGAGGAATCGCTCGTAGCTCCCGGGGAAGGAGAGGAGATTCGTGAACTCGATTTCGACTATGCGGTTTACGACGCGGTCGAGGAAATAGCGGTCGTGCGTTACGAGGACACAGCTTCCCTCGTAGCTTTCAAGGAACTCCTCGATCCACTCGACGCTTCGGGTGTCGATGTGGTTCGTTGGCTCATCCAGCATGAGCAGGTCCGGATGCTGAATGATGCGGGAGGCAAGATGCACCCGCCGCAATTCTCCCCCGGACAGGGTGTTGAGTATGCGGTCGGGACCGGGAAGATCGAGGGAGATGGAGATCTTCTTGATCTCCTGATCGAGGTCCCAGACGCCATGGATATGCAACGCATGTTGCAGCGCATCCGCCTGGCTTTGCAGTTCCGCGTGTTCCCAGCATGCGCCGGAGACGGTTCCCATGCGTTCGAGGACGTCATGATAGTCATCGGCCATGGCGCGGATTTCGGCCGTGGCTTCACGAAGGGTTTCCTGCACGGATTTCGAGAGGTCGAGATCACACTCCTGCGGCAAGAGGGCGGCGCGTAGTCCCTGGCTGCGCGTTACGAGCCCGGCGTCCGGTTCCATGAGGCCGCCCAGAATGCGGAGCAACGTGGATTTACCGGAGCCGTTTCGTCCGATGAGCCCAATGCGATCGCCCTCGTGAATCGTCAGCGAGACGCCATCGAGGACGGGCTGTCCGCCATAGCTCATGATGGCATTCTGAATGCTGAGGAGGGCTTTTCCGGGACTGGGGGCAGACATGTGGGCAGCGCGTGCTCCGTGTTTCGGGCGTCGAGTTATTCATGATGCTCTGGGGAGGGAAAAGTATCATCCCTGCGCACCGGCAGGCAAGTAAAAAGGCACGGCCACGGCGTAAACCGTGGCCGGTTTGGGACGTGTTTGAAAGGGCCTATTTGGCGCGGCGCCACTTCCAGAAGGGGTCGCGCGTGTCTTCGGGATGCACGATGTCATGGAAGACGGCGCGCTGGCCGTCGACTTTCGTTTCCATTCCCTTGCCTTCGTCGAACTTCTGTTGCTTGGCCGGGGTGAGTTCCGGATGTTCCTCGCCGAGTACGCTGCACGTGAGGAAGATCATCAGTTCGTTGAAGACGTCGGTCCGGTTGTTATTCCGGAACATGACGTTGACGACCGGGATATCGCCCAGAATGGGGATCTTCCGGATGGTTGCGTCCTGTTCCTTCTTGCGCAAGCCGCCGATGAAAATCGTCTGTCCGCTCTTCATGTGGACAGTATTTGTCATTTGACGTTTCTGCTCGATGGGCACGCCGGAGGTGGATTCGCCGACGGCCCCGCTTTCCTTGGCGTCGAGGTCGCAAATGATGTGATTGTCGTGGGTGACTCTTGGCGTGATGGCGACGACCGTGCCGACGTCCTTAAACCGGGTGCTCGTCTGAGAGCCGCCCGCGCTGGTTTGGGAGAGTTCCGTGTAGGGGATTTCGCGGGAGATCGAGATCTTCGCTTCTTTGTTCTCGACGGTGATGAGCACGGGATTCGAAATGAGATTCCCGTTCCGATTTTGGATCTCCGCCTGGATGGCCCCTTTCCAGTCAATATCGCTCGTGAGCAAGGCATAGCTGATGGCGCCGGCGGGATTGGCCAGGCCCAGGGCCGGTCCCCCGGCGAGGCTTTGAAGCGTTCCGATCGCGCGCCCGTTATCTCCCAGGGCTGCCTGGCGCAGATTCTTGTCCTGGACGGCCTTGAGCAGCCAATCCACGCCCGTGCGGGAAGTGTCGTTCAGGCTGGCATCGACAACCATCGTGTCGAGGACGACCTGCTTGACGGAAACGTCGAGGTCATCCTTTACGAGCTGACGGATTTGCTCGACGACGACGGGGACATCGGTTACGATGAGGTGGCGTGCCCGGACATCCGCGGCGACTTTTCCAACGCCCGGGGTCAGCATCTTCTCGAGCATGGGAACGATGAGATCGGGTTCGGCATAGTTGAGTTTGATGGCTTCCGTGATAGTTGGCAGGACCGGTTCGGCGACGTCCAGTTCATGCGCGAGGCGCACAAGGTTGTCCGTCTTGGATTGCGGTCCGGTGATGACGAGGATATTGGCGGGCTTGTTGGAGGATACTGTGACGAGGCGTTGGTCCTTCGTACCGGCAACCATGTCCTTGAGAACCTTTTCGAGGTCCTCGGCCTTGGCGTTTTGCAGGGTCACCAGGACGGATTGCCGTTGGGCGGCGACGGATTCCTCATAAAGCACGATGCGATAGATGCCCTCTTCCTCAATCATTCCGAGGCCGTTCATGCGGAGGGCGGTTTGCATCGCCTGCATGAGGGGGACCCGGGTGAGCTTGGCGGTGACAGTGCCCGCGAGATCGGCGCCGGCAATGACATTGATGCCTGCTTTGTGCGCGAGCAGGGCGACGACATTGGCGAGTTCCATCTCGCGGAAGTCGACATTAACCAGTTGTTGCAGCGGATCGCCGGTGTAGACTTTGGGCTCGGCGCCGCCGGATTCCGCAGAAGTGAGGGCCTTCGCGCCATCGGGCGTTTGGCCGCTCTCGATTTGCTCGATCTTGCTGGCGATGGCCGTATTGGCTTCGCGGGTGTCGGGCTTCGCGTCTTCGCGAGGCGCGGGCGGTTCAGCGGCGGGCGTGGTTTCCGCGGGCGCGGCGGGCGGCTGACCTTCGGGGCCGGCAGGCGGCGCCGCCGGAGGCGCGGGCGGTTGCTGCGGCAAAGGCGGCAGGAGTCCCGCTTCACGCAGGCGCTTGGCTTCTTCGCTTTCCGGTGCGGGGGCGGCAGGCTGTCCTGCGGCTGGTTGGGCCTCCGCGGGGGCTGGCGCCGTTCCCGGGGCGACAGGCTGCGCGTCGGCGGCATAGGCCGCAGGCCGTGCGGTGGAGAGGTCAAGGGCGGGGTCGCTGACAGCCCTGAGGCTCTCGGTGAGGCGCGTAATCTCGATGGTTTCCGCGTCGGGCGTTTCCTGCTGGCTACGGACGGCATTCAACTGATCCACGAGGTTGTCCAGAGAGAGGGATTCCTCTCCTCGGGCCTCGGACAAGCGCAAGACGATGCTCCCGGCATAGCGCTCGACTTCGTAGCCGCAGGGCCGGTCCAGGATTAGGACAACGCGGGTGATGCATTCAGGCGACACGGAGAAAAGGCTGTCCCGGACATCCAGGAGGAAGGGCAGTCCTTCGAAGGACAACTTGCGGTTGCCCCGCAGGTTGATGGTGTTCTTGAGATCGACGATAAGGCGCCGGCCCTCGTCCATCGCGAGAATTTTGTATTCCGGTGCGGCAGTGGCACTGAAGGTGACGACAGCCTGCCCCGGCGAGCCATGAAAGGCGAGCGCGGTGAGTGCCTGAGCGCGCGAGGCCGCGTCTCGGATGGCCGCCTGAGTGGGGGCAGCGGTCGAGCGGTCCATGCAGGCGCGGACGGCGCTTTCCTTCTGCGCCTGGAGCGCCGGAAGGGTGTTCGCTTCGTCTGCCTGGGCGGCCAGCCCCCCCACGAGCAGCAGACACGCGAGATAGATGCGGCAAAACGGACGCATACGTTAGAGCTCCTTCATTGGCACGGGGATCAGCGAGTCGCGCACCTTGAAGATGACGCGGTCCTTTTCGATGGATTGAACCTGCACGCCGTTGGGATAGGTATGTCCCACGCTGACCGCTTCGTCGTCCACGACGGCCACGGGGTTCTGATCATCCCAGACAATGCCTGTAACCTTCTTCTGCAGAACGTCTTCGAGAGCACCGGTGGCGGTGGCAGCCTTTCCGGGTTCGCCTGTCCGGATGACGCCGATGAGGGGTGCCATGGGATCGCGCTCGATCTTGTTGGCCTGATAATCGAACGGTACAACCGAGATGTCCTTGAGGAGCGCGTCCGGATCGATGTCCACCTGCATTAGCTCAAGGGTGGGCGCGGCAGCGGCGGTTTTGGTGGCCGTCTGCGCCGGTTGGGCGCCGGTCGTCGCGGCGGGGTTGGCGCCGGCCGCGTTCTTGGGCAGGGGGGGGCGGAGTTCCGCCGGCGAGGAGGAACTGATACACGAGTACGGCGACCAGTACGGCGCCAAGGATGCCCGCGAAGATGATTTGTTTTTGATTGTTCACTTCTTCTCACCCGGTTTGGCTTGTTCGCCTTCGGCGGCCGGCGCTGACTGGGTGAAGCGGAACGTGCTCAGGATAAACGTGCATTGTGACACGCCCGCTTCCTCTTCGCCAATGTCGATATCCGAAACCTTGAGATAGCGTTCATCGCGTTCGAGCAAGTTGATGAATCCCGCGACCTGATGGAAATTGCCGCGTGCAGTGACTTTGTAGGGGATGGTTTCCTTGGACTGATCGGAGATGGTGGCCTGGGCGGAGAGTTCGACGCGGAGGCCCATGTTATCGCCGAGGGCTTCGAACTTGCGGAGGAGTTGCGGGATTTCGCGCTCGTCCGGGAGGCGGTTCTGGAATCGATTGACGAGGTCATCCATCTTGCTGACCTCGGTTTGGAGCTTCTCGGCGTTCTGCTTGATGTCGTAGGCGGCCTTCAACTGGGAGCGGACATCGCTCAGTTTCTTGCTGGTTTCGGCGAGTTTCTTTTGCTGGGTGTTGAAGACGCCGGCATAGAACACGGCGCAGAGCACTGCGGCGGCCGCGAGGATAGCGCCGACGAAGGCCCAGTCTTTGGAGGTTACCTTGCCTTTGAAGAGGTCAAGCATCCGGCTTCTTCCCTCCGGTTTCGATCACGTAGTTCAGGGTGAAGCCGCGCACGGCGAATCCCTTGAACTCGGTGTCTTCAATCTTGGGCGGCTGCAGGGTGAAGATCTTGGCAAACTCGGAATCGGCTTTCGTGGTGGCGTCAAGGAGCGGGGAAACCTGCCGTTCGCCCTGGGCGTCCGCGACGACATAGCCGGAGATTTCGAGGACCGGCTTCTGAATGCTCTTGGTTTCCATCTGCGGCTGCTGAGTCTTGGGATCGAGGACGACTTTGCCCGTCTTCGGATCGACCTTGACCTGCTGTTCCTTGAAGCTCTGCCAGACCACGCGAATGCGCTTGTACCAGATATTGGCGGGCGTGAGCCCGGCCAGCTGATTGAGGTGTTCGGACCAGATCACGCGGTCGCTGAGGATTTCCTTGATGATCTGGGCCTTTTTCTCGAGGGTGATCTTGCGCTGGCTGAGATCGTTGAATTCCTTGACCACGGAGGCCAGCGCGCCCAGTTCGGTCTGTTTTGCGTCGAGTTCCTGTTGGGTGTCGGCGATGCGCCCATGCATGGTCATGAACACGAAGGCCATGCCGAAGACGGCGAGCAGGAACACGAGCACGGCGCCGGCGTACGGGAGGGCGGAATGCTTGATGGGCCGCAGGTCGTGGGGCAGTAGATTGATGGTAATCATAGGTCTGCCATTCCGCGGGCGGCCAGCCCAATCGCGACCATGAACTGCGCGGGCCGTTCGTGCAGTACCGGCATGGAGACATCGTCGGCGAGAATCATGCCGCCGGAGGTGGGGTCAGCGACTTCGGCTTCGTTGACGCCCAGTTCTTCCATGAGGGTTTCGCCCACCATGGGCAGATGGGCGATGCCACCGCTGAGGATGATTCGGTCCACGGGGCGTTCGTACAGCTGATGTTCATAGAAATCGAAGGATCTCCGGATTTCGGAGACGAGGCGGGTGAGGGGCGCGGCGATCAACTCGCGGGCCTCCCGTTTGGGTTCTTCGCCCAGGCCGGGCCGCGGCGCGGGTCCGCTCAGCGGTTCGCCTAAGCCGAGTTCACTGTCCAGGGGATCCAACAAGGAGCCGCCCGCGGGGAGCTTCGGGGGCCGTGGCGCCGTGTCGAGGTCAACCTCCGGCTCGGGGGCCGCGACGGCTGCGGGGGCTTCTTTCGCCACGGCCTGCAGGGCGCGTTCGGCTTCTTCAAAATCGACGCGTCGATCCTTGGCAATCGCCTGAATCATCTCGCGGGCGCCCCAGCTCACATCGCGGATGAAATTGGAGATGCCATCCTTCACAAAGTGGATGCTGGCCGAAGTGAGTCCGATGTTGACGAGGGCGACGGTTTCCCCGGGGCGCAGCATACCGCAGCACTCGGCGGCATCGGCCAGGGCCAGGGAATCCACGCCCATGATGCCGCACTTGAGCTCGGCCGCATCGAGAATCTGGACGCGGGAACTGATCACCTCGTGTTTGGCGGCGACGAGCAATAGCTTGATTTGCTTCTGGCCGCCCTCGCTGGTTTCGTCCAACGGCACCCAGTCCAGGAAGACTTCATTCAGATCATAGGGGATGTTCTGCCCCGCTTCCCGTTCGACCACCTGGGCCATCTTGTCGCGGGGAGTCTCCGGGATGCGCGGGTAGCGGATGACGGCGGTCTGACCCGGCAGGGCTGCAACCAGCATGGCCTGGGGCAGATTCATGCTCTGCAGGGCCTGACGCACGGCAGTAGCATTGGCAGCGATCGGATTGGCATTAACCTGGTTGCGATCCAGCAAGGCATAGCCCACTTCGTCAATGCAGAGCCGCCCGCCCGAGCGCGAGAGTTGCACGGCCTTGACCGAGTGGGTCCCTATGTCAAGTCCGATGGCCTTTTTGGGTTTGGAGAACCACAAGGAAGTCTAGCTCCTTCTAGGAGGATTCAATCGTTGTTTGGACGACCAAACCACACCCCGCTGTCAGTCAAATCTCATTGCCTGCCCTAACATTTCTCCACCCTACTTTTGATGAGGCTATCACAAATCTGATTATCTGTCAACACTTTATTGATGGGAAAGGTGATGGGCGCGAGCGGTTTTCTCACCCACAATCCCCCATTTGCCAAGGGGCAGAGTTCAACTCTAACGACCCTTCACCCCGTCTCCGGGGCGATATTCACTTGACGGAGGGAGTCTGTTCCTCCACTTCATCCTAGCAGTAGTTTACGCAGCCCTCATGAAAATGTCAAGTAATTACTTGTTCTGGAAAAAAGGTGCTGAGGGAAGTCCACAGTAAAAAAGCCCCGCACGTGCCGTCAGGCCGCTAAAGCGCATCGAACCTTTACCTCAACTAGGTGGGATTTCTCACGGTAGCCATCCGGCTTCCACCAGGAGGCGGCATGTCGTAGGCTACTCAGATCTTGAATTCCCGGTTCAATACTAAAGGATCAACGCTTTTGGGCCCACTCGCACACGGCAGGGAAAAACTTGTTTCAACTTCCAGCAGACCACGGGTCAGTATAGCAGATGGTGCGAGATCTCAACAAGTGCTAATTTCGATAAAAGCATAGATCTCCCTCATTCCGCGTGCCTGGGTTCCCTGAGCGTCCGCCGAAGACCTCCCGGGTTCAGGCGGGTCGACTGCAGGAGCCAATCCGCACATTTAGGAAGGGCGTTCAGGTGAGTTGCTGCGGGGAATGCTCCCGGGGCCCGGTGGCCCGGCCCCCGGGAAGTCATCCCCCGGGCGAGTGAAGGAGCGTGCGCCACCGCGGGCCTCACCGGGGTTTTGCTGCAGAAATGAAACGAGGCGGTGGCGTGTTTCTTTCGTGCAAGTGGTGTGGCGAGAATGCCTTTTGCCGGTTAAGATGTGACCTACCTTTTGATGGAGTTGATATGAGTGAATCTTTGCCCTACAATGACGTCCGCAAGAAAGCATGTACAGGTGGGTGTTGCAGCGTGAGCAATCAAGACAAGACAGCCGACGAGAACGTGGTGGATCCATTCAACCTCCTGAAGCGCATCCGAAGCGGCGTCAAGGAGATTAGCGAGGGGATGGAGACATCGCCTCAAGAGATCACCTTCTTATGGATTGAGGTTTCGGACAAGGGCATTGCGCAGGCGGAAGACAGTTCGGGCGATTCGGTGAAATTGACGCTGGACGACTGGCTGAATGTGGTGGATGAAGCGGCGGCGTACGGGGTGAACTGGCTGGTGTTAACGATGCGGACCTCGCTGTCGAGTTTCCCGGAGGTGGTGGACATCGCGCAGTGGGCGCAGACCACGCACGGGATGATGGTTGGCTTGCACACGTCTGCTTCTAGCTTCACGCAGGATGAATTGGGCTCCATACAGGAGCTGGATCGGCAACTCCTGACGGTATTTGTGAAACAGGACTCGCTTGACGCTTTCGCGCCGTTGGTTGCGGAGGGCGTAAACGTGGCGGTGGCCGATCCTCAGGAGTACGGCAAGCGGCCCAATTGCCAGGGTCCTTCGCGGATGATCTTTGTGAGCGCGGAGGGCGAGTTATACACGTGCGGGCTCGTGAAGGGGAACCGGGAGTATCATTTGGGGAGTGTATTCGAGGACACGTTCCTCAATATTCTTCGGGATCCTGAACTTCCTCATGCGCTGCCGGCGCAGATACACCGGGTGGCGTCAGGGTGTGATGGCTGCCCCGCGCTGATAGCGAATTACCAGCAAGGTTCCTGAGCGTCAGCGATGCTCCGAACCCATTTCCCGAATGAGCGCGTCCAGCGCTTCGTCGGACAATTCTCCCCGCGATAGCGTCACGACGGCGGCGCGGTATTCCTGTTCAGTGAAATAAAAGCCTTCCTTTTCCGCCAAGGCGGCCAGGTCGCGGACGGCGGCCGCTCCCTTCAGTGCATCGACGCGTTTCCTCAGATCCGGGGAACGGCGAACATGCACGATGAAGTTGAGTGCGTCTTGTTCAGGCATGATGATTTCTTTCGGCGCGTCTCAGAGGTTTTGGCAGAGCCGCAACGCGGTGGCCGGGTCGATTTCCAGGGTCTTCAGGTGGATGCGGCAGGGTTCCAGGGTTTCTATGGAGATCTTCCCTTCCTGTGAGGCGATGAACGCGGCCACGAACACCAGGGTCGCAAGATAGGCAAGCGCCTGGGCATTCTGCGGGGCGAGGCTATGCCGGAGCACTTGGCAGAGGGCGTCCGGAAAGCGCCACTTGACCGCAAGTCCGAAAGCGGCCTCGGCGTGGTTCATGCCCAAGGCACGGGTTTCCGAGACGGCCAACTCGGGCGTGGTCCGGGTCATGTCCACCTCTGCGTAGCGGTCTTCGGCGGCCGTGGCGAGCGCGTAGGCACCGAGCAGATGGATGAGTCCGGCGGTTTGCGCGAGGCCCGCCCCCACGCGGTCGGTCACTTGCGCCAGCGCGGCCGCCATCTTTGCGGCCCGCAGCGATCTGCGGTTCAGCTCCGTCGTCACCGCGCGGTCCGATGCGCCTTGATCCGGCAAGGCGGCCAGAACGCCCTCCTTGCCCAGCAGTGCGACGGCCATGGGCACGCTGTCCACGGCGCCTTGTAGACCGAAGCCGGCGGTGTTGGCGACGCGCAGCAACAGGGCGGCGGCCACCGGATCTTCTCCGGCCGCCGCCGAGAGGTCGGCGATTCCTTTGGCTGGGTCCGCCGCCACGGCGCGGATGTGATCCAGGGCAAGTTGCGAGGGAGCAAGGGCCTCGAGGCGGGCCAGGACATCGCCCAGGTCTTTCTTGGGGGCGGCTGGAGCCACGGACAAGCCAAACGTGGCCATGCCGACGGGCGTGGAGGCGCCGGAGGGAAAATACTTCTGGACTGCGGCGTGGATGTCGTCGAGCTTGCAGAGGAGCGCCTTGACTTTGAGTCCGGTCAACTGCTCCATGCGTTCGATGCTGTCTCTGTCGAGAGGACAGGCCATGGCCACCGTGAGGAGTTTTCCCAGGCGGTCAATGGGGAGCAGCAGGCATTCGAGCGCCATTTCCCGGGGGATGATCTCGAGGAGCTTGCGGTCGATCTCGACCCGGCGCAGATCGATTCCGGCGACACCGGGCTGTCGTGAAAGGAAATCGTGCAGGGCGTCCTTCTTCAGATGCCCCAGCCGAATGAGAACTTCGAAGAGCTTCCCCCCTTCTTTTGCCTGGGCCTCCAGCGCCTGCTGCAAGTGCTCAGGCTTGATGATGCCGGCATCCAGGAGGAGCTGTCCCATCAACTCCCGGGCCGGGGGCAGTTCGCCTGCGGCCGGGGCGGGATCTTTCCGCGGTTGGAGCATCTCCTGAGTAACCGTAATGCGTTCGCCGCACTTGACGCAGCGGTAGGTTTTCCCGGCCGCCCCCGCCGGCGCCTTCATCTTCTGCCCGCAGGTGCACATGATGACTACTGAGGCTTGTTCCTCTGGCACGTCCGCACCTCCAAAGGTAGTTGCTGGAAGACTGTGTATTGGTTTATGGTACACTAGATTGACGCAAGGATGCCACGTCCGAGGTGCGACCGAAAAGAGGGTGAAAACACCTATGCAGCCTCAAGTGATTGACGAGCTTTACCAGCAGACGGTGGCCCTTTACCGCGACAAGCGACACGCCGAGGCCCTCGACACCTTAGACAGGCTAGCGCAAATCCTCCCCACCAGCACGCTGGTAATGTATTTGCGCGCCGAGAACCTGGCGGCGCTGGGCCGTGCGCAGGAGGCGCTGGAGGCCTGTGTCCGGCTTCAGGCGGAGTTGGAACGGATCCGGTCGGAGGCGCGCGGCCTGGGCAGCCTCCTGGATTCGAGCCAGGTGTCCTTGCTCGGCCAGATGCTTACGGCGCAGCATCATCAGGGGCAAACCCTTCGCGCCACGCTCGATGCGCGTTTGACGGACGTGTTCGACAAGGAGAAGCTTCAGACCACAATCGAGGAACTGCAGCGGGAGCTGGCGGCGATCAAGAACCGTTCGGACGAGAAGGCGCAGTCGGAACGTTCGCTGTCGGAGGAATTGGAGGCGATCCGCCAGCGGGAGGAGGAGAAGTCGCGGGCACTGGAGAACGCCCGGGCGGAACTCGACACGCTGAAGAAGACGCTGGAAGACCGCGAGGCGGCGATTGCACAGGCGGCGCGCGAGACGGAATTGCATCAGAAGCTGATGGAGGAGATGGAGGACGAACTGGTTTCGCTGCACGAGAAGGCCGAAGGCGCGGCGGCCTCGGAACTGGCCCTGAACAAGGAACTGCAGCGCCTGCGCACGCAGGAGGAGTCGAAGGCCCAGGCGCTTTCGGAAGCGCGCGGGCAATTGACGCAATTGCAGAGCACGCTGAGCGAACGGGAGCAGGCCATCGCCGAGGCGGAGAAGCGCACGGCGGAGCGCGAACAGGCCATCGTCGAATTGCGCGGGGAGCTGGAGACGATACAGGGCCAGGCGGCCCGGGCGTCGTCCTCGGAACAGGCCCTGCAGTCCGAATTGGATTCGCTCAGGAACAACGAACGCGACAAGTCGGTCGCCTTGGACGCGGCACGGGCGGAGCTGGATCAACTTCGATCGGCGTTGAGCGAACGCGAGGCGAAAGTGCGCGAGGCGGAGGCGCACAGCCGCGAGAGCGAGCGCGCCATGGAAGCGTTGCGCGGACAGTTGGATACGCTGCAGCAGCAGGCGGAACGTGCTTCCGCCTCGGAGAAGTCGCTGGCGGCCGAGGTGGCGCAGTTGCGGAAGAACGAGGCGTCGAAAGCCTCGGCGCTCGAAGGCACGCGCTCGGAGATGGAGAAGCTTCAGAAGGAGCTGGCGCGCCGGGAAGCCGAGTTGAACGAAGCGCAGCAGCAGACGTCGATGAGCGCCGAGACCCTGGCCGCGATGCAATCCGAGCTCGTCACGCTGCACGGGCAGGTCCGGGAGTTCGCGGAGTCCGAGCAACTGCTGGCACAGGAAGTGGACCTGCTTCGGAACAGCGAAACGGAGAAGTCGAAGGCACTGGAACAGGCCCGGTCGGCGTTGGGCACCCTTCACCGCGACCTGGAGACACAGCAGCAGGCCGTGGCGCAAGCGGAGAAGAGCAGCAGCGAATACGACGCCATTGTGGCGCAGTTGCAGGGCGAGTTGACGGCCCTGCGCACGCAGGCGGAGACGGCGTCCACGTCGGAGGGCGCCCTGGCGCAGGAGGTGGAGCAGCTTCGTTCGAACGAAGCCGCCAAATCGCAGGCGCTGGAAGACGCCCGGCGCGAAATGGAGGAACTGCGCGCCGCGCTTCGCCAGCGCGAGGAGGCGATGGCGCAGGAATCGCAGGCGGGCACCGAGCAGCAAGAGCTGCTGTCTCAGATGCAGGACGAGTTGCTGACGCTGCATTCGCAGGTGCAGCAGGCCTCGGGTTCGGAGAAGAAGCTGCTGGATGAACTGGATCAGCTCAAGGGCAGCGAAGCTGCGAAGAGCCGGGCGCTGGAGCAGTCGCGGAAACAACTGGATATCCTGCGCGACACGCTGCGCGATCGCGAAGAGGCGGTGACAAAGGCGGGAGAAGACAAGAAGCGGAGCGAAGAGACGATCGCGCGGCTGCAGGAGGAGTTGTCGGGATTGCGGGCGGCGGCCACGTCTACGTCGAGTTCGCACGAGGAGATAGCGGGCGAGGTCGCGGCGCTGCGGGCAGAGGCGGAGGGGAAAGAACAGATTCTGGAGAAGGCGCAGGCCGAGCTGCAGACGCTGCGCAGCACGCTGGAACAGCGGGACGAATCGCTGGCCCGCACGGAATACTTGCTCCAGCGCGCCCGGGAGAAGCGCACCTCCAGCAAGCTGGTGCCGGTCTTGTTGTCCATCGTGATTCTGTTGGCGATAGCGGCGCTTGTCTGGCGTGCCAAGGCGCCCGTTTCCGCGCCGGACACCGGCCAACCGCTCAACCTCATTGTGATGAACTTTCCGGAGTCGCGGTCTATTGGGGCGTTGTACGCCCGGGATGCCGCTTCGACGGACCCGCGCGATTGGGAGCCGTTCGCGGAGGCGCAGGGGAAGGTGACGTGCCGGAAAGGCCTGGCGCTGCATCTGAAGGTCATGCCGGAGGCGGCGAACGACTTGGCGCCGCTGGATACAATCCCGGCCAATTTGCTGCGGTCGATCTGGCTTCCCCGAGTGACAGTGAACGATCAGAATCTGACGCATCTGGCCCGTTTCCAGGATTTGCGGGAATTGTACGTGGACAGCGAGATGTCCGAGGTGGACAAGACGGCCATCCAGAAGGTTCTCCCCTACTGCTCCATCACGGCCAAGCCCCCGCGGCAGGTGATCGAGGCGCTGGCGAGCCAGGCGCCGGCGGAACGGGTGCTGCATTTCCCCGCAGCGCGTTCGATGGGCCGCTTGCTGTCGCGCCCCTGGACACCGACCGGCGAAGGGAACTGGCAGGAGTACAAGCCGGCGCAGGGGGACGTGCCGGTGCCGGCCAATACAGAGATCAAGCTGGCGGTTTCGGCCGACGCGGGAGACAGTCTCGCGCCCTTGGCCTCGTTTGCGCCCGATGCCCTGCAGGCGATCGAGCTGGTCGGCGAGAAAGTCACGAATGACGGGCTGGGTTATCTTCGGGGGCTGGTCGGCCTGCGCGGCCTCAATCTGATCCACACGGCCGTGACGGACGACGGCCTGAAACACCTCGAGAATCTCCTCATGCTGCGGGAAGTCGAGTTCTACAACGTGGACATGACCGACTCGGGTTTTGAGGTCTTCGACAACTTCACCCACCTGCAGCATCTGTGGATTGTCAACGCGCGCCTGACGAACGCGAGTGTGTCGCGGCTGAAATCGCTCACGACGTTGCGGCGGCTGCACCTGGCCAATGCGGGTATCTCCTCGGAAGGCCTGGTTATACTGAAGTACGACATGCCGTATTGCGAGGTCACGCCGATCGAGGAGCAGAAGACGCGGTGAGGGCCTGTCTGAGTGCGCGCGCCATCTAGCGCGCTTGGAGCGCTTCAAGGATACGTTCGTAGTATTCAACCGGGGTGCGGACCTTGCCCATCTCGGGAGCGCGCTTGATGGTTCCGTGGCAGTCGCTCCCCCCCGTAATCAGAAGCCGCCGCGATTCGGCGAACTTGAGGAAGTCCCCCCGGTCACTGGCCGAGTGGCTGATGTGAAAGGCTTCGATGCCGTCGAAGGGCAACTCGCAGAGCCGGGGCAAGAGCCGCCGGAGCCCCTTGCTCAGACCGGGATGCGCCACGAAGGCCAAGCCTCCGGCCGCGTGTATCATGGCGATAGCTTCGTCGGCGCCCATGACCGCTTTGGGGACGTAGGCGGGCCTTCCCGCGTTGAGGAAGCGGTCGAAACCCTCCTGGGTGCTTTTCGTGACGCCCATGGCGCGGAGCTCGGCGGCGATATGCATGCGGCTCACAGCTTCGCCCCGGGCTCGTTCGCGGACGCATCCGGGATCAATCGGAATGCCGAGCGCGTGCAGGCGTTCAAGAATGGCTTCCGCGCGTTGATTTCGGGCCCCGCGCATGGCCAGCAACCCCTCGCAGAGCCCTTTCTGGCGGATGTCAATGCCGAGGCCCAGCACGTGCACTTCCTGGCCGTCGAAGTGTGTGCTGACCTCGGTTCCGGTGAGGAATCCCAGCTTTCGCTCGCGGGCGGCGGCTTGGGCCTCGCCCACGCCGGAAACCGCGTCATGATCCGTGAGGGCAATGGCCAGAATATCGAGGGCGGCGGCGCGCTCAACGACTTGCGCGGGAGCATCCGACCCGTCGGAGTGGTTGCTGTGCAGATGCAGGTCAACGTACGGCATGTGCGCATTCCGGCCCCGGCACGCCGGGGCCTTTCTTCATGGCTCATCCTCGAGCGACCGCCGGGCGCGATCCAGGACGCCGTTCACGAAGCGCGGGGCTTCGTCGGAGCCGAAGGCCTTGGCAATCTCTATGGCCTCATTGATGGCGACGGAGGCGGGCACGTCCTGCTCGTAGAGCATCTCGTAGAGGGCGATCCGGAGGATCACCCGTTCGATGCGTCCGACGCGGTCCGGGGTCCACTTGTCCAGGCAGTCGAGCACGCGCTTGTCGAGCGCTTCCTGATGTTCACAGACACCCCGAATCAGGTGTTCTGCATAGGGTTTTACCGAGTCGCGCGCGGGGAAATGCGCCCAGTAATCCTCGATTTCGTCCTCCCACGCGTATCCGGTGAAGTCGAGTCCGAAGAGGAATTGCAGGGCACGTTCGCGCGATCCGCGGCGGGTCCGTGGATTGGGCACGACTATATCCGTCCCATGAGGTTGGCCATTTCGATGGCGCCCATCGCGGCGTCACTGCCTTTGTTGCCTGCCTTGGTTCCGGCCCGTTCGATCGCCTGTTCGATGGACTCCGTGGTGAGGACGCCGAAAAGGACCGGCACCCCGTACTGGAGCCCGACGTGCGCGACGCCCTTGGAGACCTCTGCGGCGACGTAATCGAAATGGGGCGTGGCGCCACGAATGACGCAGCCCACCGCAATCAGGGCGTCGTATTGTCCGGAGGCGGCCATCTTCTGGGCGAGCAAGGGGATTTCGAAGGCGCCGGGCGCCCAGACGACTGTGATGCGGTCGTCGGCGACCTCATGGCGCTTGAGGGTGTCAATGGCGCCGTCGAGCAGCTTGCGGGTGATGAATTCATTGAAGCGGCTCGCGATAATGCCGAAGCGCTTCCCCGCGGTATCAAAATGGCCTTCAAGTACTCTTGGCATCAGTCCTCCTCCACGATGTCCAGTTCGCCGTTTTCCTTCGCATCTTCGATGATGCGGCGGGCTTCTTCGGCGTCGGCGTGATTGACGAGAATGTGGGCGTCCGCGTTAACCGGCAGCACACTGTGCGGCATCTCCGAGTTGAGGACGGCTTCAATGCCGTAGGATTCGAGCAGTCCGACGATGATGTCGGCCTCCTCGTCGTTCTCACACTCGTAAACGGACACCAATCCATGATCTTCGAGGTCTTTGCTCATAGCTGTTTCTCCCATTCTTCGCTGCTGTCTTCCCGCGCGAGCAAGTGTCCCATTTTCCGCTGCTTGGTTTCCAGGTACTTCTGGTTGTGCTCGTTGTGCGGCGTCACGATGGGCACCCGTCCCGTCACTTTCAGTCCATAGCCTTCAATTCCCGCGCGCTTCACGGGGTTGTTCGTGATCAAGCGCATATCCGTAACACCCAGATCGTTGAGAATCTGCGCGCCGATGCCATATTCCCGGGGATCGGGGGCGAAACCGAGATGGACATTGGCTTCGACCGTGTCCATGCCGCGGTCCTGCAGGGCGTAGGCGCGGATTTTGTTCACGAGACCGATGCCGCGGCCTTCCTGGCGCATGTAGACGAGGACGCCGCACCCGGAGGCGTCAATCATTTCGAGGGCCTGATGGAGCTGATTGCCGCAATCACAGCGCAGCGAGCCGAGCACATCCCCGGTGAAGCACTCGGAGTGCACCCGCACGAGGACGCCGCTCTTCCCCGCCACGTCGCCCTTCACGAGGGCGAGGTGCTGATATTCGTCCACGTCCGTTTCGTAGACGATGAGGCGGAAGTCGCCAAAGCGGCTGGGGAGCAGGGTTTCCGCCGCCCGGCGCACGAGTTTCTCCGTGCAGCGGCGGTAAATGATGAGGTCGGCAATCGAGCAGATCTTGATGCCGTGTTTTTTCGCGAAGACCTCCAATTCGGGCATGCGGGCCATAGTGCCGTCTTCGGCCATCACTTCGCAGATGACGGCGGCCGGGCGCAGGCTGGCCAGGCGCATGAGATCGATGGAGCCTTCCGTCTGGCCCGCGCGGACGAGAACGCCGCCCGGACGATAGCGCAGCGGGAAGACATGGCCGGGCCGGACAAAGTCGTCGCCTGTAGTCGAGGGGTCAGCCGCGGCCTGGATGGTTCGCGCGCGATCGTGCGCGCTGATGCCGGTGGTGACGCCGGTGGCGGCCTCGAAGGAGACGTGAAAAGCCGTGTTGAAGGGCGAGGTGTTCTCGCTCGTCATGGGTGGCAGATTCAGTTCCTTGAGGCGATCGGGCAGCATGGGCATGCAAATCAGGCCGCGGCCATGGGTCGCCATGAAATTGACCGCTTCGGGCGTGACTTTTTCCGCCGCAACAACGAGATCGCCTTCGTTCTCGCGATCCTCGTCGTCCACGAGAATGATCATCTTCCCCTGACGGAGGTCTTCGATGACTTCTGGGATTGGACTTAACACGTGGGACTCCTCACACAAATCCATGCCGGGCCAGGAAGTCCGGGGTAATCCCTTCCTTTCCATTGCCTTTCATGTAGTGGTAAATGTGCTTTCCAATGATGTCAGCTTCCATATTGACGGGATCGCCCGGGCCTTTATTCCCCAGGGTAGTCTTTTTCAGGGTGGTCGGGATAATGGCGACGCTGAAGGAATCGCGTTCGGGCTCGACGACTGTCAGGCTGATTCCGTTGATCGTGACGGAGCCCTTGGGCACGAGGTAGCGGGCAACGTCCGCGGGGGCGCGGAACCGCCACAGGGTGAATTCGCCCTGATCCTTGACGTGTTCGACTTTGCCGACGCCATCGACATGCCCCAGGACGAAATGGCCGCCGAAGCGGGCATCTGCCTTCATGGCGCGCTCGAGGTTCACGGCATGGCCGGCCTTCAGGCTGCCGAGCGTGGTGCGTGAGTAGGTTTCGGGTGAAACCTGGACGACAAAGTTGTCGTGGTTCAGCGCGGCGACTGTCAGGCAGGCGCCGTCCACGGCCACGCTGTCGCCGAGCTGCAAATCGCCGAGGACTTCATGGGCCAGAATGGCCAGGTCCGCGCCGGAGCGCCGCATGACGACGCCGATTTCTTCTATGATTCCAGTGAACATGGGGGATTCTTTACGTAGGCTTCGATGAGCAGATCCGGTCCCACCTGGGACACGTTCATTTCGGAGAGTTGAATCGCCTCCTCCATCGTGGGGAATCCGTCGCCCTCCACGGGGGTGATGGCGTCACGGCCCCCGACGATCTTCGGGGCGATGAAAATCCAGACTTTGTCGACGATGCCGGCCTCGAAGGCCGAGGCGTGGGTTGTGCCGCCGCCTTCGATGAGCAGGTGCGTGATGCCGCGCCGGCCAAGTTCTTCCACCAGCGCCGCCATATCCACGCCGCCCTTGCCGCGCGGGACGCGGATAACCTGGCCCGCGAAGGGGTAATCCCGGTCTTCCGTGACGGCCACCCAAGTGGGCGCGGCGCTCTCGACGTGAAAGACCCGGCGCCCGGAGTCGAGGTAATCGCCCGCGTCGAGAATGATGCGGACCGGGTCGCGGGTTCCGATGCGCTCCAGGCGGGTGGTCAGGCTCGGGTCGTCCAGCATCACGGTTCGGCTGCCCACAAGCACGCCGTCCACCTGATTGCGCAGTTCATGCACGAGCTGGCGGGATTCCTCACCGGTCACCCATCGGGAATGTCCGGTGCGCGTGGCAATCTTGCCGTCAAGGGTCATGGCGCACTTGGCAATGACGAAGGGGCGGCCCGTCGTAATGTACTTGACGAAGACTTCGTTGAGCCGCCGGGCTTCGGCCTGCAACAGGCCGGCTTCGACGGAGATGCCCTCGGCCCGGAGCCGCGCGATGCCCTTCCCCGACACGAGGGGGTTAGGGTCTTCCATCGCCACAACCACCCGCGCGGGGCGGTGCTTGATGAGCAGGTCCGTGCAGGGGGGCGTCTTGCCGGTGTGATTGCAGGGTTCGAGCGAGACATAGACGGTTGCCCCCGCGATATCCCCCCCCGCGGCCGCGATTGCGTTCACTTCGGCGTGCGGCTGGCCCGCTTGGAGATGCCACCCCTCGCCGAGGACGCGGCCGTCCCGGACGATGACGCAACCAACCATCGGGTTGGGGCTCGTGCGCCCTCTCCCCCGCGCCGCCAGCGCCAACGCCTGCCGCATATATTCCATGTCCAACAACATAAGAAACGCCCTGAAGGTTGTCTCCAACCCTCAGGGCGCGTATGTGGCGTTTCCGCGCACGCAGCCCTCCATGGCGAAACCGCGCGCGTCATCACCCACCTTCTTTCATCCGGACTGTACCGTCGGCCCCGGAATCGCACCGGAGTCTGCGCTTGCGCGCTCGCGGGCTGTCACCGCCGGTCGGGAGTTTCACCCTGCCCTGAAGGTCGGTTCTTCTTGTGATAATTCTACGCCGCCAAGGCGGCGGTGTCAACTGTGCGTGCACGAATACGCGCAACTTGCCAGGCCCCCCCCTGCTTTCCTGGGGTTTCCGGAAGGGACTTGCGAATATACTAACGTTTTACAGTACGAACGCGTCGCATTGCTATGCCTTATGGCGATACTGATGGAGAACATCATGCGTAAAGCACCCTACCCGCATCCAGGGGAAATTCTGTTGGAGGAGTTTCTGAAGCCCATGGGCATTTCACAGTACCGGCTGGCCAAGGAGGTCAATGTGCCGCAGCGGCG
Source organism: Candidatus Hydrogenedentota bacterium (assembly GCA_903837785.1). Taxonomy (GTDB): domain Bacteria; phylum Hydrogenedentota; class Hydrogenedentia; order Hydrogenedentales; family CAILVY01; genus CAILVY01. Next base: position 19,698 of record CAILVY010000022.1, read on the forward strand.
CATTGGGGCGATTGTGGCCGGGAAACGCGCGGTCACAACCGACCCAGGGCTGCGGTTGTCGCGTTTCTTCGGAATGTCGGAGGGTTTCTGGACTGGTTTGCAGATGGACTATGACGCAGCCACAGCGAAGGTATCGCTTGCGGAGACGTTGGCGAAGATAAAGCCGTGGCGCCGGAACGCGTTCCGTCCCGGCACCCCGGCCTAGTATCCGTGGTTTTCCGCGAAGTTACTTTCCGCCCATGGCTTGGGCGTTGCGGACGAGGTTGATGAACTCGGTGCGGTAGCCGTATTCGTCGCCGCCTTTGCCGGCCTGGGCCCACTCGATAACCTTGTCGAAGTCTGCCTTGCCTTTGTAGGGGGAGTCGCTGAGGAGCATGCCAAAGGCGGCGACGGCGGAAGCGAACTTGAAGTCGCCGGATTTCTTTTCTATGCAGGATTCGTCGTCGCGCACGGCGCAGGTGATGAGCTTGCTGTCGTCGCCGTCGGGCTCTTTGTAGCGGAGCTTGACGGTGCACAGTTCGCCGTTGCGGGCGGCGTCGGAGAGCTTGGGCTGGGGCGGGTTCTGTTGATACTTCAGGGGGTCCACAGTGGGGGCGCCGGCACTGACGCCGGGCGGCACGACTTCGTAGAGTGCGGTGACGGTGTGTCCGGCGCCGATTTCGCCCGCGTCCTTCGTGTCGTCGTTGAATTCTTCCTTGGCGAGAAGGCGGTTTTCATAGCCGACGAGGCGGTAGGCGGCGACTTCGGCCGGATTGAACTCGACCTGAATCTTGACGTCCTTGGCGATCGTGATGAGGGTGGCGCCGATGCCGTCTACGAGGATCTTTCGGGCTTCATTGATATTGTCGATGTAGCCGTAATTGCCGTTGCCTTTGTCGGCCAGGGTTTCGAGGGTGGTGTCCTTGAGGTTGCCGGCGCCGAAACCCAGCACGGTCAGGAAGACGCCGCCCTGGGCCTTATCGATGATGAGCTTCTCGAGATCGTCGCGGCTGGTGGTTCCGACGTTGAAATCGCCGTCCGTGCAGAGGATGACACGGTTAATGGCTTCCTTGTCGAAATGCCTGCCGGCGACCTCGTAGGCGGTCATGAGTCCGGCACTGCCGTACGTGGACCCGCCGGCGTGGAGTCTGTCGATGGCGTCGCTTGCCGTGTGGAGGCCGTCCTCGGAGCAGGCGGTCGATTCGAGCGCCACGCCGGAGGAACCGGCATACGTGACGATGGCGACGCGGTCGGACGTGTTGAGTTTGCCGAGCAGCATCTGCATGGCGCGCTTCACGAGCGGGAGCTTGTTCGGCTCGTCCATTGAGCCCGAGACATCGAGCAGGAAGACGAGATTGCAGGGCGGCCGGGTGTCCCGTTTGAACTCCTTGCCTTTCAGCCCGACGCGCAGGAGGCGCAGTTCCGGTTTCCACGGGCACGACCCCACTTCCGTGTTCACGGAGAAGGGGTGTTCTCCTTCGGGGGCGGGATAGGCATAGTCGAAGTAATTGACCATCTCCTCGATGCGGATGGAGTCCTTGGGCGGCCGCGTGCCCTGGTTCAGGAAGCGCCGGAGATTGCTGTACGAGGCGGTGTCCACATCGGTCGAGAAGGTCGAAAGCGGCTCGACGGCGACGGGGTGATACTGGTTTTCGGGCCCCTTCTGATACGACTCGGCGGCCACGTTCGGCCGAAAGGACGCCTGAGAGTAGACGGCCGGCTGCGATACGGGGGGAGCCATTTCTGCTTTCGGGGCTGAGGAATACATGACGGCCGGCGCGGGTGGGCTCGCGCATGCGGCAGTCTGTCCTGCCGATACCGTGCAAGCGATGACTGAATCCGCCTTTGGGGCGCGGTCAGACTCCCGTTTCATGGCATGTTTGCAGCCGCAGAAACCCGCCAGGAGCACTCCTGAAATTGCGATGAGACACACCGCCCTGCGCATGGCCTGATTCCTCCCTCTGGTTGTTGCTGCCCGTCCCCTTTTCCGGTGGAACCGGGCTGTACTACCCTCTGTGTTGCATACAATACCCGGACTGCCTTGCGGGTTGCATAGTTGATTTTGAAGGGGTGATGAAACCAAAATGCGACAGGGTTGGGTCTGTTATCCTGATATGCGCGGCAACAAATTCGGCGATAGGGTGTCTCTATGAATCCAATGACGCGGCGGACGTTCATGCTGAGCACGGCGGCGATGGCCATGGCGGCGCAGGCGGCCCCGAACGACAAGGTCGGGGTGGGGATCATCGGCTGCCGGAACCGGGGTCCTCAGGTGGCCGAGGCGATGTTGAAGAGCGGCCAGTTTGAGGTGCGCGCGGTCTGCGATTGTGACGACGCCATGTCCGAGAAGGCGCTCAAAGGCGTGGACGGCCTTGCCCGGGTGAAGGATTTCCGGCGTGTGCTGGAGATGAAGGAGGTGGACGCGGTGGTGGTGGCGACGCCGGACCACTGGCATGCACTGATGACGGCGATGGCGCTTTCTGCGGGGAAACACGTGTATTGCGAGAAGCCCGCCTCGTACAACATCAACGACGGCAAAGCGATGGTTGCGGCCCAGGAGAAGCATGCTGATCTCACGGTTCAGGTGGGAACACAGCAGCGGAGCGGACCGCATTTCAAGGAGGCCAAGGCCTTCCTGGAATCCGGCGGTTTGGGCAAAGTGGCCTTCTGTCGGGCGTGCATCGTCCATGAGCGGGAAGCACTCCCGATCGTCCCGGATACGGAGCCGCCGAAAACGATGGATTACGATCTCTGGCTGGGCCCCGCGCCGTATCGGCCCTACAACCCGTCCCGGGTGCATTACAACTGGCATTTCATGCGATCGACCGGCACCGGCGAGGTGGGCAACTGGGCGGCGCACTGGATCGACATCGTTTTGTGGTCTTTGAACCTGGGCTACCCGACATCGGCGATGGGCCTGGGCGGAAGTTACGTGGTGAAGGACGCCAAGGAATGGCCGGACACGCAGACAGTCCTGTTCGAGTATCCGGAAATGACGCTGCTCTGGGAACAGCGGTTGTGGTCTACGTTCGGCGTCAATGGCAACGGCGGCTGCCACGCGGAGTTCTCCGGGGAGAAAGGATCGCTTGTGATCACCCGGAAAGGCTGGACGTTCTTTCCTCGAGGCGAGAAATCGAAGGGCGAGCCGCATCCCGGCAGCGAACTTGAAATCGAGCATGTCAAGAATTTCGCCGAGGCGATCCGCGGCCAGGCAAGACCGATCGCGCCCATCCAGGAAGGCCACAAGACGGCCACGTTGTGCCATCTCGCGAATATTTCATCGACGCTGGGCCGCCGGATTGCCTTTGACGGGGAGAAGCAGATGATCACCAGTGATGCCGAGGCGGCGGCCATGATGGGCCGGCCCTATCGCGCCCCGTGGAAGATTGAGGACTATCTCTAGCCACTGCCTGGCCGTCGCGGCCAGAATGAGAATCACATCCGATTACATCACCCAATGAAAGAGGAGAGACCCCGATGAGACGCAACGTGTTTATTCTGATGCTCGGCATGGCCATCTTCGCGGCGTTCGCCGTCACGGCCTTCGCCGATTTCGACAAGCCGGTCATCAAGGAGTGGACCGTCCGGGAGAAGAACGACAAAGGCGTCATGGACGACGTGCCGTACATGTCCATCGACGGCATCCTGGTTCACGAGGAAGACCCGGCGAAACAGCCGCAGCCCACCGTGATCACGCCCGGCACGGAGAGCACGCCGAAGAAGGCCGGCACGGCTCCCTCGGACGCGATTGTCCTCTTTGACGGCACGGACCTGTCGAATTGGACCTCGACGAAAGAGGGCGAGGCCACGAAATGGGTGGTGGAAAAGGGTGCCATGATGCCCACGAAGGGTTCGGGCATGATCCGCTCGAAGCAGGAGTTCGGTTCGTGCCAACTGCATGTGGAATGGGCGACGCCGAAGAAAGTAGTCGGATCAAGCCAGGGCCGTGGAAACAGCGGCGTCTTCCTCATGGGTGAGTATGAGGTGCAGGTCCTGGATTCGTATGAGAACCAGACGTATCCCGACGGCCAGGCCGGCGCGCTCTACGGCCGCAAGCCGCCGCTCGTGAATGCCTGCCGCCAGCCGGGCGAATGGCAGAGCTACGACATCATCTTCCATCGTCCGGTCTTCGAGGGCGACAAAGTCGTGAAGCGCGCGACGTTCACCGTGATTCACAACGGCGTCGTGGTCCAGGACCACACGGAACTCAGCGGCGGCACGGGCTGGCGCGGGCACCACTCGATTACGGACTACAAACCGCACGGCGACAAGGGCCCGATTGAGCTTCAGGATCACGGTAATCCGGTGATCTTCCGGAACGTCTGGGTGCGCGAGTTGAAAGACTAACGCCCCAGCTCGACTACGCGCAGCATGGACGGCTCGGGAATGGGTCCTGGCCGGGGCTTGTCGCGATTATAGCCGAGCGTCTCCCAACGCAGTTCGTAACGCACGTCCGGGGACGGGCTCTTGCCCAGGTCCCCGGCGTGTTGTTCTTCCATCCCGGTCTTGCCCGCCTCCACGGCCGGGGATTGCGGCGGGGTCTGGGCAGTGTCCAGCACTTGCATCGTGGCTTCGTCCAGGACAAACGCGCCGGCGCCGTACTTGATGTGGCGGAAGGCCTGCTTCAATTTGCCCGGGCCGTCGGGCCGAATGGCGGAGACGGAAATCTCCCACGGGATCGCGCCGCCGCCGCTGAAGCCCCAGCGATAGTCCCAGTGGCTGATCTGATGCTTCTGCCACGCGCCATTCTCGAGGCGGACCGCCCAGAGCTGCGTGTTGCCGGCTTCGTCATACTTGTGATAACTGACGAGCACCCGGTGCTGTGAATCGAAACCGAGCTTCACATTTCCGTTGATCACGCCGCCGCCCGGCGGAATCGGGTCAACCGTCTCGGCGCTTTCGAAAGTGATGGGCAGCGTGAGCGGATTTCCGGAAGCGCTTTCCCAGTGGACGAAGTCCGCGCTTCGGGCATAGGAGACATCGTGGTTCGTGGCACAGTCCCCCGTGTCGCGCCAGACCCACGCGAGGTGGAAGCGCCCGTCGGGTCCCTTGAGCGGCCCTTCGAGATAGGCGTTTCTCTCGTTCTCGCCGGAGAGCAGCGGCGTGTCGAGCAAGCGCCGCCACGTCTTGGCGGTGGGGTCATACACGTTGAAGATCTGGTCGCCCTTGCCGCTGCTTCCATCGCGGTAAGTGAAGATGAGCTCATTCTTCGGGCCACGCAGGAACTTGGGGTAAGTACAGCGGTCTTCCCGTTCGCCCGTCATCTTGACGCGCTCGAACGTGTCGATGTCCAGCGGCTTTGCGGTCCGGAAGTAGATGAGCGGGACGACGTGCATGTTCCCGCTCAGATGCAGATAACCCTCGTCGTCAATGGCCAGGGTGATGTAATTGTGACTGTCCCAAACCACGTGTTCGGACAGCTTGGCCGTGTGCCAGGCGGTCTCCCCGAGTTTCCGCACGGCCACTGTCAGGCAGCGTTCCGCATCGTAGTACGCGACGAACTGCTGGTTGCCATGAGTATACAGACAGAAGCCGACCGGATGCCCCGCCCATACTGGCGCGACGTCGACAGCGCCGGCCGCCGGAGCGGCAAAAAGCACCAGGGCGTTCAGCAGCACTGCAATCATGAAATCCTCCTCCGTCCCTCTACTCGTTGAAATGGGGGGTGTTATTCCAGGACTCCAGCACTCGCCGGTGCCCGTCTTCGTAACGTCCGATTTCGCCAAAGGGAATAGGATAGAAACCGATGGCCTCGATGCAGGCAGCATCCGTCCGGAGCGCGAAATCCGCTTTGTCCGGATCCACGAAGCCTGGGTTCTGATCCGTGACTACGTTGCAGCATTGGCGCTGGATGCCCTGATCCCGGGTCAGGAATGCGCCGCAACGGAACACGACATTCCGCCAGAGGTTGTTGATGTCGTTCCCCTCCTCCAGATGCTGGAGGTCCGGATAGCGCGTGCTGTAGGGCGGACTGCCGGCGTTTACTGCCTTCAGCAAAGCTTGAACGCCCTCGCTGTCCAGAAACTTCTTCCAGCGGTCGGCCCCCCAGGCGGAGAAGCTGACGCCGTAGCGGCAGTCAACGAAGACGTTGTTGTCCACCCAGTTGTCCTTGCCGCCATGGATCTGGACGCCGCCGAAATTCGCCTCCGAGCAGCGCGAGAAGACGTTTCCGTAGATGAGCGTGCCGCTGATGGCGTCGTCGAGGCGAATCCCGGCCTGGCCGCAGGCGCGTCCGGAGCCGATGTCGTGCCAGAAATTGAAGCGCAGGAGATTGCCGCGATATCCCGGGTTGTAGAACATATCGAGTCCGCCCTGATCGTCGGATTCACGAACCACGTCGTGGACGTCGTTGAATTCCACGACATGATCGTTTCCTTCGAGGCGGATGGCGTGGCAGGGGGTGTCGTGAAAGGCGTTGTGGGCGATGCGATTGCCGACGCCTTCGATCTGGACCGCGGGCGTGTACGTCCGGTCGATGCGCGAGAAGTGATGAATCTCGCAGTTCTCGACGAAATGATTGCCGGGCGCCAGCGTCTTGCGGTCGCCGCCGATCATGACGACGCCGCCGCGTCCGAGCGTGTGCAGTTCGCAGCTCAGGACGCCATGGGCGTGTCCCCCATTCAGCGTGATGGCCGTTGCGCCCAGGCGCCGGACAAGGCATCCGGCCACGAGGCAATGTTCCCCGCCATTGATCACGATGCCATCGCCCGCGCCCAATTCACACGTCAAGCCCTGGAACGTGACATAGGAAGCGTTCTCCGCCGAGATCAGCGGTTCCTGCAGCATGGAGAGACAGGCGGTTGACCCGGCCAAGTCGCCGGGCGGATAAAGATAGAGCTTGCAGGACGCGCGATCCAGGAACCACTCGCCGGGCTGATCGATTTCTTCCAGGAGGTTGAAGGCGTAATAGGATTGGCCTTCCTTGATTCCGTAGGGACTCGTGTGCGCGGTGCGAAGCTGGCGCGCGGCCGGGTCAAGGGACGAAACGCCGATGGCATTGTCCGCCCAGTCGTAGAACCAGTAGCCGTAGAGCCAGATGTCCTTCGCCTGGGTCCAGCGGGCGGGGCGGTCGCCTTCATACTCAAAGACGCCGCCGCGGTTCTCCTTGAATGCGCCGGGGTCCAATACTTTCCCGGTTTTCACGAAGCCCTCGTTGGGCCATCGGGCCGGCTGCATGGGTTGGCCGTTCAGGAACAGCTCGACGGAGGGTTTGGACAAAAACCCAAATCCCCGGGCTTCCATCTGCCCGAAGCGGGTGATGCCCTGCGCCCGGAGATCCGCGGTGAGCACCTTGCTCCGGGCTTCTTCCGGCAGACGCGCGAGGATGGCCGGGTCGTCCACCGCTTGAAATCCTGTCACGGCGACGCCCCCGCTCAGGCGCACAATCTCGCCCTCGGCGGCGGCAATGACGATGGGGGCGTCCGCGCGTCCGGATAGCTCCGGCCCGAGCTTCAGTCCCTCTTTGAGCGCGTATGTCCCGTTGCGCAGTACAACCCTGACCCCGCCCGCGGGCACGCCGCCTTGCGTATTGAATGCGGCCACCCGCGCCAGGGCTTGCTTCAGCGTGGCGAACGGGGCTTCCCGGGTGCCGGGATTCTGATCCTGGCCGTCGACCGCAACATAGAAAGTCACGGCGGGTTCAGGATACTCGACGGGTTTCACGCGGCTCGCCGCGGGATCCCGGGCAGGCAGGCCCTGCTGAAGCCGGTCCGCCTGACGCAGCAGCTCTTCGGCCTCCCACACGTGATGCGGCGGCACGTCCGTCAGCCTGGACAACTTCTGGAGCGCGTCCTTCGCGAGGTCCATGTGTTGCTCATGCACGTGGCATCGAATGATGCGCAGCATGGCCAGGCTGCGGCAGCCCACTGGAACGCTCTCCGCTGCGGCCACCGCTTCGAGTGTCTTGATAGCTTCGGCATATTGTTGCGCCGCAATGAACTGTCCGGCCTGTTCCATTCGGGCCGACGCATCTTCGTTTGGGCCGGCGTGGACGCTCACGCAGCCCGCCAGCAAGACCGCCAGCATCCATACGCCTTTCGGGACACTCGTTTTTCGCATTACTGCATCCTCTCCATCCTGTGTGCTGCCTCATTGCTCGTCCGCAACGTAGCATAAGAGAAGCGGCGTATGGAGTCCAACAGAGCAATGCCGGCACTAATCAAGCGCATGCTGAACTCTGGAGCAACGCGTCGAGGACACTGCAACTGCGACAGGCGTCCCTTCGGGGCGTGCGTTTCCCGTATCAGTCAGGCGAACGCAGGGCGATTCGCGGCCATCTCATCCCGTTTGATTGAAACGATTGCCCGTGGCGCCGAGGAACGTCTCATACGGATTGCGGGGGGCCGGATTCCCGGTCGGGCCAACGCCTGCGAGCCTTGGGGTGGCTTCCCGCGCATTACGGGATTCCTCGGTGCGTTGTGCGGTGAGTTGCGCGCGGGCTTCCGTTTCGAGGCGCGAGGCGGCGGCGGCCACGGCGCGGTCCTGGGCGGAAGGGTCGGGGGCGGCCAAAGCGGCACGGCGCACCTGCTGCGCTTTGGCGAGCGTGGCCTCCGGGGTGCGCGCCGGACTCACATCGATCGACACTTCGCCGCCAGTGGCATAGAGGCGGTTGTCCGGACCGCGCGTGTATTCGTATTGCGGCCCGCCCTGTGCGTAGGGCCCGGCGGCAGCCAGATGCGCCTGTTCGTGCCGGCGCACTTCGCCATCGCGTTGCTTCAAGTTCTGGACTACGCGCTGATCTTCGGCGGAGAGTTCCTGGACCCCGGGCGCGCCTCGGGCGGAATTCGCTGCCTTCTCCGGTGTTCCGAATGCCAAGGGATTCTTTGCCACTTCGGGGCGGATTTCACGGATTGCGCGCACGTCCCACGCGGGCGTCCCGCCCAGACCCATCATGGTATTCATAGCAGCCATAGGCACCTGCCTCAGCACGTGTAACGAAAACCCTGACGCCGTGTATCCTTATTGTACGCGACAGGGCGGGAATTCAGCTACTTTCCCATACAATTCACATTTCGTCCGCCTCACGGACTTCAGTCGAAGGAACACCCCCCGGCTGTAACCCATTCCGGCGAAATACGGAATAGGCCTTCGTCCCAGGACGTTTTCCAGGGAACCTTTTCCCGTGAATATGCATGAACAGAGTTTAAGTAACGAACGTATGCCGCATCCCGCGCCATCAACGCTGCTACGGGCTTGAGCCCGTTTGTGCGCCGTGGAGCGGCAAACCGAGATCGAGGAGATGCAGTTCAGCAATTTCAGTTTGGATACGTATTGTGCGTTGGCGCTGCTGGAAGCGCTTCGGCGGGAGAACGCCGCGGACTATGCGTCCGGCAAGCCAATCGTGGAGAAGCCAAGTCTGCTTTCGCACGGATGGAAACGGCTTCGTGCGCGGTTTTCCCGCCCGGCAGCCCCCGTTTTCGCCAATGTGGAGCGGTTCTCCGATATTCAGGGCCGCGCGCGGACCGGGCAGGAAACGCCGGCGCGCCCAGTCGAAACGCTGGATGAGGATCGTCCCCGCAAGGCGGTCTGACAATCGCGGGTTTCTTTCGTGCCATGCACTCCCCTCCCGGAGGCATGGCACGAAGTCTTTCTGTCCTGCGTGCGCTCCGGCAAGCGCTCAAGAGCACGCCAGTTCCTCTTCGATGCGCTGCACCCGTTCGATGAGTTCGTCGGCGATGCGCGCGTGATGTGCGTCAAACGGCCGGATCGGCTCGCGCACCCGCGGCGTCGTGTAGACGCCCTGGGCGTGTAAGAGGCGTTTGAAGAAGTGAATCGAGCAGTCGAGGTGCTGATTCGAGAAGGCGAGCACGGGCAAAACGCGTTCGAAGAGGTTCCGCGCGGCATCGCGGTCTCCCCGTTGATACAGGGCATGGATTCGCGTGTAAATTGCGTGCATCCCGGTGGGCATGAAGGCATGCACGCCGCGATCGAGCGCTTCGATTATCTGCGTCACGGCCCACCCGCCGGAGACGTGCAAGCGGCCGCGGGTAGCCTCGAGCACTTCACTGTATTTCGGACCCGCGGGCGTCACCTCGACTTTCAGGCATCGGAACGGGGCGACTTCCTCGAAGAGGCGCGCCACGAGCGGCACGGGAACGCCGTAGCCGTCGAAATCCCAATCCTGCAACATGAGGAAGGGCGGGTTGACCGCCGCCACCGCGCGCACCTCCTGTTCGTACTGTGCCTCGTTGCGATACGGAATGCTCACGAGCACGCCGCTGCAACCCGCCGCGACAAGTTCCCCGGCGATTTGGACCCGTTGTTCCGGGCTCTCCGCGGAAGCGCCGCCAATGACGGGCGCCGTCCCCCCCACTTCGTCGAGCACGGCCTCCACCAGGCGGCGGCGCTCCTCCAGCGTGAGCTTGCCCACCTCGGCGGCCATCGCGGGAACCAGGAAGCCCGCCACGCCGGCCTTGAGCGCCTTCCGGACGTTCCGGCGCAAGGATGGGAGATCGATGGCGTCCTCGTCTGTAAAGGGCGTGTTCAGAACCGTGATGATTCCGCGCAGATCGAGCAAGTTCTTCACGGGACGCCTCCCTGCCGTTTCATCAACCACAGCTCGGAACAGACGGTTCCCCACCCGCCGGTGTTCCGCCAGACCGTAACTTCCGGGCGCGTGCCCTCCCCCACGCCGGCCGACTTCTCGAAGCGGATTGTGAGCATGCCGTCCCGGGTGGCCTCCCGGGGAATCTCATATTCGAAGAAGCCCGATTCCGCCTCGGGCACTTCCAGGTCCTTGATCAGCACGGCATCATCCGCATAGATGGACTCGCATTTCTGGCGCTGAAATCCCGCATAGCGCGGCAGATACGTGGGCCGCACGAGACAGCATCGGACGCGGTACTGTGCGGCGGGATCCAGGCCGTCGTAGCGGAAAGTCAACCCTTGTTTCTCATTCGACGTGAACGCCATGCTGCGCTGGGACGGCCGGTTGCTCTGGGCGACCTCGCCGCCGTCGTAGGGCCAGCCAAAGACGAGATGGGGCGAGCGCCCGGGGTCGCCCGCATCGTCGTAGAAGCCGCCCTCGCCCGGGTCTTCGTAGTGGACGATGCGCCTCAGCAACTCCCGCTGTTGATCCACGGGGGCCTTCGCGGCGTTCTCGAGTTCCCGCCTGTGCCACCCCAGCCCGATGAAATCGCGGTCAAGGTTGAAGTAGCCCTCATTTCGCACGCCATGGAGCGCTCCGCTCTCTTCGCCGAGGCGTCCGGCCTCCGCGCGAAACGCCTTCATCTCGTCCGTCTCGATGTCCTGTTCGAACAAGGCGAGGGCCTGCTCAATGGCTGCCGCGCACGCGCCGGCATTCAGGGCCTCGCCCAGGATGCGATCCATCTCCCGTTTCCGCTCCTGCTGGCGCAGGAGCCGGCGCTGGATGTACATGTCGAGGGCCGCGCGCTGCATGTACTCGCGCCACAGCGCATTATTCTTCCTGGAACGTTCCGGCATGCGTGCCCCGGCTTCTTTTGCCAGCACGTAGCATCGGCCTATCCCGGCGTTTCCGGCAATCGGCGTCGAGAGGTTGTCCTCCAACTGAAAAATGGCGTCGGACATCAGCGGGGCGGCCCGGGGTCCGAAACGCATCGCGGCGTACTCGCCGACGACAGCTTCCACGCTCCGGTGCGGATCCCACAGGAGGCGCTGCCACATCCACTGATTCGCTTCGTCGTGATGGCCCTCGGAATACGCGACTTCGCCCAGGCATCCCGGCATCATTTCCCGGAAGACGCGATAGTAGGCCTTTGTGCGGGCGTGGAAAGTGCGGCGGTCATAGACGACCGCAAGACAGGGGTCGGGATGCGCGTCGTAGAGGCCGTGTCCCCAATGCGGGGGCAGATCGCCGTTCCGATCGGGAATCAGGGCATGGTCCATCAGGCCATATTCTGAATAAACCCAATGCGTGAGGTCCGTGAACATGATCGTGCCCGTGCCGTCGGGCAGTTGATGCAGGACTTCGTGGAAGTAGCGGCTCCAGGGGCCGTAGCCGGGATGATCAAAGAGGTCCATGCGGTGGTCCTGGCGGCGGCCCGGCAGCCAGCTCATCGCGTTCGAGCCCGGGCCGAAACAGAAGGCGGTCAGCCAGGGTTCCTGGCTGGCATTCAAGTAGTCAATGATCGCCTGATCGCCCGCATTGTCCAGCTTCTGATTCGAGGCGAAGATCTTCGTTTGCGGCCTGTCGCGGCGAACAATGGTGGCCAGCTCCTGAACAAGCCGGATGTACTTTGCGCCATAGGGCGCACAGCGGTCGCACTCGCAGCCTCCGCCGTCGCCCGACACGAATCGGACATAGTCGTAGGGCGGGCAGTTCTTCCAGCGGTTCTCAAACGCTTGAAGGAGTGCTTCCCGCGCCTCGGGCACGGACGGACAGAGATAACCGGTGCGTCCGATGGCCTCGACCGCCTGCCATTCGGGCGGCCCCGACCCGGCGTTGGCCGGGACATGCAGCAGTGTGTCCAGGCCATAGGACTTGACGAACTCGAATTGGGCGGCGTTCTCTTTGTCCACTTCGCCCAGTTCAAACGTGTTCGCGCCCGCAAGTGCATAGTCGAGCATGGCGGATTGCCACTCCTCCTCCGTCCAGGCGCGCGCGCCCGTCAATTCGCGCATCGTGGCGCCTTGCGAGACGAGCAAGCCGCGAATCGGAAACGCGGGCGCGGTGCGGAGCTTAAGCGGGATGGGCAACGCCACGCTGCTTTCTGAGAAGGTTAATCTGCGCAGGATTTCGCCCACGGCATAGAGGACGCCACGTTCGTCGGCGCCGGCGGCGAGCAATGTGAGCCCCGGCCCATGCGCGTACGCGTCCAGCAGAAAGCCCTCGGCCCCCGGATCGCGCGTGTCCGGCGCCAGGAGCCCCGCCTGGACCAGTTGCCTCGCGAGCAGCGTGTGGCGTTCCGGCGTGCCCAGCAAGATGAGCAAGTCCAACTTTTCGAGCGCGCGGGGTGCGACTTCAGGGAGCAGATCCACGGGGCATGCGGTTTCTTTCCGGATGCGCTCCGCGAGCAGATCTCCCGCGCGCTTTTCCACGCTGCTTGCGTTCGCGCCCATCACGATCGTGACGCGATCCAGGGCGTGAGCGGCCGTAGATAACAGCGGCCCGCAGAGCGCGAGCGTCAAGAGGCAATACGCGAGATGTTTCGCTTTCATGCGGTGCGGTTCTCCTCGGCGAAGGGCACAGTAACATGAAGCGGAGGGGGTTGTCAGCTTGGGGAAGCACACAGGGTCACCCCCCCTGCCCCCCCGCACGCGGGGGGGTGAACAAGGAGCGCGCACGCGGGGGGGTGAACAAGGAGCGCGCACGCGGGGGGGTGAACAAGGAGCGCACGCGGGGGGGTGAAGAAGGAGCGCGCACGCGGGGCAGCATCTGCCACAGGAGGCAAGAAAATGGCCGCGATGGAGATTCCGAAACGCGCGCTGTTGAATCAGGCGGTGATCCGGGTTTCCACGTCCACGAGCCCCTCGGCGGGTTTGCCTTCGAGGAGTTCAATGCTCTCGATGCGCAGCATGCGCGTGATGTCGTCGAGGGTCGCTTCGATAGCCGCCTTGTTCTCGGGGGCCGCGGCAATGCGCACGTGCGCAACAGGTGCGGCCATGCTGGCGTTGGCTTCGGCTTTCGCTTTGCGCACGGCATCCAGCACCGCGACCGTCGCCTTGTACGTGAGTTCGGATTTGGGCGCAGGGATGGCGGCCAGTTCGTCGAGGCTCGGCCAGGGGCTGCGGTGGATGGACTCGTGCATGTCCGCGTCGCCCGCGTAGGCCCAGTGCCAGACTTCTTCCGTGATGTACGGGATGAAAGGGGCGAGCATGCGCAGGATGGCGCGATGGATCAGCCGCAGCGCGGCGCAGGCGGACAAGCGCCCCTCCGTCAGTTCTTCGTCGTACGTGCGCGGCTTGGCCAGTTCGAGATAGTTATCGCAGAACGTGCTCCAGAAGAACTCTTCCGTGAGGCTGAGCGCCTGGGCGTAATCGAAGTCGTGGAAGGCCTGGGTGGCGCGTTCGACGAGCGGGCGCAGTTCGGCGATGACCGCGCGATCCGACTCGCACGTGATCTTGTCCGGGGTGAGCAGGGCCGCATCGACGCCGGAGAATCGTCCGATGGCGAATTTGCTGGCGTTGAAGAGTTTCGTGCAGAGCTTCTTCCCGACGGAGAAGACCTGCTCGTCGTACGCCGTGTCCACGCCGAGCCGGGCGCGGGCCGCCCAATAGCGGACGCTGTCCGCGCCGTATTGATCGACGAGGGGCTCGGGCGTGATGACATTGCCCTGGCTCTTGGACATCTTCTTGCGGTCGGGATCGAGGATCCAGCCGCTCAGCACGACGTTCTTCCAGGGGATTTCTTTCTCATGGAGATAGGCCTTGACGATCGTGTAGAAGGCCCAGGTGCGGATGATGTCATGGGCCTGGGGCCGGATGTCCATCGGGAAAAGACGCTGATGCCGATCCGGGTCCGTGAACCACTTTGAAGCGATCTGCGGCGTGAGCGAACTGGTCGCCCACGTGTCGAGCACGTCCGGGTCGCCCGTGAAGCCGTTCGGCTGGTCGCGCTGATCTTCGGAGAAGCCGACGGGCGCGTCGGAGAGCGGGTCGATGGGCAAGTCTTCGAGCGGCGGAACGATCCGCTGGTCGTAGAGCACTTGTCCATTCGCGTCGAGGCGGTACCACACGGGAATGGGGACGCCGAAGTAGCGCTGGCGGCTGAGGCACCACTCCTGGTTCAGCCCGTCCACCCAATGCTCGTAACGTTTGAGCATGTAGTCGGGGTGCCACTTGATCTTGCGGCCCTGTTCGAGGAGCGCCCCTTTCTTGTCCATGAGACGGGTGTACCACTGGCGGGTCGGGATGATCTCGAGGGGGCGATCGCCCTTCTCGAAGAAGCGGACGGGATGCGTGATGGGTTCCTGCGGACGCACGATGACGCCCTCGGTGTTTTGCGCGATCTCGATGATCAGGCGCTGGGCCTGCTTCACGTAGCGTCCGGACAATTGCGCGTAGACCGCGTTCGCGGCCTCGGGATCCTTGCTTTCCCAGCCCGGAGTGCCGAAAGTGATGGGCAAAAGGCAGCCGTTGCGGCCGACGACCTGGCGCAGGGGCAGGCCGAAGCTGCGCCACCACTCGACGTCCGTCTGATCGCCGAAAGTGCACACCATGACCACGCCGGTGCCCTTGGTGGGGTCGGCCTTGGGGTCGGTCATGATGGGCACGGGCACGCGGAAGAGCGGGGTAACGGCATTCTTGCCGACGTACTTCGCGTAACGTTCGTCTTCGGGGTGAACGAGCACGGCCACGCAGGCCGCCAGGAGTTCAGGGCGCGTCGTGGCGATCACGAGAGACTCGTCCGAGTCCTCGACATCAAATCGGAGATGGTTGTAGGCGCCGGGGACTTCCTTATCCACGAGTTCGGCCTGGGCGACGGCGGTCTGGAAATCGACGTCCCAGAGGACGGGCCGGTCTTCCTGGAAGATCTCGCCCTTCTCCAACAGGTCCAGGAAGCTGTATTGGGAGAGCTTGCGGCAGTGGGTGTTGATCGTGGCGTACTCTTCATCCCAGTCATAGCTGAGGCCGAGGCGGGTCCAGAGCCGGCGAAAGGCCGCCTCATCCTCCGCCGTCACCTGATCGCAAAGTTCGACGAAGTTCTTGCGGCTGAGGGGCATGGGATCCCCCTTGCGGCCGCGCTCCGGCTTGAAGTCCGGGTCGTAATGAAGATGGGCTTCGCACTTCACGCCATAGAGGTTCTGCACCCGGCGTTCGGTCGGCAATCCATTGTCATCCCAGCCAATCGGGAAGAAAATGTTCTTTCCGGACATGCGCTGGAAGCGCACGATGAAGTCCTGATGCGAGTAGCTGAACAAATGGCCTACATGAAGCGAGCCCGAAACCGTCGGCGGGGGCGTATCGACCACAAAGGTTTCATCGCGGCCGCGCGTGGGGTCGTAGGCATAGGTCTTCTGCGTTTCCCAAAAGCGCAGCCAATGCTCTTCGGTCTGATGGGCTTCGTACTTCTTCGGCAGGTCCATGTTCTGCTCCTGTGACAGTGAAAAACGGGGAATCCCATTCAAAAGTATAGGGAAAACAGGGGGATTATAGCAGAGTCAGGGGAAGAAACGGGAATCGCGCCGCGTCACACGCCCCAGAGCGGCGTGCCGTAAAACGCGATGATGTGCATGATGGTGCGCAGATAGGCTAGCGGCACATCGAGTATGTGAAATTGATTCAAGAGGACCAACGCCATCAACAAGCCAAACGGCCCGATCTGTTCAAGCGCCCGCTGGCCGGAGGGCGGCAGGAAGTAGCCCAGCACGTGGTGGCCGTCGAGCGGCGGCACTGGAATCAGGTTGAACAGCATTAACACCAGGTTGATGAGCACCAGGAACTGGAGCACCGTGATCAGAATATGAAGTATTTCCAGGTCCGGCGCGGCGCCAAACAGCACGGCCACAACGCGGAGGGCAAGTGCCGCCACGAGCGCCAGCAGGAAGTTGGACGCGGGGCCGGCCAGAGATATGAAGACCGGGTCACGGCGAATGTTGTGGAGGTTCCGGGGGTTGAACGGCACGGGTTTCGCCCAACCGAACATCGGCAGGTTCGTCATCATGGCGAGCAGCGGGAGGATCACCGTGCCCAGGGGATCGATATGACGCAAGGGGTTCAGGCTGATGCGCCCGAGGAAGCGGGCGGACGGATCCCCGCAACGGTCCGCCATCGCGGCGTGGGCGGACTCGTGCACACACAGCGAGAACAGCAAGCAGAGAAACTGGAGCAGGATTTCAGGTAGATTCAAGTCGTTCACAGGCACTTCCTTCGCCAAACAGCGCACGAAGTATACGGCACTGGAATCAGACTATGCAAAAGGGCGATCCGTTTCTTGACAGGCCCGCGAATAAGCCGCGCGCGATATCTTCCCTGCAGACAGAACTTTACGCGCGAGACCCTTCCCTTCCTGTGGAAAGTCCCGACCCTGGCCTGGGGCCAATCTTGAGAAAGCCCAAGAGAGCCTCTGATTCGACGCGCGCTTGACCGGTGCCCGGCTCCAGGGGTCCTTAAACCGGACTCGACCCCTTGAAATTG
>CAILVY010000023.1 GCA_903837785.1 Candidatus Hydrogenedentota bacterium
CGGATCAACCTGATCCGCCGCCAGATCGACGAGACCACCTCCGATTACGACCGCGAGAAACTGCAGGAACGCCTGGCGAAGCTTGCCGGCGGCGTCGCGGTCATCAATGTCGGCGCGGCCACCGAGATCGAGATGAAGGAGAAGAAGGCCCGCGTCGAAGACGCCCTGCACGCCACCCGTGCGGCCGTCGAAGAAGGCATCGTTCCGGGCGGCGGCGTCGCGCTGCTTCGCTCGCAAGACGCCCTGGACGGCCTCAAGCTCGACGGCGACGAAGCTGTCGGCGCGAAGATCGTCCTGCGCGCGCTCGAGGAGCCCATGCGGCAGTTGGCGGAGAACGCCGGCGCCGAGGGCGCCACGGTCGTCCAGAACGTCCGTGCGAAGAAGGGCGCGGTCGGTTACAATGCCGAGTCCGGCGACTACGAAGACCTCCTGAAGGCCGGCATCATCGACCCGACGAAGGTCACCCGCAGCGCGTTGCAGAACGCGGCCAGCATTGCCGCGCTCCTGCTTACGACCGAAGTCCTCATTGCCGAAATCCCCGAACCCGAGAAGGCCCCCGCGGGCCCTCCGGGAGGCGGCATGGGCGACATGTACTAAACGGGTTCACCGCGCCTCGCGCGCGTTACCCATAGATTCGGGGCCGCTTGATCCACGGGGTCAGGCGGCCCCAAGCCTTCTTCCTGCTACGCGTCCGGCGGCAATTGCGCCACAAAGTCGCGAATGGCCTTGTTCTCAAACGGAATGTGGCGGAGACCCTCGTCCACCACGTCACATAGCCGCCGCGTGCGCTTCCGCGCGTTGAGCACGTAGCAGCCCCCCTGCGGCCCGGACGGGGCCGCAACCTGAACCAGTTCCGTCAGGTGGAAGTCCAGCGCGCGCAGCCACCGGCTCAGCGTGTCGGGGTCCGAACTCAGCCCCTGCGCCCGGAACTCCGCTTCCGTCATCCGCAGCAGCAGCACCCCCCCCTCGCCGAGCAATCCGTGCGCAAAGCGCAGCGTCTCGGCCGGCGCCGCCGGCAAGGCCGCCAGAGAATTCACCAGTACCGCATCCGCTTGCGCCGGGTACGGACCGGAACCCGGCCAGACCCCCGTCTCGTCCCACGGCCCGTCCTTCTCCGCCGTGGCAGCTCCCAACCCGATCAGCGCGCGCGCGCCGCGACGCCGTACCGCGGCGCATTCCCCGCCCAGGCTCATGCCCAGGTCCACCGCAATCCCCGGCGCGGCGGGCAGATAGTCCGTCAGCGCCAAGCCCTGCTGCGGCAGGCGCGACGTGGGCCGCGGAAAACCCGGCACCTCTTCCGCGATGACGGACAGCAGGGTTTGAACCCGTTGCGAGTACGTGTGTTTCGCCAGCACCTCCGCCCGGCCCGCCTCGGCGATGCGCATCCTGGCCGCCTCATCCGCCAGATAGCGCTCGCACAGCGCCACGAGGTCCTCCTCGTGGTCATAAACCAGCAGGTGGGTGCCGTCCTCAAAAAGGTCAAGCAGGCCGTTGCGCGCCGAATCCCGGTTCGTCAACAGCACGCAGCCCATCGCAAGGGCTTCAAAGACCCGCATGTTCAGGTCCGACACGGCCGCATGATTGAAGACCAGCCGCCCGCGCGAACACGCCCGGCACATCGCATCCCCATAGACCCGCTGATACGCCCGCACTTTGAAACGCGCCTGAAGCGCATCGATCAGCCGCCGCCGTTCCTCGTGCACCCCGGACACCAGTGCGCCCACAAACGCAATGTCACACGTCTTGCTCACCGGCGCGGGATGGTGCACCGC
This sequence comes from Candidatus Hydrogenedentota bacterium, assembly GCA_903837785.1. Taxonomy (GTDB): domain Bacteria; phylum Hydrogenedentota; class Hydrogenedentia; order Hydrogenedentales; family CAILVY01; genus CAILVY01. The sequence goes on from CAILVY010000023.1 coordinate 1,773, forward strand.
GGGATTGCAGCCGAGAGGCAGCCAGCGCACCCGGCGCGAACCCGTCGCCTGCAGCCGCGGCACGAACTCGCGCTGTGCCGAAAAAACAAAATCGTAGCGGCGGGCATCAAAGTAGTCGAGCGGACTCTGCCATGTGTCGATGCTCAAATACGCTTTCGGGCAGGCGAAGCGCTGCATGTTGGGATTCAGCGGGCGGCCAAAATCCGATATCCCCACGATCAGGTCCGGTTCCCAGCCCCGCGGCAGGACTTCGGCAAGGTCCACCCCCGGCAGGTCCAGCGCGATATCGTTCGCCTTGGCCCACGGAGGAAGGGCATCCATTCCCAGCGTAACCAGGTACTCCGGCCCGAACGCCGGCCCCACCGTGAGCACCTCGCCCCATTCCCGGAACGCATCCACATAGTGCCGCGTCCAGAACAGGGGGTTTGCGAGCGCCAGAATGCACACGCGCATCGGGTCCACTCCTTTCGGCCTTGCGGCCTCCCACGCCATCCCTCGCCATGGCACCGATTGTGCCACAAGCACCGTGAAACTCGGAAACGGCACTGTAACCGTGACGCCGCTCCGCGGCACTACCCCGGTGAACGCAAGGAAAACTCGCCATGAAACGGAAGAACCTGTCCAGGAAGGCCAAGCTGACGCTTGCCGGCGCCGGGGCGGGCCTGTCGCTGGCCTGTGCCGCCCTGATCCTCTTCGGCTACGTCTCGGGACCGCGCCCTCAGGGCCCCTCCGAACTGACGCTGCATCCCGAGCGGCAGGAGGAGATCATCGCGGGACGCCGTGCCGGGGAGTTGAAGACGCGGCTCGGACTCTCAGACGATCAAACCGCCCAACTCAGCCAGATGCTCGTAAGCTTCCGCGCCGAGTTGCGCGAACACCGCCGGCAGAACGCCGGCAATCCCGCCGCCCGCATCGCGGCCGGACGGCAGAAACTTCAAGGCTTCGCCGATCAGATCCGGGGGATCCTGACGGAAGAACAACGCGCCAGGTTCGACGCCATGCGCGAAGACCGCATGCAGCGCATGGAATCGCTGCGCGGACTCATCGGCGCCAACTGACTCAGGGAGAAATGCCATGTTGAAGAAAGGCTTCACGCTGGTCGAATTGCTCGTGGTGGTCGCCATCATCGGCATCCTGGCCTCCATCCTCCTGCCCGCCCTGGCCCGCGCCCACGAATCCGCACGACGCGCCAGTTGCCAGAATAACCTCAAACAATGGGCGCTCGTCTACAAGATGTACTCGGGCGAATCCCGGTCCAACCGCTATCCCGCGATGGAACTCGAATTGGCCTGCAACGACCGCGCGTGCATCGCGTTTGGGCCGCTGGTCGATGCCGTCTATCCCGAGTACCTCACCGACCCGGCCATCGCCTTCTGCCCGTCGGACGCCGGAGATCGCCTCGAAGATCATTACGACGCCCAGGGGCGGCTGACGCTGCCGCTCAAACTCGAAGGCAACCGGCAGGAAGGCGTCGAGGCCATCGACGCAAGCTACTCCTATCTCGGCGTGGTCTTTGACCGCCTCAACACGGGCGACCCAACAGAGGACCTCGACTCCATCGCAAACCTCGTCAACATCGTCGGCCTGAATCAGATTGACCCCCGATTCACGGAAGGGCCCGAACAGCTAATCGAGACGCTGGCCAGCCTGCTCTACGCCCTCGTCCCCTATGCCTTGGCCATCGACCCGTCCGGCTTCCGAAACGAAGTGGATCAGGACCGCAGTGTGCCCCGCGGCGCGGGCAATGGCGGCGGCGATACCGTCTATCGCCTGCGCGAGGGCATCGAGCGATTCCTCATCACGGACATCAACAACCCGGCCGCCAGCGCCAGGGCGCAAAGCGATATCTTCGTGATGTGGGACAACGTCTCGACGGATGTCGCCCGATTCAACCACGTCCCCGGCGGGTCCAACGTGCTCTACATGGACGGCCACGTCGCCTTTGTGAAATTCCCCGGGCCCGCGCCCGTGACCCCCGTGCTGGCCGCCATCCTCCATATCTTCGACGTGCGCCCGGGCATCGCCTCGTGAGTGACGCGGTCATGACACCGGAATTCGACGATACGGGTGCGGCTCCGGCCGCCGCATTGCCTCAGACATCCCCGTTGCGCAAGAATGACCGGCACCGCGAGGCGTCCACATGAGTGCACCCGCCGCCGTCCGAAGATTCCCTGCGTGGGTGATGCAGGAGACACAAGGCAGCATGAACCCGCACGTAACCGATGAGGACCGGCGCGACATCGCCGCCAGCCTCCTCGGCCGCGATGACGCCTTTGCCCGGCTCGTGCGGCGCTATCAGCCCGAAATCGCACGGCAGATGCTCCGCTTCACGCGCGACCGCGTCCTGCTCGAGGAACTCGTGCAGGAAGTCTTCGTCCAGGCCTATCTCGGCCTGCGCGGCTTCAAGGGCGAAGCCCCCTTCCTGCACTGGCTGCGGCGCATCGCCACCCGCGTGGGCTACCGGCACTGGCGGAACGTCGCGCGAGAACGTGCCTTCGCGGGCGCCCTGCACGGACAGATGCAGCCGCCGCCCGAGGCCGAAACCGCCTCCCCCTCCGAAGCGGCGCAGTACCTCTTCCGCCTCCTCGAACAGTTGCCGCCCCGGGATCGCCTTGTGCTCACGCTGCAATATTTCGAGGAGTGCGGGACCCAGGAAATCGCGGAACGGACCGGCTGGAGCCGCACACTTGTCAAAGTCTGCGCCTTCCGCGCGCGCAACCGGCTGAAGCGGCTGCTCGTCGAGGCGGGCATTTCAGGAGACTGACCCATGCAACAGACCCACGGAAGCATCGACGCCTTGATCGCGCGGGCACGCGAGGAAAGCCCGCCGCCCATCGACGTGACCCACCGCGTCCTCGAAACGCTGCGCGCCCGCGCCCTCAGCGCGTCCGCGCCGCTGCTCGTGTTTTCGGCCGGCTCCCTGGCCGCCGCGCTCACGGCCCTCGCCTACGGCTTCTTCCTCATCCAGACCATCACGGACCCGGTCACCGCCCTCTTCGGCGCGGCCGCGCCCTTCTAACACGAGGTACTCCCATGGAAACTACCGAATCCCCCGCGCCCCAGCCCCTTCCCAAACCACGCCGCCGCTGGCTGCTCATGTCGCTCGCCTGCACGCTCATCCTGGCCTGCGGCATCGTCATCGGCAGCGTGGCCACCACGCACCTCCTCTGGAACCGGCTCGTCTACAACATCCAGCACCCCGACAACGTCCCCAATCTCGTCTCCCGGCACATGCGCTGGCGCCTCGGACTCGATGCCCGCCAGCGCCAACAACTGCACGCCATCCTCGAAGATCATCTCAGGAAAATGAACGCCATCCGCGCCGACGCACGCCCGCGCATCGTCCAGGAACTGGATCAACTCCGCGCGGATATCTCCGCCATGCTCACCCCGGATCAGGCCACGCGCTGGCAGGAGGGATTCGACCGGCTCCGCGCCCGGCTCACGCCCCCGCCCCCGTAAACGGCGGCGCGCCCATCCGCCCATCAGCCCATCAGCGCGCGGGCCTTGTCGATCACATCCTGCGGTGCGCCCGGCTGCGCGTAGAGGGCGCTCAGGGCGTCCTGCGCCTCGGCGTTCCGGTGCAGCGCCACGAGGAGCCGGGCAAGCATGTAGCGGCCGTAGTGATAGGCGGGACGGGCGGCGATCGCCGCTTCGAGCACCGCAATCGCCCCGTTGGCGTCCCCCCGCTGCAAGAGCAGGTCCGTCAGCAGTATCGCGCACTGCTCATCGTCCGGCGCGAGGGCATGGACCTGTTTCAGGCAGCGGATCGCCCCCTCGGCGTCGCCCCTGGACTCCTTGTATTCTCCGGCGGCGCGCAGACTGCCCGCCCGCGCGTGCGCGGGAACGTCCTTCGAACAGAAGAACGACCCATACTGCCCGCAGAGCATTTCGTAATACTGCGCCTCATGCGGATACCCGAGAAAATCCTCCACCTCCCACTGGCTGCGGTGCAGTTCCCCCGGATTCCCGTACTGCTCCGGGTGCTCCCAGCCCGGACCCAGCGGAATATTCACGATCAGCGCCCGCCGTGCCCGACCATAAAGTTGCTCCACGACCCGCTCCCCGTCCGCCTTGTCCAGGTGCTCGATCACATCCCCCGCAAGGATCAGGTCATACTCCCCAATCTCCCGAACCGCCTCGCGAATGTCCGCAATCCGGATGCTGCTGTACAGCGCCCGGTGATGCGCCTGGATATACGGTTCGAACAACTCGATCCCGTCAATGCGGACCTGCCACTCCTCCGGCTGCACCCGCCCGTTCCACACATCCAGGTACTCCCGGCACAAAAAACCCCACAGCCCGAACCCGCAGCCCACGTCCAGCACGGACCTCGGCTGCACCTCGATGATCTTCGACACGCAATGGCTGATATGGGCCGACGTGCTTACCGGCATAAACGCTCCTTGCTCCTCTGGTCGTCGTTCCCGCCCACGCGGAAGCGGCGGAACAGCCACCCATTCCTGTGCGTCCACTCCCGCCATCCCGCACGCACACTGCAACATAGCCGGTCCTCCGGACAGAATCAACCCCCCTCAAAATCCGGGACCGCCGCAAGCACAGCAACGCGCAGACGAGGCTGTCCCCGGTGTTCCACGTCTGTCAAGCGCGTCTCCGGCATAATGCTGCTGGATAATGACGCAGCCACTTGTCATCATTGGCTTGCGGCACTATACAAGGCGAAGATTGCATGGCCTCATCACGGGACAAGGCAATCAAGATTATCATCTGCCACTGCGGGACGTGAGGCACCCAAGCTAAACGAACAGCAAATTGCCCTTGCCTTGTCGTACCTGAAGCCAATCTGGGACAACCTGTTCCCCGGCGAGCAGGAGCGCATCATGCGCCTGTTGCTGGACAAGGTGATCCTGCACGAGGGCGAAATCGAGATCAGTGTGCGCGCCGACCACGGCATTATCGCCGCCGAGTTAACGCAGAATTGAGAGGAAGGGATTCATGAGCAGTATCGAAGGGCAGACAAATGCCATCACGAGGACGCTCACCGACGACGGCAGTGTTCTTCAAATTCGCGTGCCCATCCAGTACAAACACCGCCAGGGCCGGCGACAGATTCTCGTGAGGCATTCCCAATCGCCGGAAAAGTCGATGGTCACCCGGTCATCCGAAAACGAAAAACTCGTCTTTGCCGTCGCCCGCGCCCACCGCTGGCTTGACGCCATCGATTCCGGCCAAGTCGTCTCAATTACCGAACTCGCCTCCCGCCTCAATCTTGACATCTCCTACGTCAACCGCCTCATCCGCTTCGCCCTGCTGTCGCCCGACATCGTCGAGTCCATTCTAGACGGCAATGAGCCATATGGCCTCTCTATGGCCAAGCTGCGGAACGGGTTGCCGGACCGGTGGCAAGATCAGATCGACTCCTTTAATGGCGCACTGTAACGAAACAACAATAGTCTATCCGAACCTTAGGCACTTAACATTTATGCCCGCCACTCGGACCAAGGTTACGGGCCGGCCATAATCATTTTCGAGCATCACGAAAATATACTTCACATAACTCCTGAAGCTTTGTACAATAACCGGTAGCAATTTCAAGATCGGCTTTCGAACTCGCGTGGGAGCGGACATGGCAATTAGGATTACGAATGGCGATTATCCCCTCAACATAACCATTCCACTTCTTCTTTGTAATACCAACTAGACCAAGCACGCCCTGAAAATAAGATTCCCACAGTGTGTTAATGATTGTCGATACCTCAGGCAAGTCAAGATAATCCTTGAGAGGTATGTGCCTCGCCGTGCCAAAATGATCGACTTCCTTGGCTCTCTTTCTCTCACATTCTGCCACTAGTTCCTGGAGCTTCGGATATTGGCTATTTAGAAGCTGATCCTCCCAAGACAAAGAGGGCTTACGCAAAACATCCGTAACCATGTCACGTACAGTCTTAATACATCTGCTGTACTCAGGCCAAAGCTGAGAATCCGTATCGCGCTCACGATATCTGAACGAAAGATATTCTTCAAAAACCTTTGAAAAAGACTCCCACACGCTATTGTTAGAGCTGTAATGAATTAGGTTGATTGTCTCTAAGCGACTTACATCCTCATTACGCAAAGACACGATTGGTCCAAATAACACTTCCACGAGCTTACTATAAAGTCCCGTTTCATCAAGAACATTCAATATCGCGTCAAAACAATTCAAAAAATCTATCTGGGCCGCCTTGAAGCACGTATGAAGATCGGACCCACCTTTTTGCCATATCTGAAAACCAAGTGCGTCTAATAAAAATGGATAACGACCGCAATATTCTTGGACTCTTGCTTGAACAACAGAATCAATGCAAGAACCTAATCTATGCCAAAAGACGCACAACTCATCCTCAGAGTACAAAGGCAGGCAGAATTCATGAAACACACAGGCAAGAGTGGATTGTCCTCCGTGAGCTTGAGCTTCAATATCACGGAGGTACCTACGCGATGTAGTAACACAAGTAAAGCCAAATTGGGGGAAAGAACAGAGGTCACGGAACGCACGTAAGCAAGAAGAATTTGACTCAAAAAGCTTTCTTGCAGCGTCAAATTCATCAATTACCGCAACAACCGAATATCCGCTTCGGCGAACCAATTCGAAGAATCGCTCAGATTCAGACCGGACACTCTCCCAATTGCTACCAGCATTTTCGACTCGATTAGCCTGTGCATCAACTTTTTTGTCCAATAAATCATTGTCTTCCAGCACTCGCGAGCATTTCCTCACAAGGCTACTGAAGAATCCGCTTCCATTGTCCGAAACGGGCACATGCGAGGCTAGCTCAAACCACATCGGAACCTTCTTCTTTGCCACATACTCCTTTTCCCGCAGGATGATCTCATTATAGACACAAGTGCTTTTTCCACTTCGTGGCAGACCAACAACTGCGATATTCCCACCCACAGCATCTTGAATGAGTAGACGCGAATCCAAGAGCTTCGCAAGTGTAGTTCTGGGGATATAATATTGCCCTTCAACAATACGGCCCATACAACAAAAGGGGTTGCCCTTGCTTGTTAATGATTGTGTATCAGCCATTCCTTAAAAAGCTCCACATTTATCCGATATCGTTCAGAAGCACGAGTTAACACGCCCCGCTTTACCAAGTCTTCCAAAACAGCAGGAACCTTGACACCCTCGATAGAAATGCTACTTTCTGCGCAGTCGCCCGTCCTGCTATTCAATGCTATGGCATCCAATACCGCAAGAACATGCTCAACAGGAAATATATCAGCGGAATTATCCCCTGAAGAAAGAAGATTATCAAACTTGTCACGCGTTAAGGGATCACTACCAGAAAGAAGCTCCTTCCGAAGTATCTCAGAGATATCAGCATCGCGAATTGCCAAAAGACGCTCTCTATTCATGTACTGAACAACGCGGTCACACACGATCTGAATATACCATGGGCTACCTCCGGTAAGACGAATGATCTCCTGGATGGCCTCCCCTTGATAGGGGTTCTTGTTGAGAACTCGGATCATAGGCTCTCGAATTAAGTCTTCAGCATATCGGCTTTCGAGGTAACTAATTCGTCTGGGTCCCATTGCCTGAAGTTCATTTGGAAAAAAGTCAATAAATCGCTGCATAAAGTCTTGGCCCACAATAAATGCGCTGAAATATCCGGCCTGTAAGACGGCCTTCCAGAACTGCATAAATGAAGTTGGAACAAGCCCCTCAACGATCCAGTTGTAAATGTACGAGAATTCATCAATGAATAGGCACACCCATGTATTAGCCCAGCTTGGAATCCGTTGTCTTTCTCGATGATATTTCTCGAATACATCCTGAAAGATTGTTGAACAGTGGCCAGAGTTCAAAAAGGTAATGGCATCGGACGGAAAG
>CAILVY010000024.1 GCA_903837785.1 Candidatus Hydrogenedentota bacterium
ATGATGCCGCCGCGCGCGCAATTCACGATGCGGCAGCCGGGCTTCATCCGCTTGAGCTGTTCCATCCGGACCATGTTGTTGGTCTTCTCGGTCTTCGGCGCGTGCACCGTGATGAAGTCCGAGCGTTCCAGCAGTTCCTCCAGAGGAACCAGTTCCACGCCGAGCGCTTCCGCCTTGAGCTGGGTGAGGATCGGGTCATAGGCCAGCACCTTCATCTCGAAGGATTGGGCACGCTTGGCCACCGCGCCGCCTATGCGGCCCACGCCCAGGATGCCGAGCGTCTTCCCGCACAGTTCCGTGCCCATGTATTTCTTGCGGTCCCAGCGGCCTTCCTGCATGGACTGATGCGCGCTGGGCACGTTGCGGCACAGCGCAAAGAGCAGGGCGAACGTGTGTTCGCAGGTCGAGATCGTGTTGCCGCCCGGCGTGTTCATGACCACCACGCCCACCTGGGTGGACGCATCCTTGTCGATGTTGTCCGTGCCCGCGCCGGCCCGCCCGATGACCTTGAGCTTTCCGGGGTTCTTGAGGGCGTCGGCCGTGACCTTCGTGGCGCTGCGCACCACCAGGCCATCATAGCCGCCGATAATCGCATTCAACTCCGCGGGCTTCTGGGGCGGCTTCACATCCACCTCGAACCCGGCCTCCTTGAAAATGCTCACTGCCTCGTCGCTGATTCCGTCGAGCACCAGGATCTTCGTCATATGCTTTCCCTTTCCGCGGTCCCGGAAGAAATGGTGGGCCTGTATACAACCCGTTGTGTGTACTCCCAACGTTAGCAAAGGCGGAACTGTGTTTTCAAGCGAAGCAGAGGTATTTTGACGAATAGTGCGAAAGCTTTAGGCCTGTTTTGATTTGAGTGGCACAACAGGCTATCATGCGGCAAGCAACAGAATACGCGGGATGGGGAGTACAGCCATGATGGAAATGGTCTTGGGCACGGGTCAGCAGCAGTCGGTGCGCACGGTCGTCGGCCTCGTCGAAAAGCATCTGCGCAGAACCCAGGGCATTCCGCGCAAGGTTTCCGCCCATTCTGAACTGCTCACGGTGACGGCGGAGCGGCCGGAGTTCAAGGGGGAATTCCAGAATTACATGCTGCGCATCCGCACGAACGAAAAGACGGGGCAGGCGCTCAAGGCCCTGGCCGACGAGCATCCGGAACGCTGCTCGGTGCACCTCGAGAACAGCGTGGCCACCATCCATTGTCCGCCGGTGGGCGGCACGTTCGTGCCGGAAACGCTCGAGATGGTTGATCGCTTGTGCGGCTGCCTGAAACTGCCGGAGGTCTGGCGCGCGCAAGGCGAGAATTACCGGGTCGACCGGGTGAGCACGGAACTGCTGTTTCAGGCGATGATCCAATACCGCGCCAGCGACGTTCACTTGTCGCCGGGCGTCAATCCCGTCTTCCGCATCGATGGCGACACCCATCATTCCGAACTGATGGGCTCGCTTTCTTCCGTCCAGATCCTGAGCCTGTTGAAAGAGATTGCGCCGAAGGAGTACTGGAAGGAATTCGAGGACCACAAACAGACGAGTTTCAACTATCATCAGGTGGGAATGGGGCATTCCCGCGTGTCCGCCTTTATCAAGGCCGGCGCGCCCCACATGACCTTCCGCTTCCTGCCCGAGGTCATCCCCTCCTTCGAGGAGTTGTGCATTCCCACGGACATCATGACGCGGCTGGCCAATCTCGCCCGCGGACTGCTGCTCGTGACGGGCATGACCGGCAGCGGCAAGACCACCACCGTGGCGGCCCTCGTGGACTACATCAATTCCCACAAGGCCATGCACATCCTGACGATCGAAAACCCCATCGAGTACGTTCACGTCAACAAGAAATCCGTGATCTCGCAGCGCAGCCTTGGCACCGACGTCGCCACATTCAATGACGCCGTCACCGGCGCCCTGCGCCACGACCCGGACGTCATTGTCATCGGGGAAATGCGCGATCCGGACACGATCCGCGCGGCCATCAACGCGGCGGCCACGGGCCATCTCGTCATCAGCACCCTGCACGCCAACACCGCGAGCGAGGTAGTGAACCGCATTGTGAGCTTCTTCAATCCCATTGAACGCGACCTCGTCAAGCTTCAGATCCGCGACTGCATGCGCTGCGTCATCTCCCAGCGCCTCGTGCCCAAGGTCGGCGGGGGACGGCTCCCCGCACTCGAGATCATGTTCAACGACGTCAAGGCGATTGGCGACGGCATCACCTCCGGCGATTCCGACCTTATCCGGATCGGCATGCAGCAAACCGTATCCCACTCCTTCATCTTCGAACAGTACATCTACCGGATGTATAAGGAAGGCAAGATCGACCTCGATCACGCCCGGGAATACGCCACCGACGTCAGCACCCTCGACCAACTCCTCCTTGGCACCTACTCCGTGCCCCGCCTCGACAGCATCAAGAGCCGCAGCGACCACTAGATTGCGGACTGCGGGGAAGGGCCCCGCCCGGAGGGGATTCCGTCTGCGGAATCCCCAGGCCTGCTGAACGGAAAGGCGGTTTCCCGCACTACGCGCAGGATGCGCGTGGGCAAATCATGGAATCCTGCCACCAGGCGGTGACGTCCCCGAATTGAAGCGCGGTTCAGGCAGGGTTCGATTGCGGGCTGGGTACGGGAACCGTGGCCACGGCGGGGGGGGCCTGCGACCGCTGTTTCTGCGCGAGATAGCGCGCGTAGTGTTTTTCGAGGGCTTCTTCGCGGATGACGACGCAGACAGCCACCAGGAACCAGTAGGGTTCCATGATGCGCACGATGAGGAAGGAGATGGTGCCGGCGCCGTGGACGATCAGCGCGATGGCCGCCCCGAAGACTCCCATGGCGATGCCGCGCGCCAGCCAACTGTCGGTCCAGCGGTAGGCTTCGCGCAGCGTTTTCAGAATCCGGTATTGCATGAAGGCGAAGGCCAATATTCCGAGCAGGCCGGTTTCGAGAATGATTCGGGCGTATTGGCTGTCCAGGACGGATTCCCAGGCCACGCCCGCACCCAGGAGCAGGAACTGCGGCCCCAGTTTCAGGATGAAGCCCACTTTTCGCCACACGAGAATGCGTTCGTTGGTGGACTTGTCCACCTGGAGTCCAAGATCCCGCCCGCCGACACTGACGTCCTCGCCGTGACCGGCCTGGAACGTGAAGAGCACCCGCTCCTTGACCTTCTCCGGCATAATGATCGAAGAACTGGCCAGGACAACGCCCAGCAGGATCAGGATGTAGAATTTGCGGCTGACCAGGCTGATCGCCACGGTCCCCACCACGAGCGAAACGTACGAAGCACGCGAGAGCGTGTGCAGAAACGGCAGAAAGGCCAGGAGGATAATCCCCAGGAACAGAGCCTTGCGCGGCCATCCCCGCGCCTGGGTGAACAAGCCCAGCGCCACGCACATGATCACCGTGAGATAGCCCCCGAGCGTGTTGGGCTCCGTGCCGCCCTCATCGAACGGGGCGCCGACGCGCATCTCCGTCGAGATGGTCGAGACGGCGTATCCGCACACAATCAACGCGACGAGGAAGAACAGGACCAGTTGATGCTTGATGTCGCTGAGATTCCGGATCGCGTGGCCCACCAGAAAGAAGATCATGTAGAATTCCAGCATCTTCAGCATGACGAAGAAGGCGTCCTGACGATGCCAGGCGCCCAGGTTGCGTTCGAGCGCCAGCAGCGTGGAAACGACACAAACGCCGTAGTACGAGAAGATGCCCGCATTGATGGGGCTCGGACGCCACGGCCGGAACCGGCCGTCAAAGACAAGTTTGACCATCACGCCGAGGAAGATGACCACGATCAACAGGTCGTCGTAGCGGACATTCACGCTGTGCTCCCCCGAAGAGGAGTCCGCCACAATCTCGGGACTGAGCAGCATGGCGAGGACCAGGATGTAGACCCCGAATTCCACCCGGACCGCCGTAATGCCAAAAACCAGCATGCTCACGGCAAAGGCGAGGGTCAGGCTCATGTTGCCGAAGCGGAGATGAATGGCGACCAGTATGCCGGCGCACACCAGCATGAAGAGCGCGAAGATCGGCACTTCGAGCCGGCTCTCCGGGACTTCGCCGCGGCCGATGCCGCGCTCTGAACGAAACAACGCCATGCTGGATCAGCCCGCGCTCAGTTGAAGTGATACCAGCGCCGCCGGCCCCGCCCGCTGTCATCGTAATAGTAGTAATAGTAGTAATAATGACGGCGCGTCGTTTCCAGGCCGTTCAGCACCACGCCGACCACGTTCACCTTGGCGGCCTGGAGCTGCTTGTTCGCGCGAATCACGGTTTCGCGGCGGACATTGCTCGTGGAAACGACCATGATGCAGGTTTCGACGTGAGTGGCCAGCAAAACGGGGTCCGTGACCACGAGCACGGAGGGGGCGTCACAAATCACCATGTCGAATTCGGCGCCGAGTTCCTTCATGACCTCCGTCATGCGCTCCGATCCGATGAGTTCGGAGGGGTTCGGCGGGACGCGTCCGCTCGAGATCGTCCACAGGTTGTGGATGCGCGTGGGGCGGATGACGCTTTCCAGCGGCAGTCCGTCGCGCAACACATCGGCCAGGCCGGGGCCCCGCTTCATGCGCAGGACGCGATGGACGTTCGGGCGCCGCAAGTCCGTATCCACGATCAGGACGCGCATGCCGAAATCGGCCATGGTTACGGCCATGTTGACGGCGGTGGTCGTCTTGCCTTCGCCCGGCACCGCGCTGGTCAGCATGAGGGTCCGGGGATTGTCCTTGATCGTCGAGAATTGGAAGTTCGTGCGCAGCGCGCGATAGGCCTCCGAGATGGGCGACTTGGGATCGTGCTGCGTGACGATGCAGGCGTCGTTCTGTTCCTCGTCGACTGTAGTGACATACGTGGCGCGGCGCCGGTGCTGGCCGTGGGGCCGTCCGAAGCGCATGCGCGGAATCGTGCCAATCACTTCGAGCCCGATGTACTCCGCGACGTCGTCCACATTGCGGATGGACGTGTCGTTGAATTCGAGCATGAGCACCCAGCCGAAGGCGCCGATGAATCCCAGGATGGCGCCGATGAGGAAGTTCACCCACAGCTTCGTGCTTCCGCCCATGGGGAGCATCGTGGCTTTTCGCACGGGTTCAAAGCGCTCAATCTCCGCCGAGCCCTGGCCGATGGCCGAGCGCAGTTTCCACTCCCGGTCCCGAAGCTTGTTGAATTGCTCGCGGATGCTCTGGGTTTCCTGAACCAGCCGTTCGTATTCCAGGTTCTTGTTGGCCAGTTCGGGAATCCTGGGGACCATGTCTTCGAGCAGGCGCTCAAGCGAGGCCGCCTTCACTTCGACGCCCGTCAGTTCCGTGCGGAGCTCCATCTGCTTCCGGTAGATTTCCTGGCGGTGGCGCCACACATTGCTTCCACCCGTCACCCCGGTGTCGAGTTGTTCGAGGGCGACGGCGATGGCCTCCTGCTTCTGCCGGATGCGTTCTTCCACGTCCTGGAATCCGGGGAAGCTGGGCTGATACTCCGCGCTCATGGACAGCTTTTCCTGGAGCAGCGTGTTCAGCTCGCTGAAGAGCTGATCCACCACGGCATCGGAGACGTGTTCCAGCGATTGCGGCAATTGACTGGCGTTCGCTTCCAGCTCGGCTTCGGACTCCTTGAGCTTGGACGCGATCTCCTCTTTGGTGGCCTTGAGTTTGTTGAGTTCCTGGTACGACTCCGCCATGTCTTCGTCGACCTTGCCGTAGGTCTGGAAGCCCATCTTCCGCTTGTATTCCCATTCGGCGGTCTCTGCGGCAAAGAGCTGGCGCTGGAGTTCCTCCAGCTTGTTCAGCACGAATTCCCGCGTTTCCTCCCCTTCCTTCAGGGTGGTCTGGCGGCTCTGTTCGATGAAGACGCGGGTGGCCAGTTCCGCGATTTCCTCGGCCTCCGGACGATCCGCGCAATTCGTCACTTCGACGCGGAGCCGATGGACGTCATCCTGGGCCGTGAGGGCGAGCTTGCTCTCGACGTCCGCCGCCTGTTCGTCAAAATCCGTTTTCGCCGTCAGCCGCCCGAGCGGTCCCCCCTGGGCGATGTCCCGCTGCACCCGGGAGAGAACCACCTCTTCCGCCAGTGATCGCTTGTTGATGCGATCCACGAGAAGACGCGGGGTCACACTGACCGCAAGGCCGCCGATGTCCTTGAGGAATTCCCGCTCCCAGGGAGACGGCGTTACCACAACTTCCGCATAGCTGCTGTAGCGCTCGACGCTGGCCTGGCGCAGGAACCACGCCAAGCCTCCGAACGCCAGCGAACCCGCCAGGGTGAACACAGCGATGAGCAGCCACTGCTCCGTCAGCACGCGGAGCACAAAACGGAACTGGTTGTCCCGGGCCTGTTTCGAGGCGTGTTCGAAGGATGGAGTGTCCAGCGACATGCTGCTTCAGTCCTTCCGTTTCTCGCGGACGGCTTCCTGGGCCTCTTTGGGAGCGTCGCCCACTTGCGTCAGATTCAATTCCCGCATGGCGGGGCCGTTCTCCGGGCGCGCGCAGACATTCGGCGTGACAAAGATCATCAGTTCCGTGTTGCCCTTGCTCTTCTCCTTGTGTCTGAACAAGGCCCCCAGGCCGGGAATGTCCCCGAGCACCGGCACCCTCTGATTCACGTTGCGGGAATCGCGCTGGACGATTCCGCCGATGACAAGCGTCTGGCCGTCGCGCACATTTGCGACGCTGTTGCTGCTGCGCAGGGAACGGATGGGGACGCCGTTGGCCACGCCGGTGGCAGAGGACACCTCGGGTTTCAACTCCAACTGAATGTAGGCCTCGCCCGAGGGGTCTTTTCGCACGTGCGGCGTCACATCCAACTGAATGCCGATATCGAGGAATTTCACGGATGCGACGGCGTTCAGTCCCGCGGATCCCAATTCCGTGAAGGGATACTCCTGCGTCATCTTGATCTTGGCGGTCTTGTGGTTGACAGTTCGGATGTACGGGCTGGCCAGCATCTCCGCCTTGTTGTCCGCCATGAGCGCGTCCAACAGGGCGACGAGGTCAATGCCCTTGTTCATGAACCCCAGGTACATCTCTCCCGGCGCGCCCACTTGCACCGGCACCTGAAGCCGGCGGTCCAAGTTGCCGTCATTCAGAAAGCGCCGCCCAACGCCTGCGCCGTTCCGGAAGTCCGTGTTCGCGATCTGTTCGTTGAACGTGGGATCATTGAACGTGCGAACGCCGTTCAACCGGGCATCCTGGCGCGCGCCCGGGATGTATCCCCCGGTCAGTTTGTCGCCCACGGCGGACCACCGGATGCCGATCTCTTTCACGGCTTCGGAAGACACTTCAACGATGCGCGCTTCGATGTGCACCTGGGTGAGTTGCGTTTCCATCTGATCCAGCTCGCGGATCGCGGCAGTCATGTTCTGGAGCACTTCGGCCGTGTCGGTCAGAATCAGCGTATTCGTGTCCACTTCCGCGCTCACGCTGCCGCCCGGGCTGGCCATGCCCGAAAGCGCCTTCTGGAGCACTTCGGCGCTCGAATTATCCAGATGCACGACCTGCGTCGTCATCTGCGGCGTGCGTGCCGACTCGACACTCACCGGCATCGACACGCTGGCGCTGCGCGAGACTGTCACGTGCGGGTTCTTGAGTATCGTGGCGAGCGCCCCCGCAACGCGGCTCGTCGCCTCGGCTTCGCTGAGTCCGCCAACGGCGACATTACCGACATACGGCAGGGAGATGTTGCCGTTTCCGTCCACCTGAACCGAAGTGGACAATTCCGGATGGCGCGTGACCTTGACGAAAACCAGATCGCCCGAAGCAATGGACGAAGCTTCCTCGGCACAATGTCCCGCCCATGGCAATGCAAGCAGCAGAAGCAGCAGAACGGCACGGCGCATGCTTGTCGGGAAGACGTCCCTCTTGCGGCTCGGCAGTGTTGTCATGATTCAGAATCCGCCTTGTGTTGCTGGGTTGGGGCCGTTTCCTCGACAGGCGTTGCGCCAGAATGCTCCTCCGCCGGAACGGCCGCTGTCTCCGGGGGCGCCGGGGCTGCGGCGGCCGGCGCCTCGGGCGCCGCGGCGAAGGTCAATCCCGTCTCCGTCTTGAGGCGGTCGATATGTTTCTGAATCTCCTCGCGGACACTCGGATCGATGCCGGACACATGCGTCGCACGATTCCAGTAATCCAGCGCGCTGGCCTGGAACTTGGCTCGTTCCGTCTTGTCTTCCACGCTCTTTGCCCGTTGGGCAGCCAGATCGCCGAGTTCGAAATAATCGGCGTCCGAACTGTAATTCCGGGGATGGACGGCGGCTTGAAGATAGGCGGACTCGGCGTGCTCAAAATCGTTAATTTGACGATATGCGCCGGCCAGGGCGCGCAGCATGGGCAACGCGGCACTGGGATCCTGCGCCAGGCGCGCCGGATCGCGGAGCGAATTGATCGCCTGCTCATATTGGCCGAGTTCATACTGGATAATGCCCATCACGGATTCCGCCCGGGCGCGGCGGGGATCTGCGGGGTTGTTCTGCACAAAACGCGCGAACAGGTCGAGCGCCTCTTTGCGCAGCAGCTCCGCCGTCGGGCCCGTAACCGGGACGGCCCGCAGAGACCAGGCCGCCGCGAATTCGGCCTCCGGGCGGAAGGGATGTTCGGGATAGCGCTTCACAAACCACTGATACGTCTGGGACGCCTTCTGAAAATCACGCCCGGCCGTCTGATTCGCGGCCAGCGCAATCATCTCTTCCGGCGTCATGATTGCAGGGTTAATGTAATAGTGGTACGCAAGGTATGCCCCGGCACAGGCCGCAAGCACCGCCAGGGCGGCCAGCGATATCCGGATGAAACGCCGGCGCTGACGGGAAAGTTGATGCCGTGTGATTCGGCGCCGGCCGGGCGCGGCCGAATAGTCATAGACAATCCGGCGTTCGCTCTCGGCTTCGGGATCGGGTTCTTCGGAGGGGGGACCCGGATCCTGCCATTCAAAGCGATACTTGCGAAGGGGCGGGGCGGTCGATTCGGAAAAGAAATCCGCCGACGAGTCGCGCGGCTGCTGTTCGAGTTCCTGCAGCAACTGCTCGGCTTCGGCAAGGCGCCGATCCGCGTTCGCGGCGCCCCGGGTGCCATCCGTCGTGTCAGGCGCCGCAATCTCATGCAATGCCGGGGGCGAAGCGCTTTCCGCGGCCTGCAATTGCGACAGCAGTTGCGACAGCGTTTCATCGAGGCTGGAAGACTCTTCGGCCGCGGCGGCCGGCGGCGTCTCCGGAACGGGTTCCGGTTCCGCCACAGCGTATTCCGCCTGGATTTCGTGCCCGGCATCAGGAAAAAGTCCCGGGGATTCGGCCAACTCGGCCACAATCTTCTTCAGCGCGGCAGCCGACGTGGAGGGCGCGGCCAGGCGCGTGGAATCGCTCAAGCCGTCGGCCCGGAGCGCGGGGGGGGTCTCGATGGCGCCGGGCGACAGAGTGTGATCCACATCGCGCACGCCGGTCTCGAAGAAGCTCACCGGGCGCGAGGGATCGAGATCCTCGGACGCGGGCGGCGCCGCGGGCGCCTGGGGATGCATCGAGGTTCCCGGACGGGTGAGTCCGGTCATCTGGATGAAGTCGAGGTCGCCAACGCGCTTGTCGCCGGGCACGCCGCTCTGAAGTCGCGCGTCTGTCTCGATCGTCTCAATGAGCGAACCGCTGATGTCATCCGCGAAACCGTTCAAGGCATTCGCCTGGCCATCCAGAGAGCCGTCGTGTTCGTTGTCGGTTTCCGCTCTCATGGACTCTCCGAACCCTGGGGTTGACGATCCTTCACGGATTTCAACAACATCTGGACGGCGCGCTGTTCACGGGTGAGCCGATCGCGTGTCGTGCGGTCTCCCCGCAGCGCGGCCTCTTCCTGCGGGACTGCACCGGTGGCGCCGCGCAACGCGTCCGCGATGGCCGCCACCACCTGGGCGCGCTTCTCCGGTTCGGGCAGCGTGGTGCGGTCGATCGTGTGCAGGATAATCTCATGGCCGATCTGCCGCGTCTGGAGCTGGGCCGCCACAAGCAGCGCGTTCCTGCAAAGGCTCACGATAAGGCGCGGACTGCCCTCCGAATACGCATGAATGGCGCGCACGGCAATCTCGTCGAATTCCGGCGCCGAGCCGGGCATGCCGCCGGCCTGGGCAATCCGGAATTCGATCATATTCCGCGTCTCTTCGTAGGCTATCGGGCCGAGGGTGTACGTCATGTTGATGCGCTGGGCGAAATTGGGCGCCGCCCGAAGCACGGGCATCCACTCAAGCTGTGCGAAGAAAACCAGGTTGAGCAACTTGTGTTGCGGCGTCTCGAGATTCTGCACGAGGCGGAGCAACTCCAACTGGCCGCGCTTGTTCAGGTTCTGGGCATCGTCGATGATGAGCGTGCAAATGCGCTCCCGATTGCTCAACAAGTACTGGTTCAACGTCTCCATGTGCGTCACAAAGGATGGCTCGCCCGGATGCAGGCCGAACTGGAGCACGATGCTGTCCAGCAGCGCAAAACTCGTCCACGAGGGGATGGGCGACCCGATGATGGCGGTGCTGTACTGATCCGGATTCGATGCCATGCCCGTAATCAGCTTGCGCAGCAGCGTCGTCTTCCCGGTGCCGTAGTTCCCCAGAATCACCACAATGCCGTGCCGCTCATCAATGCTGTTCCACACGCGAAACAAGCACTCCTTGTGCTCCCGCGTGGCATAAAAATAGGCGGGATCGGCCGTCGGCGCGAAAGGCTGCTCTTTCAGCGCAAAGAATTCCACCGGGGATTGCATCTCAGCCATTTCGGCACCTCTTGTCGAACTCGCATGGACCGGGCGTCATCGCCGTCAGGCCCGCGCCCCAATGCTGCACACTAAGTTCCCTCATTGTACCACCTGAACGCGTCTTTCGCACGATGCCCACGCCTCCATCCACCCCTTGCTATCCCCTTGATATATCGGCACTAAGACCGGGTCGACTTTAGCGTTTTTCTCTGGCACGCCATTGTAGAGAAAGCCATGAGGCTTGTCAAGCAATAATCCATCACGGATTGTATCCTTCTCAGCGCGACATACCATATCTTGTGTCTGGAATCCCCCGGAGCGTTCAAGGGGGAAGGCGAGGAGCGCCATCGACTTGGTTTCCGGGGCGCTTCATGCTATAACTTGCCTACACAGTGTCAAAGGGGAGATGAATGATGCCGCAAGAACAACTCGTGGTTCTCACCGGAACGCTGCGGGGAAAGGCCTTCGCGATTGCGGACAGCCTGACTATCGGACGCAATCCCGACAATGACATCCATTTGGACGATCTGCAGGTCTCCCGAAAGCATGCGCTCGTGCAGCGCGATGCCAAGGGGACCATGCTGCGGGACTTGGGCAGCGGCAACGGCACGTTCGTGGGCACCCGGCGGATTCTGGAGTATCGCCTGGCCCACGGGGACATCATCCGTATCGGCATGCAGGAACTCCGCTACGAAGCGCCCGAAATGGAGGCCAAGCCTCCGGAGAACAAAGAGGAGAAAGTCCGCAGCGGCGTGCGCTTTGAAGCGGGGCGCGAGGGACGGCTCGAGGCGACCAGTGCGGAGAATATCTATCAGACTATTTTCGAGGCGCCCGAGACTTCGGCCACAGAGCAGCAACTGCGCGATGCGCAGAAACGCCTGCGCGCCATCTACACGGCGAATCAGGTCATTTCCAGCGAGCAGGACCTCTCGAAGCTCTTTGCGCGGGTCATGGATCAGATCTTCGCGCTGGTGCCCGCACACAACGGCGTGATTCTGCTCCGCGAAGGCGCTTCGAACGAATGGGTTCAGGAGTACGTGAAGACCGGCCTCGAAGTGGAGGACTTCGTCGTCAGTTCAACCATCGTCAACCGCGTCTATGACAAGGGCGAAGCCGTGTTGACCTACGATGCGGCGGAAGACTCCCGTTTTGAGGCGGGCGCGAGCATCATCAGCCAGAACATTGCTTCGGCCATGTGCGTGCCGCTGACGCATCAGAACGACCGGCTCGGCGTCGTGTACGTCGACACCCGGGGCACGGCCAATGCCTTCGTTTCGAGCGATCTCGAATTGCTCGTCGCTCTGTCCGGGCCCGCCGCCATCGCCATCCGCAATGCGCAGTATCTTCGTGACATTGAACAGGGGTATGAAGACACGCTCATCGTGCTGGCCAATTCGATTGAACTGCGCGATCACTATACGGTGGGCCACACCTGGCGCGTCACGAACTTCTGCCTCCAGATCGGCAAGGAACTCGGCTGGACGGAGGAAAAGCTGAAGGAGATGCAGATGGGCGGGGTGCTTCACGATATCGGCAAGATCGCGGTCGATGACGCCATTCTGCGCAAGCCCGGAAAGCTCACGGACGAAGAGTACGCCATGATGAAAATTCATCCCGAACGCGGCGCAAAACTGCTCCAGGATGTTCCCCGGCTCCATCCCCTGATCCCGTACTGCCTCTATCATCACGAGCGCTACGACGGCAGGGGATATCCCTACGGGCTGAAAGGGGAGGAGATTCCGGTTGAAGGACGCATCCTCGCCGTGGCGGACACCTTCGACGCCATGACGAGTAATCGCCCCTATCGGAAGGGCCTGGATCCGGAGATCGCCATCTCCGAACTCGAGAAAGGCTGCGGCACCCAGTTCGATCCCGAATGTTCGCAGGCACTCGTCCGCTGCTACCGCGCGGGGAAGATCGACTCCATCCTTCAGGATTACTTCAAGAAGGAGGTGCGCAGCATCGCCTGCCCCTTCTGCAGCACGTTCATCCGGTTGCCGGACGATATCGTTCCGGGCGATGAGCATGAATGCAACGTGTGCCACCGCACCCTGCGGGTGCTCGAGAAGAATCAGGCCTACTACGCCGAGCAACTGCCGCAGAGCGGCCCGGTCAATCTGGTGCGCCCGGTCAAGCCCATCGGCGTCGATCCGGACTGATCAGGCCCGCTTGCGCGCGGCGGACACCGCCCCGGCGAAGGCCTTCGCGTTCGCGGTGATGGCCGCGAAATCGCGCGCCGCCAGCAGTTTCTTGCTCACGAGATTTCCGCCCACGCCCAGCGCGGCCGCGCCCGCGTTCAGAAATTCGGCAATATTGTCGAGTTCCACGCCGCCCGTGGGCACGAGTGGAATGTGGGGGAGCGGGGCCTTCACTGCCTTGATGTAGTCGGGGCCGCCCACGCTGGCGGGAAAGACCTTGACGAAATCCGAGCCGTGCTCGAACGCGGTGAAGATTTCGGTTGGCGTGTAGGCGCCGCAACAGACCACCCGCCCGTAACGCCGTGCAGTTTGAACGACCTCTGGAACCAGGACGGGCGTCACGATGAACTCGGCGCCGGCGAGAATGGCCATGCGGCAGGTTTCCGCATCGAGCACCGTCCCCATGCCGAGCAGAACATCCGCGCCCTTGAGCCTGGCGCTGGCTTCGCGAAGGCACTCCAGCGCGCCGGGCGTGGTCATCGTGACCTCAATGCAATGAACGCCGCCGGCCGCCACGGCTTCAACCACCTTCACCAGATCCTCGCCGCCGCCGTCCGCCCGCACAATCGCGATAATGCCCTTGTCGATGACGTACTGAACTGCCGCGCGTTTTTCCACGTCCAATCTCCTCCGTTGGCATCCCGCCGCAACACCGCTTTCGCGCTCACAATGAAAAGCATGAGGTCAGCATATATAATCCCCGCTGACGATCCAAGATTCTGTGTCCGCCAACGGGAGAACTTCTCATGAAACACACCCCTTCCATCAACAGGCGCCAATTCCTGCAGCGGGTCGGCGGCATGGCGGCGGGCGCCCTGGCGTTCCCCTACATCATTCCGTCGTCCGCCCTCGGCCTGGACGGCGCGGTATCCCCGAGCAATCGAACCGTCGTTGCCAGCATCGGCGTGGGCGGCATGGGCACCGCCAACCTGCAGGGCTTTCTGGAGCGGCCGGAAGCCCAGGTGGTGGCGGTCTGCGACGTGGACGGCAATCATCGCAGCAACGCCCGGGACATGGTCAACGGCAAGTACGGCAGCCAGGACTGCGCCACGTACAACGACTTCCGTGAGGTCATTGCGCGCAAGGACATCGATGCGGTGGCGCTGGCCTTGCCGGATCACTGGCATGCGATTCCGGCCATCCTGGCCGCGCGCGCGGGCAAGGATGTCTATGCGGAGAAGCCGCTGGCCTACAACATTGCGGAAGGCCGCGCGATTGTCGATGCCGTGGCGCGCTACGGAACCGTCTGGCAGACGGGCAGTTGGCAGCGCTCGCAGAAGCACTTCCGTTTTGCGTGCGAACTCGTGCGCAACGGCCGCATCGGGGAGGTTAAGCGCGTCGAAGTGGGCCTGCCGTCGAAGAACGGCATTCACGCAGACAGCACGCAGCCCGCGCCGCCGCCCGAGGGCTTCGATTACGAGATGTGGCTCGGCCCCGCGCCCTACAAGCCCTATTGCCCCGCGCGCTGCCACTGGAATTTCCGCTGGGTCAGCGATTACGCGGGCGGCCAATTGACGGACTGGGCGGGGCACCACTGCGATATCGCGAACTGGGGCATGAACGTCGAGCGCTCGGCCCCGGTCGAGATCGAGGGCCGCGCCGAGTTCCCCGCCGCCAAAGACGGCCTCTTCGACACGCCCGAGGACTACGACTTCACCTGCACGTTCGCGGAGGGGTTCACGATGCACGTCAGTTCCCGCAACCGGGGCGGAGTGACGTTTATCGGCTCCGAAGGAACCGTGTATGTGGATCGCGGCGGCGTCGATGCAAACCCGAAATCGCTCCTGGATTCCGTCATCGGACCGAACGAGATCCACCTCTATGAGAGTGACCACCACATCGGCAATTTCCTCGAGTGTGTGCGCACCCGGGCAGAAACTATCACGCCGGCGGAAGTCGCCTATCACTCCATCATGATCGGGCATCTCGGCACAATCGCCATGCGCCTACAACGCAGAGTGAAATGGGACCCCAAGCGGGAACAGTTCTCGGGCGACTCCGACGCCAACCGGATGCTCTCACGGGCCATGCGCGCGCCGTGGAGCCTGGACATGAGCGTGTGACGGGAAAGGCGGCCAGGATGAAGACCACGGAAGCGACAACAATGCGAGGCAAAGCCATGAAGCGGATGCTTGCGATTGCGATATGGGCCGCGGCGGCGGCCGGGATGTGCATGGGCGCGCACGCGGCGCCGGCCCTCAAGGCCCTGCTCGTGACCGGCCAGAACAACCATGACTGGAAAATGAGCAGCCCCATTCTGAAACAGATACTCGAAGACACCGGGCTGTTCGCCGTGGACGTGGCCACAACGCCCGAAGCGGGCGCGCCCGGCATGGAAAACTTCACGCCGGATTTTGCGGCCTATAACGTCGTGGTCCTGGATTACAGCGGCGACGCCTGGCCCGAGGCGGCCAGAACGTCCTTCGTCGAATACGTCCGGAACGGCGGCGGCGTGGTGGTCTATCACGCGGCGAACAACTCGTTCCCCGAGTGGAAGGAGTACAACCAGATCACCGGACTGGGCGGCTGGGGCGGCCGCAACGAGCAATGGGGCCCCTATATCCGCTGGCGAGACGGCCAAGTAGTGCGCGACGACTCGCCGGGACCCGGCGGCAGCCACGGTACCGCGCATGACTTCCTCGTGGCGACGCGGAACAAAACCCATCCGATCATGAAGGGCCTGCCCGAACAGTGGCTGCATGCCAAGGACGAACTCTACGATCGGCTGCGCGGTCCCGCGGAGAACCTCGACGTGCTGGCAACCGCGTATTCCGCCCCGGAGGAGAAGGGCACGGGGGAGCATGAGCCCATTCTCTTCACGGTTCAGTACGGCAAAGGGCGCATGTTTCAGACGGCGCTCGGCCACGCCGGC
>CAILVY010000025.1 GCA_903837785.1 Candidatus Hydrogenedentota bacterium
AGGATTCGAACCTACGACCTTTGGGTTATGAGCCCAACGAGCTACCAGGCTGCTCCACCCCGCGTCATGTATCCAATCGAGAAAACCCATACTAGCAGATTCACGCGAGACGGGTCAACTAATTTGTGCACGGATTTGCGCGCCCCTCCTCCCCCTCATCCGAATACGGCTTTGAAGTATTCCTTGTTGTCGATCAGGCGAAGATCCACGCTCGTGAAAGATTCAAGTTCCGCCTGACTGATGGGGGTCTTGGGCGGGGAGTCGAGCACGGGCAAGGCGCCAATGCCCCGGGGTTCTTCGCGGAGACCGCCGAATTCCTCGCGTTCCTCGCGCTCCTCGAAGAGCCGCTCGACGCGCTCGTGAAGGAACATCCCCAACACTTCCATCAAATGATCGCGCTTCTCTTCCGTCTTGCCGTGCAGCATGATCTCCTTGTCGAGAGCCAAGGTCATGCCACAGAAAATGGCAACCATGCCTTGGCATTCGGGACAGGGGCCGATGATCACCGACCCCACCGGGGGCATTACGATCTGCCCTTGGGCTCCGCAGTGCGGACACTTAACGTCAATCAATGATAACATTTATGAAACCTCCAGCCTTCGCCGACCTCATCCAAAGTATACCATCGTAACCCGTAAAGCGCAAAGATGGAGCCGCAATTCCGGTTTTTTCTGGATTTCTCAAATCGTTCTACTGTCCCACCGGGTTTTTCCTGTATTGGTGATTACCACCAATAACATTCGCATGCGCATGAAACTTCCCGGACTCACGGCGAGGCGGTTCCCTGATTCTTCTTGCGCAAGGCGGCGTCGAGTTGTTCGCGCACTTCGCGCCAGTCCGGCTGTTCGAGCAAAGCCCGCTGGAAATGCACGATGGCCTCGTCCAGGCGGTTCTGCTTGACCAGTATCTGCCCGAGCACGAAGTGGGCGCCGGAGTGTTTGGGATCCTTCTTCAGGCACTCGGTGAGCAGGGCGAGCGCATCGTCCAGCTGGCCGGTCTTGGCCAGAAGGCTTCCGAGGTTGGCATACGTGTTGACGTTGTCCGGGTCGAGGCGCAGGGCCTCCCGGTATTGCTCGGCGGCGAGGGCGCTGTTGCCCGTGCGGACGAGCAGGTCGGCGAAGTTGTTGTACGCCAGGGCGAAACCGGGACGGAGGCGCAGGGCCTCCTGATAGTGTGTTTTGGCCTCTTCAAAGCGGTTCTTCGCCGCAAGCGCGTCCGCCAGCCCGCAATGCACTTCCGCGTCCTCGGGCGCGCCTTCCAGGTAGCTCGAAAACAACCCGATCGCTTCGTCGTGCTTGTTCCGTTTCGAGAGGAGGAAGCCAAGGTTCTTGAGGCAGACCGGGTCGTTCGGGCGGAGTTGCAGCGCCGTGCGCAAGTGGGTGATGGCGGCATCATCCCGCCCTTGGCGCACGAGCAGGAGGGCGAGATTCCGCGACGTATCGGCATTGGACGGATCCAGAGCCAGGGCTGCCTCGTAGTGCTCGACCGCGGTATCGGTCTGGCCGGATTCCGCGAGCAGGTCGGCGAGGTGATGATGTGCGGGCGCCAGCCTGGGATCGAGCCGGACGGCTTCCACGTACTCGTCGCGCGCCTTCTCCTTGTCGCCGCGCGCGGCGAGCGTGAGCCCAAGATTGAAGTGGGTATTGGCGTCCTTGGGATGGATGGACAGCACGCGCTGAAACAATCCCGCCGCCGCCTCCAGTTGCCCCTTCCGCATGAGCACATAGCCCCGGTTGAAGAGGGCGCCTGTATGTTCCGGCGCCAACTGCAGCGCGCGGTCAAAACAGGCCAGGGCCTCGTCCTGATTCCCCGCCCGGAACAGTTCACTGCCCAGCGCACTCAAGGCGTCGGGATAGTCCGGCTGGAGGCGCACGGCCTCACGGAATTGCGCGAGCGCGGCTTCGCCTTGTCCGGCGGCGCTCAGTGCCGCGCCGTAGTCATAGCGCAGGCTTGCATCTTCCGGATGCAGGCGGAGCGCCGCCTCAAAGTGTGGCAGGGCCTCCGGCGCCTTGCCATTGCGGGACAGGGCAAGCGCAAAGTTGTAGTGCACTGCCTGATTGTCGGGATTCAGGCGCAGGGCTTCGGCGAGATGCGGCTCGGCCTCGGCATCCCGGTTCAGTTGTTGCAGCGCCAAGCCGAGGCCGTAGTGGGCGTCCGCACTGTCCGGCAGCCCGGCCAGCGCCTCCTCGAAGTGCCGGCGCGCCTCTTCGGCCTGCTTGCGCTCGAGCAGCCCGAAGCCATAGCTGAGCTGGGCGCCGGCGATTCCGGGTTTCAGCCGGACGGCCTCCGCAAAATGCGTGAATGCTTCTTCGCGCTGTCCCTGCTTCTCGAGCAACAGCGCGAGGTTGTAATGCGTGTCGCCGTTGGCGGCATCCGCCGCCAGCGATTCGCGGAACTGGGCCGCGCCCTCTTCCAGGTTCCCCTGCCTGGCAAGTTCAAAGCCCAGGTTGAAGTGCGCCAACGCGTTCGCGGGGTCCTTTTCCAGCACTTCTCGAAAGCAACGCAGCGCTTCATCGACCTGTCCGCCCACGGCCAACTCATGCCCGAGATTGTTCAACGCGTCCGCGTAGCCGGGTTCCAGGCGCAGGGCTTCCCTGTATTGGCGGATGGCTTCGGCGGGTTTGCCCAGGTTCGCGAGGGCCGAGCCCAAGTTGAAGTGCAGGCGCGCGTCCTGCGGCGACTCCTTCATCGCGCGCTCATACTCCGCCACGGCCTCTTCAAAGCGTTGTGCGCGCGCCAGGGCCAGGCCGAGGTTATGGTGCACGCCGGGTCGGGCCCCGTCCAGCCGCAGCGTTTCCTCGAGATGGGCGATGGCGCCCGGATTGTCCCCTTTGCGTATGAGGGCCAGGCCCAGATTGTAGTGGGTGGCCGCGTCGTTCGGCGCCGCCTTCAACGCGGCTTCAAAATGCTCGATGCCGCCATCCACGTCTCCCCGCGCCGCCAGTTGAAAACCGAGATTGAACTGGGCCGCGGCATAGCCGGGCTTGAGGCGCACCGCCTCGCGGAACTCGTCCACGGCGGCATCTTTCAAACCACGTTCATTCAAGGCCAGCCCGAGATTGAAGTGGATCTCCGGATCGTCCGGCTGCGCGAGCAGGGCCGCGCGGTACTCGCCCACGGACCCTTCGTAGTCTCCCGACTTGGCCAACGCCAGGCCGAGGTTGTAGTGTGCCGCGCCATAGTCCGGCTTGAGTTCCAGGGCGCGCCGGAAGCGCTTCAGGGCGTCCTCCGTCCGTCCGGCATCCAGCAGCAGTACGCCGAGGTTATAGTGAGCAAAGGGATCCTCCGGATGCCGCTGAAGCCAGCGATGGAGATCTTCAATCCCCTGGGCCGCCTGGCCCGTCGCCACAAAGGCCGCCCGCCGTTCGTCATGCCAGCGCGACAGCTCCGGCGGCACGGGCACAAGCTTGAGGTGCGCAAGCCCAACGAGGACGCCGGCAAGGACAGTCCATCCGAGGGCGCGCCTCCAATCCCGCTGTCCAACGAACTGCCCGATGCGCCACAGCCCGTACGCCCCGAAGAGCAGCATGCACGGAATCAGTGGAACCCGGTAACGGGATCCCATGATCACCGGCAGGAAGAGCGAGAGATAGGCCGCGCTCATGAGCACCGGAAGGGCCAGCTCCGCCGAGGCCCGGCGCACCCCCTTCCAGCGATCGCGGGCCCACAGCGCGAGGCCGGCGAGAAACAGCGCAAAGGGCCACGCGAAGCCCGGCAGATGCCGCAGCACCCGCGAGTGCTCCTTCTCGAAATAGACGACCTTGTTCTCGTCGATTTCCTCCGGGGAACAGAAGAGGAGCAGCCGCTTGCCCATCATCAGCAGCGTGCGTCCCGGATGGCTGCGAATGTACGCCCACGCACGATCCATGAAGTAGGCCCGCCACTCGGGGTACGTGAGCCGATCCTTCCCCAGTTCCTGCGCCGCGTTCTGCACGAGAATGGGCACGTCCAGCACCCCCCACGTGCCCGAGGGCGACAGCGTGCGCAGGCTCGGCGTGCCCGGCGAGTAGCCGTCCGCCTCGGGATTGTTGCCGATGTAGAAGCCGATTTCCCCCGTGAACGACACGAGCGTGAAGCCGCCCGTGTTCACATAATTGCGAATCGTCACCGGCGCGATCACGGCCGCCGCGCAGAGCAGGAACGCGGGCGCCCAGCGCAGGAAAGCCCGCCAGCCATCCTGACGCCACGCCAACCAGGCCGCCCAGGCCACCGGAAGCGGAATCAGCGCGGCCGACTCGCTCCGCAGCAGAACCATGGCGCCCATGATCAGCCCGGCGGCCAAGCCCAGCCACCACCGCGGGCGTTTGCGCCAGGCCAGGGCCAAATTCACAAGCGACAGAAAGAGGCAGATGAACAGCGAGGGCTGATTCAGTTCCCCCTCATAGTAGATGAAGCCCCAGTACGACGCCATGAGTGCGGCCGCCACGAGTCCCGCACCGGCGCCGAAGAGCGTCCGGGCCAGCAGGAAAAGCAGTACGCAGTTCAACAGCCCCGCGGTCATCTGCACGATGCGGACCGCGAGATAGCTGAAGTCCGTGAGCCAATACACCGCCGCCAGGAAATACGAGTAACCCGGGGGATTCGGATAGGGGTATCCCTCGACGAACCCGCCCGCGCGTCCGGCCGGCGGCGTCCAATCGCCCGTCACGATGCCGCGCGCCCAGTAGTCCTTAAACTGCGGATCGTTGAGCGGGTGCGCGAAGTCGGGCGCGTGCACCAGTTCGCTCAGATACGCGGCGCGCAGCGCCAGCCCCGCAAGCAGGATGAGGCCGAGGATGAGCCAAGGGTTCTTCCACCGCGGCGTCCGGACGGATGCTCCCATCATCGGCCTAACTCCGTTCCAGCCATTTCAGCGAGCCCGTGAAATAGACAATGCCGTCGCGGAAATAGACAGGAAGCACCCGCAGGGTGCGCAGCCAGGAACCGCCCTGGGTGCGCCGGATAAGCCGCAGGAAACTGAGGGGCGCGAGTACGGCTTGAGAGAATCCGTGCGCCAGGATGAGCAGCATCCGCGTGGAGACGGCCTCGGGCGCCCTGCGGAAGCGGTTCAACAGCCCGCGCAGCAGGGGCCGGGGCAGGAGGCCTGCCATTTCGATGAAGCGGGTCGTGGCCCGCTTCTCCCGCGCGCGATAATCCTTGCCCAGCGCGCCGTCCAGATGCTCCGGGCATTCCGCGGCCGCGCGGTCGTAGAGCGCGGTGCCCAAATAGAAGTTCAGCGAGAAGATCAGCGTGTAAAACGGGCGGGGCGTCCGCATCAATGTTTCCGCGGTCGCCAGCGCGTCTTCCGCCGTCTCGAACGGATTGTCGACGATCACGTCGTAATAGGCGGCGATGGGATAGGCGCTGATCGCGCGCGTGGCCTCCACGAATTCGTCCGAGGAAATCCGCCGTCCGTAGATCTCACGGCAGACCCGATCGCTGCCGCTCTGCAGGCCCATGTTCGCCCACACGAGCCCCGCGTCCACGAGCAGCGCGAGTTTCTCGCGCGTGAAGTACTTCGGCGTGCCCTTGACGATGAAGGGGCGGCGGATGCGCGCCTTGTATTCGCGGCAGAACGCTTCGAGATACGCCATGCCGCAGGCCAGGAAACAGTCGTCCGTGAAATCGACGTATTCGACCGGCGGGCCCTCCTGCAGGGCCGCTTCGAGTTCGGCCATGACATGCTGCACGCCCCGCCGCCGCACCGAAGCCCCGTCATAGAGCCGGCGCAGGAAGCTGTTCACACAATACGTGCAGGCATACGGACAGCCCCGTGAGGTCAGGATCTTGTACACCCCGCCCCGATAGCGCTTGTGCCGGCGCAGATCCGCCGTGGAAAGCGGCCGCACAGCAGACCCCGCCTGGAGAAAGCTGTCCGGCGGCAGTTGCGTGCAGAAGGCCAGGCGGTCCAAATCCTCGATCAGCGGATACAGCGGATTCCGCCGAAGGGTTCCGTTCTCGAGATAGCAGAGGTTGTTGACCTCGCGGAGGGGCTCTCCCCGTTCCAGGGCGCCGCATGCGTCAAGCAGTGTTTGTTCGCCTTCGCCCACGCAGACATAGTCCGCATCGGCGAGGCAGGCTTCGGGGGCCGTCGTCGGATGGATGCCTCCCCACAGGATGGGCACGCCCGCAACATCGCGCCGCAACTGTTGCGTCAGCGCCCGCGCATACTCGTAGTCAATCGCCATGAGGCTGATGCCGATCAGGCCCGGCTGCCGCGACCGGACGAATTCGCGCAGCCCCGCCGCCTGCTTCTCGTCGCGCGCGTCGAAGCGAGGCAGATAGAGCAGGCACGATGCATGCCCGTGGCTCAGCAGATGATGATGCAACCCCTTCAATCCGAGAATGTCGAGGTTGCGCTGCACCGAGATTAGCAGGACATTCAAGCCGTCACGCCTTTCCTTGCGGGAACGGCGGGCCATGCCGCCGCTCCGTGGATATTGTGCCTTATCCGCCCGTGCCAGGCAACCGCCGAACGGCACAAATTGCTTCTCTTGCCGGCTTCAAGGAGAATGGTCCGGGAACCTGAACGGAGGGACAGGCAATGATTCCGGCATTTACAGGCATCCTGGGATGCATTCTGGTGCTTCAGGCGGGGCCGGACTCCGCCGTTTCGACTTCGCCCCCGCACGCGATTGTGCTGGACGAGCGTGTGCTGACGCCGGAGGACGGCCTGCTTCTGGGCAACGGCGATCTCTCCGTCAGCGTATATCAGACCGCGGACCGGATTGTCTGGCGCTTCGGCAAAAACGACGTGTGGGATCGCCGGCTCGATCTCAGCGATGATCCGAAGCCGGCGCACATCCAGGAGATCGCCAAGGGCATCGAGGTCGAAGGATGGAAGTGCCCGCCGTATGGCGGGGGGCCGGCCGTAGCCACACGCGGCACCGAGAACCCGGAGCGCATGAAGGAACTCTGCCAGGGCGCGCCGCCAAACTACACACGCCGGCCCTATCCCTGCCCGAAACCTGTCGGGGAACTGGCCCTGTATCTTCCGCCGGATCAGATGGGCATGAAGATCCATCAGGAACTGCGCATCGAGGAATCCATGCTTCACATCGCCTGCACGTGGCCTTCGGGCGTCGCGCTGACGATAGAAACCTTCATTCCGCCCGCGCCCAACGTCGTGGCGGTACGATGGAAAGTCGAGCATTGGACGGATGAGACGCGCACGGGCAATGGGACGCCGCCCGTGTGGTTCGCGCTCTATCGCTGGAAAGACCCGACGATTCAGGAGTTCGGCGCGCGCTTCTTCGGCGACTATCGGCACGGCACCTTCCGTGATTGCGCCGATCCGAAGGCCACGCCGTTGCCCGCACCCGCCACGCGCCAGGAGGACGGCCTCCATTTCATCGAACAGAGCTTTCCGGCCGACCCCACATTCCCCGAGGGATTTCGCTATGCCATGGCGCCGTTCGCGCCGGAGGCGAACATCGAAGCGGTGGATATGGCGCCGACCGGCGAGGCGCGTCTGCAGATCCTGCCCAAGTCACTGGAAGGGGTGCTGGCGATTGCCGTTGCCACGAGCAGTGATGCGGACGGCCCCGCCGAGCCGCTTCGCCGTGTCCGTGCCGCCTTCGCGGCATCGGCGGCGGAGGCCATGACGGGTTGGGCCGAAGCTGCGCGGAAAGGGGCGGCCGCCTTCTGGGGGAAGTCGCGGGTCGCCATCGCGGATCCGCTGCTCGAGAACCTGTGGTTCGAAACGCTCCACGCCCGCCGCTGCACGAATCGCGTGGATACGCCGCCGCCCGGCCTCTTCCTCCCGAGCACGGTTCAGGACTACTCGCATTGGCACGGCGACTATCACACGAACTACAACCTGCAGGAACCCTTCTGGGGAGATTACACGGCCAACCACGTCGAAATCGGCGACGCCTACTTCAAGGCGATCGACTTCTTCCTTCCGATCGGACGCAAGATCGCGCGCGATTACTACGGGTGCCGCGGCGCCTTCATCCAACTCACCGGGTATCCCCTCCTCGCCGAAGACGACCCGCTCGGCTGCGTGCCCATGGGGCGCATGGCCTACATGACTGGCTGGGCGGCAAATCAATACTGCTGGCGCTACGACTATACGCTGGACAAGGAGTGGCTCCGCGCCACGGGCTACCCGGTTATCCGCGACTGCGCCCTCTTCTACATGGACTTCCTCAAGAAGGGCGCGGACGGCCTCTATCATGCCTTTCCCTCGAACCAGGGCGAAGACGGATTCACCGGTGACCCGAAGGACTATACGGATCGCGCCCAGATCATGCAGCACCTGCGCTATTGCCTGCGCGCGGCGGTGCGGACCAGCGAGATCCTCGACACAGATCCCGGCCTGCGCGCGGAATGGCGGGAGCGGCTCGATCACTGCGCGGGTGACGACGGCAAGCCGCCGCTGAACCTGGCGGGCGCGGACAAGGCAGCTCAGGAGGCCAACCCGCCCGAGTTCGGTTTCGGACGGCCGTGTCGCCCGCAACCCGAACGCGCAGAAGGCGCGCCTTGGCCCCCCGCGGGCGACGGATCCTGGACGTGGTACTGCGGACAGTACGGCTGGGGCGTCATGCAGCGCCTGCGCGGCGGCGAGTTCATCGCCGACCGCGATTTCCCCGTGTATCGGAAGGTCGTCGAGCGCTGGCGGCATCCCAACGGGCTCGTCTGGGGCATGGCCATCGCAAACTACGGCCATGCGGGCGCCTGGACGGAAACCCTCGGCATCACCGCGCCCCTGCAGGAGATGATGCTCCAGAGCTGGGACGGCGCACTGCGCGTCTTTCCCGCCTGGCCCCGAAACCTCGATGCCCGCTTCGAGAACTTCCGGGCACAGGGCGCCTTCCTCGTCAGCGCCGCCTGGCGCCAAGGGCGCGTGGACTCGCTCAGTATCCTCAGCGAACAGGGCGCGGAGTGTTGCATGCACGTGCCGTGGCTCGGCGAAATCCAGGTCCTCGACGCCGGGGAATCGCCTGTTCCGGTCGCGGCAGAAGCGCAGACCATCCGATTCCAGACGCTTCCCGGCGGCCGCTATCATATCTCTCCCGTGCATCCGTGAACCGCGCACCGCTTCGCACCGCACCTGCGCGGGTCCGAGGCCATGGCGTCACAACTCACGGATAAACAATGGTTTAGCCTCACTACCCACCGTCCTCCATGCGTTGCGGAGGCAGTCTGGACAAGGTATTCAGAGGGTGCTATAATTGGTTTATCAATTTATCAGGCACTCAAACTAAATTGCTTAAGGCTCAGGGAAATGATGACGGATGCCGACAAATACGAACTGGCGCGGAGCATCGTGCGGACGATCGACCTGCTGAAGAACCGGGCTTTTGGTTGTCTTCCGGACGAGACGGTGTTTCCCTCGCTGACGGGCCGCCAGATCGTCTTGTTGATGACCGTGCGGGAGAAGAGCGGGATCAGCATCAAGGAACTGGCGGATGCGATGGGGGTGACGACGTCGTCGGTCTCGACGATGGTTGAGCGGCTCGTGGAGGCGGGGATGGTTACGCGGGAGCCGAATCCGTCGGATCGGCGGGGGGTACTGGTTCGGGTGGCGCCGCATCTGGAGGCCGCGATTGACCTGATGGAGAAGCAGACGCTGCGCTGGCTCGTGGAGTTGCTGGACAAGCTCGGGCCGGAGACGACGCAGCTTTGGCGGGAATTGGACGCGCGGATTTGTTCGGTGCTCGGAGAGAAGCAAGCGGAATCAAACGCCTGAACGGGCGGGTGGATAAGGAAACCGGTATGAGAAGTAAAGGTGCTGTGATCTTCCTCCTGGCGATCCTGTTTACGGGCGGGGGCCTGCTTGCGTGGCAGGAGGACTGGTTTGCCGCCTTCGGGGAGACGAAGGAGAAGGCCTCCCTGGTTCGCGTCGACAGTGCGCCGGCCGGCGCGGCCGAGGCCGGCGCGGCAGCCACGGTAACGCCGGAAGCGGCGTCTCAGGACAAAGCGCTCAAAGTGACGGGCTCGCTGCTGTCCGACGAGAAGTCCGAAGTGGCCAGCACGACGAACGGCATCGTCAAGGAAGTGCTTGTGGACCGCGGCAGCCTCGTCGAGAAGGGGGCGGTGCTGGCGGTGATCGATTCGCGGGACGCCGACAACATGCTCGCCGAGGGCCGCGCTTCCATCGAGGAACTGCGGGCCGCGCTGGGCTGGGATGACCCGAAGCGCCCGTATCAGGTCGAAGAGCATCCGGGGGTGCGTGGCGCGCAGGCGGCACTGGACCTGGCGCAGTCGAATCTCGATCGGGTGCAGGGGCTCTTCAAGCAGGGCGCCGTTTCCAAGCTGGCCTATGATCAGGCGAAGACCCAGTTCGAGACTGCGAAGGAACAGCGGCATCAGGCGCTCCATCAGGCGGAACAGCTTTATAAGAGCTACAGCGTGGCGCAGGCGCGGCTCAAGAGCCTCGAGAAGGCCGTGGCCGACACGACGATCACCGCCCCGTTCAGCGGGTGGGTCGCGGAAAAGTACGTGTCCACCGGCGAACGCGTGACGACCTCGCCCATGGGCGCCGGCGCGAAGATCGTGTCGCTCGTGAAACTCGATCCCTTGCGGCTGGCGCTCACGGTTCCGCAGCAATTTGCCGGACTCGTCACGCAGGGCCAGCAAGTCAAGTTCACTGTCGACGGGTTCCCGGACAAGACCTTCCACGGCGAAGTGAAATTCATCGGCCCCTCCATGGAAAGCAGCTCGCGCTCGCTCACGGTTGAGGCAATCGTGGCCAATCCGGGCCAGGAACTCCGGCCGGGCCTCTTTGCCTCCGCGGAACTCGTTCTGCCCGGAAAGGAAGACCGCTTTGTGATCCCCGCCAGCGCTGTCGTCACCTCGGACGAAGTCACCCGGGTCTACACGCTGCGTGACGGAAAAGTCGTCGAAAAAGTGGTCGCCGTGGAGGAACAGAAGGACGGCCGCGCCTACATCAAATCGGGTCTTGCCGCGGATGATGCCGTGATCACGGCGCCGGACACCCTGGCGAAAACCGGCGAGGTCAAGTAATGCATAAGCTGGCGGAACTCTGTGTGCGGAGGCCCGTGTTTGCCGCGGTCCTTGTGCTCGTGTTTGTGATATTCGGCGCATTCGGCTATCTGAAACTTGGCGTGGACCGTTTCCCGAAGGTTGATATCCCCTTCATGACGATTGTGACCGCCATGCCCGGGGCAGCCCCGGAAGAAGTCGAAACCGAAATCACCGACAAGATCGAAGAGGCCGTGAACACAATCAGCGGCATCGACGAGCTCCGCTCGATTTCCTCCGAGGGCATGTCGCAGGTGGTCATTTCGTTCAAGCTCGAGAAGAACATCGACGTGGCGGCGCAGGAAGTACGCGACAAAGTCAATGCCGTGCTGATCGACCTGCCGCAAGACGTCCGCCAGCCGCTGATCCAGAAGATCGACCCGGATGCCACACCCGTCCTGACCCTGGCCCTGACCGGGCCATTTCCCGTCAAGGAACTCACGGAATACGCGGACAAGGTTCTTCGCCGGAACCTCGAAACCATCAACGGCGTCGGCAAAGTCTCCATTGTCGGGGGCCAAAAGCGCCAGCTCAATGTGCGCATAGACCCGTTGAAGCTCCGCGCCTACGACCTGACGGTGCCGCAGGTGGCGATGGCGCTGCAGGCGAAGAACGCGCAGATTCCCGGCGGCACCGTGAAGGATGGCGCCCGGGAATTCACCGTCCGTACGCTCGGCCGCGTGACGTCTGTCGAGGAATTGGGCGCGATTTCCATTCTGAATATGCGGGGGCACGTCGTCCGCATTTCAGACATTGGCACGGTGGAAGACGGGGCGGAGGACGCCAAGAGCCTGGCGCAATTTGACGAAACGCCCGCGGTCCTCCTCGAAATCCGAAAGCAGTCCGGCACGAACACCATCGAGGTGGTGAAGAATCTTCGCGAACGCCTGGATGACCTGCTCAAGAGTGTG
>CAILVY010000026.1 GCA_903837785.1 Candidatus Hydrogenedentota bacterium
GAGGGCGAGGGCCGCGGGCATCCAGAAGACAATGGAGCGCTTCAGAAAGGCCTTCGGAAAAGGCCCCAATTGTCCGCGGAACAGTCGAATCAAGTAGAGCGTCAGCACGACAAAGGGGAAAAGCCAGTCGGTGAATATGCCCCAGAAGATGACCACCGCCTGCGCCGCGGCCAGCAGGCGCTCCTGACGAGGCGAGAGGCCGGGATGCCGGATCACTTCGAGGAGCACGAGCAGGGCATAGGGCAGGATGACGGCTTGATCCGCGAAGTAGCCCATCTGATGTTCGTAGAAGGGCGAGGGGAGATACAAGTAGAGCAGGATGGGCGAGATGGACAGCGTGCAGGCGGGAACCGGGTCCAGGCCCATGCGCCGCAAGGCTATCCAGGCCAGGAGCGCCAGCGTGAGCGCGATGAGGAAGTGATTCGCGAGGTTGTAGGCCATAACCAGCGTGGGCGAGGGACCGCCCGGCCAGAGCTTTCCGAGCAGGTAGATCGGGATGATGGACCCGGTGGGATAGGAGATATAGGGCTTGCGCGTATCCAGCGTGGGATACTCGATGGAGTCCGGCTCCCAGTAGACGGTGAAGCGTTGTTTCCAGGCGCCTTCCTGTTGCCATTGCTTGGCCACGAGGGCCACGCCGCACGTGAGGGCGCCGGTCATGTCGTTGGCCGTCGCGCCGAACCACGGCGCGCGCTGATACACGCTGGCGGCGAAGAGCATCCCCGTGATGGCGCAAAGGGCGAACGGGGCAATCAGTCTGGAACGCGGGGCGCCGGTCATATCACTGCACTTGAACCGTGCTCAGGAACGCCGCTTCGTAGGCCCAGCCCGTGGCGTGGTTCTCGATGCGGAGGACGGCCTTCTTCCCGGCAAAGGGTGCGAGGTCGGCCGTCAGGGTGGTCCACTGGCCTTTCGTGTCCACATCGGATTGCAGCAGGGGCTGTCCATTCACGAGCACCTTCAGAAGATAATTCCCTTCTTCGTGCGAAGCCGCTTCCACAATGAGTTTGGGATTGGGGGTGCTGGGGACCTCGATCGTCGTCTCCAGCACGGCCGCTTCGGTCTTGCCTGCCGGGTGAATCACGAGCACATTCTTGCGCCCAAACATTTCATCATGCACGCCCGGATCCATGTCATAGCCGCAGGCCAGTAGCTTCCAGCCCTTGTTCCAGCGGTCGAGCTCGGCCTGCGGAATGGCTTTCCCCAGCACTTCCAGTTGATTGTCCCAGCGCTCGACACTGTCCGGCGCTTTGGGGACCTGGCGCGCAATGAGGTATTTTCGTTTCTTCACGGTTCCGCCGTCGCGCGCGATCAGTTGCTCCGTGATGCGCTGGCAGGCGGGAATGAGGCTGTTGAAGGAGTACTCGGTGAAGATGAACTTCTTGTCCGCGATGGCCTTGAACCCGCCGGTGAGATCCTTCGTGAACTTCTTGTAGCCCTTCATGCAGCCGAGCACCCCCGCGGCATTCGAGGGATTGCAGTCCGAATCCTGGCCGCAGCGCATCGCGAATTCGCAGGTCTTCAAGAGGTCGCCATTGCCGTACAGGAGCCCCATCACCACATAGGCCCCGTTGAGTTTCGCGTCGATATTGAACGGCTGGCCCCGCTCGCAGTCGACATCGTCCTGCCACTTCTGCTCGATCTTGTTCCATGCGGCAACCCAATCGTCCGGACTCTCGCGGTGCCATTGGATAACGTCCGAAATGCACTTGTGATAGTCCGATTCCTTCGGGATGCAGTCGAGGCCGGCCTGAATGACCTTGGCCACGTCCTTGTCCTCGAAATAGGCGGCACAGTACATGCCCGCCATGAACATGCCGCCGTAGAGGCCGTCGCCGTAATTCATGATGTGCCCGAAGACGTCGCAGAGCTGATTGCACGATTGGGGCATGCCCGGGCAGAGAATGCCAAAGAGATCCGCCTCGATCTGGAAGTCGATGTCGTCCGCGTGGACATTGTGTTGCGGATTGCCGGAGAGCGGCGGCATGATGCCCGCGCGCACATTGTCCCGGCCGACGCGGTTGGCGTGCCACAGGGGGTACTTGCTGTCCGCGAAAGCCTTGCCCGCCTGCTCGTACGTGATGCCGAGGCCGTGGTCTTCCAGGGCCTTCAGGAATGTCATCTCCACGTAGCAGTCATCCTGCCCCAGGGCGCCCTTGATGAATTCCTTCTTCCACGGGCGGATGTCGCCCACATTCGGTTTGCACAACGTCTTGAACTCAGAATAGTCGCCGTAGCACACGCCGAGCATCTGCCCGGCCCACGCCCCTTTGCACTTGTCGAGATACTTCGACTTGCGCATCGTCGTGGCCGGTTCCGCGGACGCGGCAAGACACGTGAACACAATGGCCACGGCGGCAATACGCAACATACCATGCTTCATGTGGTTGCTCCTCTAAAGCTCTTTGACACAAGGAGAGGCCCGATTACCGCCGTGATTCTACCTGAATCGCGGCCAAAACGAAAACGGAGCGCGCGCATTTCAATGGGTTGAAGACGAACCCAGAGGACGCCAAATCCGGGATTGGAACCCTTCACGGGATAGAACGAGTATGGCCAAAGCGAAGCTTTTCGGGACAAGTGCGTTCCCAAATACAATTTGGGAACGAGAGGGGGAAACAACTACGCAATGAGAATATCGCACCTTTGTTCTTGTTCCCAGATTGCATTTGGGAACGCACATGCTCTCGAAGCTGAGCTTCGGTTCACTCAAGTCCCTGAGATTGCTCCCGTCTTTCTCATTCCCAAATTGCATTTGGGAACGCACTTGCCCTTGAAGCTGTGCTTCGGTTCACTCAAGTCCCTGAGATTGCTCCCGTTTTTCTCGTTCCCAAATTGCATTTGGGAACGGACTTGCTCTGAAGCTGAGCTTCGATGCACTCAAGTCCCGGAGACTGATCTCGCTGTTCTCGTTCCCAATCCGCTGCTGGCGGACAATTTGGGAACGAGACCGGGGACAGGCCATCTTGCTTCCCACGGATCTCGTTCCTTTCGGGAAAAAGATGCGTCCATCGGCGGGTGCATGTTATTCTGTCTCCACTTCACTGGATCCAGTGAAAAACGGGAGTTTTCATGAGTAACGTACGTTGCCGAATCGCACCCTCGCCGTCGGGCTTCCTGCATATCGGGACCGCCAAGACGGCCATGTATAACTGGCTCTTGGCCAAGAGCACGGGGGGCACGTTTGTCCTGCGGCTCGAGGACACGGACGCGGAGCGCACGGACGAACAATACGTCCAGGCGATGTGCGAGGGGTTCCGCTGGCTCGGCATCATGTGGGATGAGGGGCCGGAGTTCGGCGGCGAGCCCGAACGCGGGGACTTCGGCCCGTATCGGCAGTCGCAGCGCCGTGAGTTGCACCGCGGAGAAGCCCTGCGGCTCTTGTCGGAGGGCAAGGCCTACAAGTGCTTCTGTTCGAAGGAGGAGATCGAGGCGGAGCGCGAGCGCGCCACCCAGGAGAAGCGCCCGCCGCGCTACAGCGGGAAGTGCCGCAATCTCACGCCGGAACAGACGGCCGCGCTGGAAGCCGAAGGCCGAAGCTTTGTGTTGCGTTTCCGCGTGCCCGAAGGCGAGACAGTCATTCACGATCTGATCCAGGGCGATGTCCGTTTCGAGAACAAGGAATACGACGATTTCATCATCCTGAAAGCAAACGGCGACCCGATTTTCCATTTGGCCGTCGTAGTGGATGACGGCCACATGAAGATCACGCACGTGATCCGCGGCGATGATCACCTCACAAACGCGGGCCGGCATGTGATGCTGTTCAATGCGCTGGGCTATCCCTTGCCGAAATTTGCGCATCATCCGCTCGTACTGGATGAGGTGGGCCGAAAGTACAGCAAGCGCCTGCACGGCGCGAACGTGCTGGACTGGCGGGAGGATGGCTATCTGCCGGAAACCCTGATTAATTACATCGCGCTGTTGGGGTGGACCTCGGAAGAGGCCAACCGCGAGTTTTTCACCCTGGACGAACTGAAGGGCCTTTTCACAATCGAGCGCCTGAGCAAATCGCCCGCGCGTTTCGATCGCAAGAAGCTGGACTGGCTGAACGGCCAGCATATCCGCCGCTTGTCGCAGGAGGAGCTGCGCGACCGCGTCGTCCCCATCCTGCAGAAGAATGGCCTGGACACGGGCATCAAGTCCGAAGAATGGCTTACCCGGATGGCGGGCATCTGCCAGGAGAAACTCCCAACCCTGAACCACATCGTGGAATATGCGGATTTCTTCTTCCAGGACATCGCGGAATACGACGCGAAATCCGTCCTGAAGCTCTGGAAGACGGACGGCGCCATCGAGCGGATGCGGAACATCCAGCAGGCGATGGCCGCGATTGAGGTTTGGAATCACGACACGCTGAAGGCGGCGTTCGAGGCGTTGACCGCGGCCTCCGGCGAGGGCCTGGGCAAGTTCGTGCATCCCACGCGGCTCGCGCTGACCGGGAAGCCTGTGGGGCCCGGCCTCTTCGAACTGACGGAACTGCTTGGAAAAGAAGAAAGCCTGGCGCGCATCGCCAAGGCGATCTCGTACATAGAATCACTCGGAGGCACTCCATCGTGAGCGAAGTTATTGTCGGCGTCGATTTGGGCGGAACGAATGTGAAGACCGCCATCGTTTCCCGGGACAAGAAGATTCTGGCCAAGGACTCGCGTCCGACGAATGCGGAGGAGGGGCCGGAGGCCGTGATGGACGTGATGGAACAGGCCATCCGCGAATTGACGGCCTCGTCCGGGCTGACGCTCTCCAACGTCCTCGCGGCGGGCTTTGGCGCGCCGGGGCCGATGAACTGGCAAACGGGCATCGTCTACAGTCCGCCGAATCTGCCGGGCTGGAAGAACGTGCCGCTCGCGGATGCGATGAAGAAGCGCTTGGGCGTGCCCTGCTACGTCGATAACGACGCGAATGTCGCGTGCTATGGCGAGTACTGGCTGGGCGCAGGGCAGGGCACGGAGAGTATGGCTGTGCTTACGCTGGGCACGGGTGTTGGCGGCGGCGTCGTGGTCTTTGGACAACTCCTGCGCGGCATTGACGGCACGGCGGCCGAATTGGGCCACCTCAAAGTGCAGCGCGACGGACGCCTGTGCGGCTGCGGCTCGCGCGGGTGCCTCGAGGCCTATGCTTCCGTGACCGGCATGGTTCGGACGGCCGTCGAGGGCCTTGAAGCGGGCAAGGAATCGTCCCTCCGCGCGGCGTGCGCCGGCGATTGGGATGCACTCACCGGCAAGATGATCTCGGATGCGGCGGCGCAGGGCGACTCGTTTGCCCAGTGGGTCTTCAAGGAGACTGCCACGTGGCTTGGCCTGGGCATTGCCAGCATCGTCAACTATCAGAACCCCGAGAAGATCGTGCTCTGCGGCGGCATGATCGCCGCCGGCGAAATGCTCTTTCAGCCCGTGCGCGAAACCGTGCGCGCCAATGCCTTCGAAGTGCCCGTGAATCGCTGCCAGATCGTTGCGGCGGGGCTCGGCGCGGACTCGGGCGTCATCGGCTGCGCGGGATGCGCGCTCGCCCGCTACGAGAGCGAACATTAGCGGGCCATGATCCTCACGTTCACCCCCAACCCCGCGGTAGACAAGACCGTCTTCATTGATGCCCTGACGCCGGGGGAGAAGATCCGTTCCCAACGCTGCACGTGCATTCCGGGCGGCAAGGGAAGCAACGTGTCCCGCGCAGTGAAGGCCCTGGGAGGTGACACTGCGGCGATGATGATCGTCGGGGGGCGGCCCGGGCAGCACGTTGTGGACATGATCGAGCAGCAGGACGGGGTGCGCTGCGTGCCGGTCTGGGTCCAGGGCATGACGCGCACGATCACGACGGTGCTCGAGGAACCCATCCATCGACAGACGGCTTTTTTCGAGCCGGGACCGCAGCTCACGGAAACGGAGATGGAGAGTCTGCTGGCCGTATTCACAGAAGTCGTCGTCGAGGCCCGCGTGGTGACGTTCAACGGGGCGGTGCCCGATCCCGGGCTGCGGGGCGTCTATGAGCGAATGATTGCTGTCGCGAAGGAGGCCGGGGTGCTGACCCTGCTCGATTCGTACGGGCCGGAATTCGCCCAAGGACTGGAGGCCGTGCCCTGCATGATTAAGCCCAATCTGGCGGAAGCCGAGGCTGCGCTCGGCAGGGCGCTCGACAGCGAGTCGGCCCGGTGGCGGGCCATCGACGCCTTCCATCAACGGGGCATCGCCCTGGTGGTGCTGTCACTCGGAAGCGAGGGGGCCCTGGCATCGCGGGACGGTGAACGCCTGCGGGTGATTCCTCCCGAGATTGAGGAAATCAATGCCGTGGGCTCGGGGGACGCGCTCGTGGCCGGGTTTGCCCTCGGATTGCACGAAGGGTGGTCGCTGGAGGCCATGGCGCGGCTCGGTGTGGCCGCGGGCACGGCCAATGCCATGTCCTGGGATATCGGGCATTTCACCCGGGAAGAGGTGGACGCGGTCGCGGCCCGGGTGCGCGTGGAGCGGGTCCAGGGAATGTGACGGCCCCTGGAATCGTTTGCCGTGGGGAAGCCCTTCGGGTACACTTGAAACAGGTGCCAGACGTTTTTCGAGGTGTGCTTTGAAAACCTGCTCATGCGTTCTGCCGGCGTTGCTTTGTATCAGTGCGTTTGCCTCCGCAGCTCCCGCCGATTTTCCTGCCGCCAACGGCCTCGGGCCGGACAAGTGCTCCGTGCTGACCGGTTGGGAGGAACGCGCCCCGCATGCCCCGGGAACGCACGTATACGGATTTCGACTCGCGCCCCTGGACGGCACCGCCCCGTTCGATGTCTATTTCGGCCCGGAAGGCGACCTGCTGGACCCGGGCCGCCGTGAGGCACTGGGGATTCAGGAAAAGGACTGGTCCGGCAAGACCGTGGATCAGGAGCCGGAACCGGCCTTGCCCGCCGCAAAGGCCTTGTCCGCGCCGCCCGTCCCCGTGGAATGGGGCGCCTCGCTCGAACTCACCCTCCCGCCCGTGGACATGGCCAAGATTCTCCTCGAAGACGATGCCGCCAAGGGCGTGGAACGGATTGGCATTGTGCGCGACCTCGACGTGCCCGTCTCGATCATGGAAGATGCGGCCTCCGAGGGCGCGTGGCGTCAAACGCCGGACGGGGGATGGATTTGGAGCCTCTGCATCCGATCCACCGGGGCATTCGGACAGCGCATTCACTTTACGGAGCTTGCCCTGCCAGAGGCTGTACGCCTGATTGTGTACAACGACACGCAACCGGAGGAGGCCTATGGGCCCTTCGAATCCGCGCAGGACTTCTGGACCCCGACCTGCTTCGGGGAAGGCGTAACCATCGAGTGTTACGCCGCGTCCGGCGCCTCCCGCCGCGGGCTCTATCTTGAAATTGATCGGACTACGCACAACTACAAGGACCTTCTTGAACTCGCGAAAGCGGGGACCTGCAACAACGACCTGGCTTGTTTTCCGGAGTGGACGACCGTTTCCTACGGGGTAGGCGGCATCGGAAGCATTGGCGACACCGGCTCCCTGTGGTGCACCGGCAGCCTTGTGGCCGATGCCGTTCAAGGCACCCAGATTCCCTATTTCCTGACGGCCAATCATTGCGTGGGGAGCGTCTCCGAGGCTTCCTCCATCGAGGTCTACTGGCTCTATCAAAGGAGCACCTGCAACGGCGTCACGCCGG
Source organism: Candidatus Hydrogenedentota bacterium (assembly GCA_903837785.1). Taxonomy (GTDB): domain Bacteria; phylum Hydrogenedentota; class Hydrogenedentia; order Hydrogenedentales; family CAILVY01; genus CAILVY01. The sequence goes on from CAILVY010000026.1 coordinate 7,637, forward strand.
CGGTTCTGAGCGTGCCCCGGACCACTGGCGGCGCGGATTTCCTGGCCAGCAGCACCGTGAACAGCGGCACGGACTTCACCCTGCTTCGGCTTCGCAACACGCCGCCGTCCGGCGTGAGCTATCTCGGTTTTCGAACAGAAGCACCGGGTGTCGGAGAGAATGTGCTGTGTATTCATCATCCGCAAGGCGAACACAAACGCATTTCGTTCGGCACGAAAACCGAATCGGGCAGTCCTGCGCTCGGCGGCGTGCCGATGGAGCCGTATGCCCGATTTCATGAAGTGCTGTGGAACGACGGAACGACCGAGCCGGGTTCCTCCGGCAGCCCGCTCATGCTCTTGAGTTCGGGCAAGATCATCGGACAGTTGTATGGCGGGCGCGCCTCGTGCAGCGCCGTGGCGGAGCCGGACTACTTTGGCCGATTCGATGTAACCTATCCGGTGATCGAGCAGTACCTTGGACCGGAAGACGTGTTCGTCGTCGTGCCGGACTTGTTTGGAAGGACCCAGGCGGAAGCTGTGGCCGTCTTGCAGGCATTGGGTCTGACTGTCGGCGTTGTGAATACGGCCTTCAGCGACACGGTTCCCGAGGGCCACATCCTGGCGCAGGATGTTGCCCCGGATGTCAGTGTCCTGCTCGGGACCGCCGTGGGTTTCACGCTGTCCAATGGGCCGGCCCACGTGGTGCCTGAGGTGGTGGGCCTGGAGCAGGCCGAGGCGGAGGCCGCCGTTCTGGCCGCCAACCTTGTGCTGGGAACGATCACCGAGGTGTACAGCGTGGCGGTTCCTGCCGGACGGGTGATCAGCCAGGACCCGGCCGCGGGCACTCTCGTCAAGGGAGGCAGTGCGGTGAACCTGCATGTCTCCAAGGGCGCGGAGCCGTGCGACGTCAATGCGTCCGGCACGGTGGACGTGGCCGATGTGCAGCAGGTCCTGGACGCGGCCCTGCTCCGGAAGGTATGGGTGAACGAAGACCTGGATGGCTCGGCCACGGTGGATGCCGCGGACATTCAGTTGATCGTGAATGCCTTGCAGAAATAGGGGAAATCATGTTCATGCTGCCCTGGGCGCTTGTAGTGGCGGCCTCGTTATGCACTGCGCAAACACCGCCCGATGCGCGCGCGTTCACCTCCGTGGCGCCTACGGCCACCGTGCGCGTGCCTGCAGTGGACCGGCAGGTGCTCCTTCAGGAAGACAAGCGCGCGGGAGAAGCCCGGGGCGAAAAGAGTATGGAACGCATTGGCGTGTTCCAGTCGCTGGCGGGCGCGGTGCGTGTCGAGGGGCTCGCTCCCAGTCACGGCGCCTGGACGCCGCAGCCGGACGGCTCGCTCGTGTGGGCGCTGCGCGTGCTCGCCGAAAAGGCTGTGGGACAACGCATCGAGTTCTCCGCACTGCACATGCCGCCGGGCGGCCAAGTCTGTGTCTACAGCGAGAATGACCCTTCGCAATGCTTCGGGCCCTACGCGGCCATCCCGGCCACGGAAAGTACCCTGTGGGCGCCCGCCGTTTTCGGCGAGAGCGCGGTGATCGTCTGCCGGGTGCCGAGGGGGAGCGACCCGGCCGAAGTGACGCTGGTATTGGAGCAAGTGGGCTACCTCTATCGTTTCCTGCCCGAAAGCCTGTCGGAGAAATTCGCGGGCACGTGCAATCTGGATGCCTCCTGTTACCCGGCCTGGGCAAACACGGCCCTCGCCGTGGGCGGGCTGAGCATCATCGGCCAGACCGGCATCCTCTTCTGCACCTGCACGTTAATCGCCGATGCGCAGGACTGCACCGAGATCCCCTATGTGCTTACCGCGCATCATTGTGTGAGCAATCAAAGCGGGAGTTATGGCGCGGAGTACCTCGACTTCTATTGGCGCTATCAGACTCCGACATGCCACGGAACGCCGCCTTCGCCCTCGAGCGTGCCGAGAACGACCGGCGGCGCGGACTATCTGGCGGGCATGGGCGGACGCGGCGATACCGGAGGGGGCAATGACTTCACGTTCCTGCGGATGCGCAACCTGCCGCCCGCGGGGCTGGCCTATGCCCGGTGGTCCACCACGGTTCCTCCGGTGGGCACCGAGGTCGTCTGCATCCATCATCCGCACGGCGACTACAAGCGCATCAGTTTCGGAACGCTCACAAACACCGGCAACCTCTACCCGAACTACTTCCACGAAGTGACCTGGCACGACGGGGTCACCGAACCGGGCTCGTCCGGCAGTCCCATGTTTATCGCGGCCACGCAAGAGGTGATCGGACAGCTTTGGGGCGGAGACTCCGCCTGCGCCACGCCCACAGCGCCGGACTTCTATGGACGGCTCGACGTGAGCTATCCGAGCATCTCGGCATGGCTGAGTCCGGGCCCGGCCACCCTGGGTTTCAGCGCGGGGGCCTACGCGGTCTCGGAAGGGCAAGCTCAGGCCGCGGTCGTGGTGCAACTGAGCGGACCCAGCGCCGGCGGCGTGACAGTCCAGTACGAGACGGCCGCGGGCACCGCGACAGCGAACGTCGACTTCACCCCGGTACTGGGAACGCTCACATTCGATCGCGGCGTCAGCATCCAGTCATTCCATGTGCCGATCCTCCCGGACACCACCCACGAGACCGCCGAGAGTATTGTTGTGCGTCTCAAGAGCCCGAACTGTCCCGTACTGGGCCTGTCCGAGGTTGCGTTGAGCATCCTCGACGACGACACGGACACGGACGGCGACGGACTCTCGGATTACGACGAAATCCACGCCACGTTTGGCTTCGCGAGCGATCCGAACCGCCCGGACTCGGACGGCGACAGTCTCACGGACTTCGACGAAGTAATGGCCATGCACGGGTTCAGGACCGACCCCAATCTCCGTGACACGGACGGCGACAGCATCGATGACGGATTGGAGTTGATCTTCCACCTGGACCCGTTGAATCCCTATGACGGCGAAGAAGTGCCGTCAGTGCCGATCCCGTGGTTCAAATGACCCATAAACCGCGATGATCATTGAGCGGTCAAAAGGTGGCAGCCACGCTCGGGTGAATTGTACACTACCCGGAGAATATCGAAACCTGCCGATCGTTGGACTTTTCCTGAAAGGCGACTCATGAGCAATCCGAAGCGAAAAGGATGTGTGTGGTTCTGTTTGCGCTGGACGTTTCGTCTGGGCGCGGCGGTGGTCTTGTTGCTGCTCCTGGCCTTTGGCGTCGTGTTCCGGAATGCGCTGTACGACCGGTTCTATCTCTTTCCGAAGCAGGCGGAGGCCGTGGCGCGCATCGGGGCAGACCGCGTCGAGCCGAAGTACAAAGTGGACTGGAACGAGTACCGGGGGGTGCTGCACAGCCATTCGCTGCTCTCGCACGACAGCGCCGCGACACAACCGGAGATCATTGCGGCGCTCAAGAAGGACAAGGTCGATTTCATCTGCATGACGGACCACTACAACGAGGGCAAGGCCGATTACTCGCTGGGCTGGAACGGCGTCTATGAGGGCATCCTCTTCATTCGCGGCTATGAGCTCGAGGCGGGGCTGATGCCGTGGGGAGTTCCCGAGGGCACGATTATCGACAAGTCGGAGGACCCGCGTGAGACGGCCAAACGCGTGCATGAACTTGGCGCGGTCCTGTACTTCTCGCACACGGAACAGAAGCGCATGTGGGATCTCCCGGAACTTGAGGGAATGGAGATCTACAACCTTCACGCGGATTTCATGGACGAGAACTTCGGAAAACTTGCGCCGGAGATTCTCCTGAACCTGCGGGCCTATCCCGAGCAATCCATGCGCCTGATCTTCGATACGCAGTCAAAAGTCCTGGCGCGCTGGGACGATTTGAACAAGACCCGGCACATCGCAGGCATCGCGGCGAACGACGCGCATCAAAACGTGGGCATCCGGGGATTCTACACGGCCGAGGACACGTTGAGATTGCAGGGAACGGGCGAAAAGACGGAAATCACCCGGGAATTCAAGCTGAATGCCGTCACCCGGCTGGCATTGCGGCTGTTTTGCGGCCCCCTGGAAGCAGGAAAGCAGGTCCTGCGCTTTGAACTGGATCCCTATGAACGCTCGTGCCATTTCGTCAATACGCACCTCCTGGCGAAGGGCTGCACGGAGAAGGACATTATCGACGCCTTGCGGGTCGGCCGCGGCTTTGTCGCCTTCAACATGCTGGCGGATGCGAAGGGTTTCGTGAGCTTCGTTGAGGCCGGCGGCAAGCAGGCGATGATGGGCGAGAGCATTCCCCTGGCGCCGGAGACGCAGTTGAAGGCCGCGTCCCCGCATTTCTGCCGGTTCATTGTGCGTAAGGATGGCGAGAACGTGTTCCAGACCGAGGGCAGGGAGTGCACGTTCACGATTGCACAGCCGGGCAAGTACCGCGTCGAGGCCGAACTAGATATTCTGGGCCAGTGGACCCCGTGGATCTACGCCAATCCCATCGGGGTGAACGCGCCGGGAACCTGATCGACCGCCCGCGCCGAGGCAAAGATTCGCTTCTCTTTGCTTCTTTCTTTTCTCGCGAAAAGAAAGAAGGACCCAGAAAAGGCCAAGACGTTCCAGACTGTTCCGGCTGCTCTGCCCGATGGCATTTCAGGCCGTCCCGCTGGCGCGCTCAGTCCTTTTTCGAGGACTGGAGCTTCTCCGCCGTGGCGATGGAGCCGATGTACTTGTCCATCCCGATGACGTAGTCCTCGATCGGGCTTCCCTTGCGCGTCTGCTTGCAGCGCTTCTTGATCCACGCGTTCATGCGGCCCCGGAGCATGTTTACGAGTTCCGGTTCCTGTTCCGCGAGGTTCCTGGACTCGGCCGGGTCCTCGACGAGATTATAGAGTTCGACAGCCGGTTTGTGATGGAAATCGGGTTCGAGCGCGTCCCAGAACTTGTAGATGGGCGTGCGCCAGCCGTGTTTCCGCTGCCAGGTGCATTCCGTGATGTAGAACTCCGAGCGCGGACTCGCGTTCGGCGTCGAGAAATAGGGTTTCAGCGAGACGCCGTCGAACTTCGTGCCCTTGGCGAAGGCGTTCAGGCCGCACACGTCCAGAATCGTCGGAATCAGGTCCTCGTGGAGCGAGTACGCGTTGATGCGCCGGCCCTGGGGCACTTTGCCCGGCCAATAGTAAATGAGCGGCACGACGAGCGTGCACTCGTAGAGGCCGTGGTGATCAAACCAGATCTCGTGATCGTAGAGCGTTTCGCCGTGGTCGCCGGTGATCACGATGAGCGTGTCTTCCATGCAGCCCAGTTCTTCCAGCCGCGTGATGATGCGCTGGCAGCAGGCGTCCATGTACGCGACTTCGCCGTCGTATTGCGCGATGACATAGTCCTTGTCGCGCAGGCCGGGCGGCATCCACGACTTGTGGAAGTCCCGAAACGGCTTGAAGTCGAAGACCGGCTTCATCGTGTACGGCAGCTTCTTGTCGCACGGGTCCTTCGAGTAGAACATCGTGTCGTAGGGCGCGGGGGGGAGATAGGGGGCGTGCGGATCCATATGGCGCAGGAAGAGCAGCCACGGCTTCCCGGATTTGTGCAGCTTGTCGAGTTCGGGCAGCGTGACCGCGTTCAGGTTCTCCGCCTTGCGCGCGGGGCGCTCCTCCCACGAAGGCCAGCCCGGGAAGTTGAGATAGTTGTCAAAGCCGCGATAGAAACCCTTGTCGAAGCCGACGACGGTGCTCTTGTATCCCGCGCGCCGGAGGATCTCCGGGAGCGTCGGGTGTTTGGGATCGAGCGGCCCCTTGGGCCCGAGCGAAACCATCTGATGATTGATGACATCCCGCCCCGTGAGCATGCTCGAATAGGCGGGGGTCGTCGGGATGCAGGCGCTGAAGGCGTTCTCGACGAGCGTGCCCCCGGCCGCCAGGCGGTCGAAATAGGGTGTCGTGAGCCGGGGATAGCCGTAGCAGCTCATGTGATCGCGGCGAATGCTGTCAATCGCGAAGACCAGGATGTTCGGATGCCGTTTTGCCATGCCACTCCCTTTCATTGGACCCACGGATTACACAGATTACACGGAAGAGAAGATTCCTCATGTTACGAATGGAAGGGAGAGGGGAATGAATTATGGAAGCACCCGCACACTTCCCTCCGTGTAACCTGTGTAATCCGTGGATGTCCTTTCGCTGATCAGCGCCCGCCGCAGGTTCTGAGGCAGGCGTTCAAATAGCCGTAACTTTCCGCCGCGATGATGGCGCAGCGGCTGAGGGGGTACTCCGCGGCGCCGATGACCTCCAGGTTCACCGGGCCCTCGTAGCCCGCGTCCGTCATCACGCGGCAGTAGCCCATCAAGTCGATTTCGCCGCGGCCGCAGGCCTGCAGTTCGGGTGTGCCGGGACTCGGGCCCGGCCCCGCACAGTCGCGGATATGCACATGCCTCACGCGCGAGATCACCTGCTTCAGCGCCTCCTTCGGCACCTCGCCCGCGCGGTGGATGTGGCTTGGGTCCATGTCGATGCCGAATGCGGGCGACGTGATCTGGGCCATGGCCGCCAGCGTCGTCGGCGTGTTCCAGATGGCCGCGCCGACGTGCGCCTTCACGCACAGCGTAACGCCGAAGGATTCCGCCTGCGCCGACATCCTGGCGAGCAGGTCGATGCTGCGCTTGAGGTCGTCCTCGTTGTTCATCTGTCCGCCCGGACCCACATTGACCACCGGTATGCCGATCTCCGCGCCGGCCTCAAACGCCCGCAGGAGACGCTCTTCGTCCAGCGCGGCCTCTTCCATCGCCGTCAGCGGCAGTTGAAGATCCTCGACGAGCGCCTTGAGGTCCGCCGCGTCCCGTTTCCACGTGTCGAGGCAGAGATGCTCGCACATGCCCTGGATGGCGGCAATTTCCGCCGCGTCGTAACCCGCCCACTTGATATGTTCGAGGGCGCTCCGCAGGTCGAAGCCGCCGAAGAGGACTGTGTTGACGCCGAGCGTGATCATCGCCGCACCCTCAATCGTAGTCCACGTCGACGACACACTTCTTTTCCCAGGATTCGATGCAGGCTTCGATGATGCACTGGGCGCGCATGGCTTCGAGCGCGGAGCCGTCAATCTGCTCCGGCGGCACGTTCGCAAGATTCTGCTCGACCCAAACATGGATCCGGTCCTGGAACGTCTCGCTGAAATTCGTCATCCCGCCGAGATGATGATAGTGCTCTTTCTCCGTGCCGTTGCGCGAGGTGAACCAGAGTTCTTCGCAGGCCTCCTCGATGACAAAACGGCCTAGGCTTCCCGTGACTTCGCAGCGTTCGAGGCCGAAGCCGCCACCCGCGTCGTAGCTTCCGGTCAGATGGCCGACCACGCCGTTGGCGAATTGCATGTTGGCCTGTAGATTGGACCAGCAGTTGCGCACCTTGCCTTCCCGGGTCTCGCCATGGAGGAAGAAGGCCTGCACGCTCGTGACGTCGCCGCAGAAGTAGCGCATGACGTCGATGGAGTGCGGATGCAGCGCCCGGACGTGGAAGTGCGGCGCGGTTTCGTTGGGATTGTCGATCCACATCGTCATGTTGATGATGTGCAGGCGCCCGAGCCGGCCCTCCGCGATCCACTGCTTGGCCCGGCGCGCGGCCGGCGTAAAGCGGTGGTTGAGGTCGATGCCGTAGCGCAGGTTTTTCTTTCGGGCCAGCGCGGCCATCTCCTTGGCTTTGGGCACCTCGTTCGAGATCGGCTTCTCGCCCAGCACGGGGATCCCCGCCTCCAGCAGTTCCATCGTCGGCACGTAGTGGTCGCCGCCGTTCTCCTTCCCCGCCGTGCACATGCTCGCACAGTCCATCGGGATGCCCGACCGAAGCAGGTCCTCGACGCTGTAGAACGCGGGGGCGCCATAGGCTTCGGCGGCGGCGTCCGCGCGTTCCTTGAGGATGTCGCAGACCGCGACGATCTTCGCCTGGGGCTCTTTCTGATAACAGCGGGCATGCACGTTGCCGATGCCGCCCATGCCGACGATTGCGACGTTCAGAGGCATGAACTTCTCCCATCCCGTGAGACGCTGTCCCGGGAATTGCGGGCGCAATTCAAGCATGTTCCCGCGGGAAATTCAAGCGGAAACGGCGGGAAAACTATCGAGGTAGCGGAGGAGCGAGCAATTGCGGCACGAGGGGTTCGGCTCGCACCAGTCCTGATGCACCTGGAGCAGCCCCTGCTGAAGCTGGAACGTCGCCTTCGGCGCGGCCGCGTGCCCGAAAAGGCGCGGCAGCATCGTCCGCGTGATGCGGTTTTCCTGCTCGGGCGGCAGCGCCACGAAAAACGCGAAGATGCATTCTTCCCGCGCGCGGTCGCGATCACGACGGGCCAGGGCCAACGCGGCCGGCACAAAGACGTTGCCGATAATCGAACGGATGCGCGCGGCGCCTATCGGGGCGCTCGGACGGGGCATTCTCTTGCCGGTCCAGGTGCAATGATCCGCCCAGAACCCCAGCGCCTTCGGGAAGAGGCGTTCAAATTGCCTCCGGCGCGCCTGGGGCGCGATGGATTCCCGCCAGAGCTGCTCCAGTGTGGCCGTGAGCCCCTGCGGGGCCGTATGGGCCAGGAACAGGGCCGCGCCGGCCAGTCGCCGTTCGGGGAGGTTGATTGGGCGCACGCCGAGGCGCTGCCAGGCCAGGGGCAGGCTCTTCAGCCCCTCCAACTGGTGCTCACGGAGCGTGCGCAGCCGCGCGTAATGCGTGCCTGCCGGTGGCCCGTCAAGGGTTGCTGGCAGCAGTCCGCCAATTTGCAGCAACGCCGCTTCGAGCAGCAGGGGGTCCAGCAGCGCCAACTGACGGACCCGCTCGTACGGGAGATGACGGGCAATCGCGCGAAAGTGATGCTTGAACGGGCTGAAACCACAGGCGTACATGAATTCCTCATAGATCGCCTGGTCCGCGCCCGCCTGCTCCATGCGATCGCGTATCGTGCGCGACTTGTTCAATACCCGCCATTCCCCGGCGAGTTGAATTGTCGAGCGGATGGCCTCCGCGCTTCCATGCTCGGCGAAAGTGCTGCATTGGCCCGGAGCGTGCCCCCGATCGCGCTTGCGCGATTCCGCCAGGAAGGACTCCCAGCCTTCCGGGCCATTGCCGTCGATATAGCGGCGAAGGAGCAACGCGGCCACCGGACGCCCCTTCGAGGTCATCGGGGTGCTTGCCGGCGCCTCTGCTTCGAGGACGACGTGCAGAATGACGTTTTCATAGCGCGGGTCGCGGTGGTGCCCATGGGCCTGCCAGCCCGCGTGTTCGAGATGTACCTCGACGTCCCCCGTCCGCGTTCGGCCGTTGAATTCGATCTGGGCGCCCTTGAAGTCGGGACCTTCCTGGTGATTCCACCACCCCGGCGAAAGGATGCGGAGCGGCGCGCCTTCGTGGGTGGCCAGGGCGTGGCTGGAGAAGGCCTGTTCGTGCCAGATGCATTGGAGCGCATGCTCGGAAAGCCCCGGAGCTTCCTCGCGAACCGAAGAGTCCATCGTCCACATCCGCGCGTAGCGTTCCGAGAACAGCATGACAGGCTCACCTCTCTAAGGCCCACCCTATCATAGCATGGAATAGCCAGCGCGCGACGGGTTCAATCACCGCCCGGCAGAGATTACTGCACGGCCTGCCGTTCCCACTTGTCCCCCTTGAGGCGGACCACTTCCATGCTCACGCCCGCGGGCTTGACGTGCACCACGAGATAGTTGTGGAGCGCGCCTTCCGCAGGCAGGCGGCTTTCAATCGGGGCGCCGCCCCCGCCGGAGATCGTGAATCGCACCCCGTCCACGACTGTCGTGGAAAAGCCGTGAACATGCCCCATGAAGACATTCTCGACGTGGTGCGTGGCCAAGAGCTTCTTGAGGGACGAGAAGTTGCGCTTGAAGCCCCGGCCCTCCTCGGAGTCGGCAAAGCCGCTCAGTGCGTAGGGCGGCACGTGAAACACTACAAAGCGA
>CAILVY010000027.1 GCA_903837785.1 Candidatus Hydrogenedentota bacterium
GACGAGCGGGAGGATGTCCTGCTTTTCCGGCCAGTCCTTGAAGGACATCGGCCCGTTGTCCGAGACGCGAATCACGCCCTGGACGTCGATCGCGATCTGTCCGCGTTGCGCCAGGGCGCGGATGAACGCTTCCGGAAACTCTCCCTTGATGAGGCCGCCGAGATAGTACAGCGCCGCGGTGGTTCCATCCGGGATGTCTTCGAGCGTGAACGGATCCGCGATGGAGAGTGCCTCGCAAGTCCGGCGCTCGCGGTCCTCACTGTGGTAAGTGTTTCGGATCGAGGTGGTTTTCTGCGAGGGCCGGTAGACGATGGGCACATCGAAGGTCCCGAAGACATCGAGTGCGATCAGGTCCTTGTTGCTGAGCTTCGTGATGGCGCCGATATTGGCGCCGATGCGGCGCGCGGCGACAGAGGAGTAGACGACGGCGCCGCCAACGGAATATTCGGTCTGGCCGGGGCTGATGTTGACGTCTTTCGAGACATGGCCGAGAATGAGGAGATCGTACTGTGTCATGTTCCTAGTCCTTCGCTTTGACCTTCCACAAGAGGGAAGAGAGCAGTACTGACATCACGGACGCCACGAGCCAGAAGAGGAAGGCGGCGGAGAAGTTGTGGGTCGCTTGTCCGTGCAGAGTCATCTTTCCGGCTTCGAGCAGGGCGCCGCTCACACGGTCCTGGACGGCCGCGCCGAGATACGAGAACATGCCGACAAAGCCCATGGCGGCGCCGGCGGCGCGTTTGGGGCAGATATCGATCGCGATAAGCCCTCCGAGGAAGACGAGCATGCCGCCAAGGCCAAACCCAAACATGAAGAGGCCGAGGAAATGCACAAGATTGTACTTCTGTCCGACAATCAACTCCGTGCTGCTTTCGACGATGCGGTAGCCCGTCCAGCGGCCGAACCAGCCGGGCGGTGTCACAGTCCAGGCCCCGTCGCCATTCTTGCTGGTGCCCGCGACGACGCAGTCTTGCGGGATTGAGATGCCCTGCCGGGTGATGGCCTGAAGCGCGGCGGAATCGATCACGCCAGGACGGAGGCTGTCTTTCAGTGCGAGGTCAATGCTTCCCAATTGAGTGGAGGGGGACAGGAACAGGACCAGCAGGCCGGCGGTCTGGAACAAGCCGTACATGAGCGTGGCCACATTGCGGCGCGCGCCGAAGAAGCGATCCGAGATGATGCCGGAGAAGACGGAGCCGCACGTCTCGACAAGCTTGGCCGTGGAGAGGATGAAACCGGCGCCAATCAGGTCGTAGCCCTTGGATTCCTGGAGGAAGAGCATGCCCCAACTGTCGATGCCGTAGCGGGCGATGTACATGGCGACGCAGGAGAAGCCGAGTATCCACACGTACGGGTTCTTGACCACTTCGAGTTGCGCGCGGCCGACGGAGGTATGCTTGGCCGGAGCCTCGCCGTGGTCGTTGCGATAGTCGGCCACGGGAGGCAGGCCAAGGGTCTGGGGCCGGTCCGCCAGGGTCTTGTACAGGATGAGGGCCACGGCCAAGGACCAGAGTCCCGCGCTCCAGAATCCCCAGCGCCAGCCGAAGTAGAAGGCGATGGTGGCAGTGACCACATAGTTGAAGGCGCCGCCAAGGCTGTGCGAGGCGCTCCAGAGGCCGTACCACGTGCCGCGCTCGTTGTTGCTGTACCAGTAGGACAAGGCCGCGCCGCAGGGGGCGGAGCCCATGGACTGGAACCAGCCGTTCAGGCCCCAGAGCAGCGTGAAGAGCCAGATGAGCGGAACGCCGACGAGGCCGTTCGCGCCGAAGAAGAGGATCGTTACGGCGGAGGCGAGCAGGCCACTGGCGATGAAGCGCCCCACATGGGTCCGGTCGCAAAGGAATCCGTTGATGAGCTTGCCAATGGCATAAGAGAAGAAGAGGGCAGAGCCGATCTTGCCCATTTGATCGGCGTTGAGAATCCCGGCATCGAGCATGGGCTTCTTGACGGCGGAGAAGCTGAGGCGGCAGACATAAAAGAACGTGTAGCCAATGACGATGGACGCAAACACTTCGATGCGTTTGCGCTCATAGATGCGGCGGATCTGGTCCCGGTCCGGCAAGAGGGGCTTGTCGGGGCCCGTCCGAAAGAAATGCAACAGATTCATTGGCAACAGCCTCCCCGATGACGCGCTAAGACGATACGAATTTCGGGGGGTGTTTTCAAAGTCCGGGCAGTTCGAGTGTCGGCGAGAAGGGACAAGAGGACGGAGTGGAAGGTTTCTCAGGCATCTGGGGTATGATGGGGGTCCAAGTCGGGGAGTGTGTGCATGAAGAAACGCTTGGCCGTGGGTGCGGTGCTGTTCCTGGTCGGAGCGGCCGCGATGGGGTACTGGCTGACGAGGCCCGCGCCGGCGCCGCCCGGGAAAGTAATACGGGACCTCGGGAAGGTGGAAGAACGCCTGAAGGCGGCGGTGGCTGGGTCGGCGCGGCTCTCGCTTCGGGAACTGGGCAAGGCCCGCTATGGCACGTGGGAAAGCCCGATCTGGGCGGTGACGTGCAAACCACCCGGAACGCCCAAGCGGCATCTCCTGCTCGTGGGCGGCACGCACGGCAATGAACCGGCCGGTCCGGAAATGCTGCTTCAGTTCGTGGAGGAACTGGGCAGGGGCGAAGCCGGGGATCCGGAGGCGGTTCTGGACATCGTGCCGGTGGTCAACCCCTGGGGCTGGGCACACAATCGGCGGGGCAACGGGGACGGACTGGACATCAACCGCGATTTTGTGGCGTTCAAGACACAGGAGGGCCGGCTGATCCGGGACTTCATCGGTTCAACGCACTATGATCTCGGGGCCGATTTCCACGAGTCCCGGTATGCCGATGGATTCTTTCTCTTTCAGTATTCCGACCCCGATCAGGCATTCGCGCGTTCGATTATTGCGGCGGAGCGGGGGCAGGGATTTCCGATTGAGCAGAACACGTGGTTTCTGATCCTGAAGACGCACGATGGCCTGATCCTTGCGCCGCGATGGACGCTCACGTGTGCCCGGATAGCGCGGCTGTTCAGCTTCGGCAATTACATGGGGTACGGATACGCGGAACATGCGTTCACAGTGGAAACGCCCAAGCGTCTTCCGATGAAGGATCGGGTTTCGATGCATCGGACGTCACTGAGGATGTTCCTCGAGAAGGGGCTTGAATCCTCGGCACATTGAGCAAAGAGCGACGCCCCGTTCGAACCTGTTCCGGCCGGCCTAATGGATGAAGTGGTCGCGCGCATTCTCGCTGAGCGCGCGATTAAATTGGAGCAGTTCGTCCTGCGCGAGGCGCTGCTGCAGGAGGCGCAGGAAGGAGAGCCAGGAAAACTTCCGCACTTCCACGTTGCCCCGGGCATAGGCGGTGGCAGTCCAACGCAAATCCGGCTGGAAACGGGGCATGATGCCGATGACATTCGGGGCGGCAATGCGCCGTCCGGGCGTGTGGGGGCGCAGGAGCTCAATCTCGCCCCCGTCCAGCAGGTAGCCCATGTCACCGCAGAGCCCGTCCACTTCGAAGAGGCGATCGCCGTCGGCGATTTCGAGGGGATGTGTTTCCCACTGGAGGAAGAGGCAAATCCGGATGCGGAGTTCGTTGGACAATCCCCGAAGCATGGGGAGGTCGATAAGGCTCTCTTCGTGGAGACGTTCGAGCACCTGGCGCTCGATGCTCTCGATCAAGGCAAGGCGGTCCGTTTCGGGCAAGGTTTCGCGCGAGCGGCCCAGCAGCGTCTGCCAAGAGAACTTGAGCACATCGACCTCGCCCTGGCACAGGACGGTTGCCGTGCGTTGCGCCACGCGGTTCACCTGGGACATCTCGCCCAGGAGCGCGGGCGCGTCGACGGCCAGCGGCGCGCCATCTTCCGGGAGAACCTGAACCTTTCCGCGAAGCAGGATAAAGCCCGCGTCGGCGCCCACGCCGCCCTGCCGGAGCAGGGCCTCGCCGTCGGCGGCTTCGATGCGTTCGCCGACCTCCTGAAAGAGCAGCGCGATGCGCTGACGGTTCGCCTCGGCAAGATGACTGAACAACGGCAGGTTGACGATACGCTGGAGTTCATGCACCTGATCCATAGACGGCCTCCCCTGGGCGATCCGCCGCGCCCGTTCCCTGGAGAGATTGTACTCACTTTCGGGCGGGAAGTATAGTGGTGAACGGAGGGGCCGGCGCGAGGTATGGGCCGGGCCGCAACGATGTTCAGACAGGGAGAATTCATGAAAGCAATCGCGATCAACGGCAGCGCCCGCGCGGCGGGCAACA
>CAILVY010000028.1 GCA_903837785.1 Candidatus Hydrogenedentota bacterium
CGCGCTCGTCGGACGTATTGAGATTGTGGCCGATCTGGTGGTAGAAGCGGCGAAACCGCTCCGTTCTCCGGGACCAACCGTTGATCTCCGACTCGGTCACATCATAGTTAGGCGGCAGTTCCACGTCGTCGGGCGCGTACATGGAATCGAAGGGGCCGAAATACGGGGGGTGCGGTTCCAAGAAGCTCATCGTCAGAAAGAACGGCCGGCCATCTTGCTTGTGGAAGAACTCCTCCGCCTGGCCCGCCATGAAGGCGGGCTTGCACAGTTCCTCGGGCAGATCGCATGCTTCGCGCTGGGTGAAGAATCCGTGGGGGTCCTGGCTTCGAGGCGCGCGACCGTGACGTCGGAGAAATCGGTCATACGCGCTGTAAACACCCCGTTCCCTCGAATCTTTGCCCGCGTGCTGGTCCTCCGTGGCGCGCCAGAACTCTTCGAAGCCGCGCTGGGGCGTCGTTTCGTCGCCGAGGTGCCACTTGCCGATATAGCCGCACCGGTAGCCATGGGGCCGCAAAATTTCCGCCAGCGTCGGAAGCGCCGGATCGGGCGCGTGGTTGTTCCTGACCGCGCCGTGTGTGTGCCCCCAGATTCCGGTGAGCAATGAGGCGCGGGCGGGAGTGCATACCGGTTGCGCCACGGTGGCGTTCGTGAACCGCATTCCCTCGCTGGCCAGCCGGTCCAGCGCGGGAGTGCGTACGATGGGATGCCCGTAGCAGCCGAGCATGTTTCGCTGGTGCTGGTCGGTGACGATCAGGAGGATGTTGGGGCGTTTCGTTGGCATCAGGATGTCTCTTCACATATCTACAGGTTCGAGTTCTGTCTATCGCGGCTCTCTCCAGGATGGCTCCGGTCCATCCATTCCCTTAACGGCGGCATGGGCGCCGCTTGCCCGCGGCACTGCGCCCACGGGTGGGCGGTGGGCGGGCCGTCGAAGGTCAACTCGATAACGGTGCATATGTCGGGCGCCTTGCGCGGCATGCCTGTGAGGAGAATCCGGTGCGGTTCCTGCACGGTGCGAACCTTCCGCCCGCCATCCACATAGCGGGCCGAAACCAGCTTTTCATTAAAGCCGCGCAGGCTGAACTCCTCTCCGGGCCAATAGAGAAACAAGAGGTAAAGCCGGTTATCTTTCTGCGTTTGCACACCGCCATAGGCAAACTCGAAATAGGCCGGCTGCGTGCCGTGGATCGCCGCGCGGTTTTTCGTGATCCACTCTCCCAACCGGCGCGTACGCGTCTTGAAGCGCTGCGGCAACGCGCCGCTGGCGTAGGGCCCGACGTTCCAAAGCAGGTTGCCTCCCCGTGCGATGCAGGTCACGAACAGCGTCAGAAGCTCGCGCTCACTGAGCCACATGGCGGGGTCTTCATGGCACACATGATAGCCCCAGAATTTGCGCGTGGATGTTATGCAGGATTCCCAGGGGCCCTCTGTCGCAAAGCCGAAGGGGTTCTTCAATGCGCCGATGCGTTGCTCGGGAGTCTCATAGCCCCAGTCGCCGCCGCGCCTGGGCTTCGGCAGACGATTGTTGATGAGGATGTCCGGTTGGCGCTCGCGGATGCGCCTGACGAGGTCCGTCGAGCGCCAGTGGGCCGCGGTGGGATACTTCGCTCCGTCGAACCAAAGCAGGTCCACCTTGCCATAGTTCGAGACAAGCTCCAGTATCTGTTGGCGACCCCTCCTGATGAAGTCGCGGAATCCCCCAGGATCCTTCTCCGGGCCGGAGAAGAATGCCGGAATGCTCCAGTCCGGCAGCGAGAAATAGATGCCCACGCGAAGCCCGGCTTTGCGACATGCGGCGACGTATTCTGCCAGCAGATCGCGCCTCGGGCCTGTCTTCACGGAATTGTAGTCGGTTGTGGCGGTGTCCCAAAGGCAATAGCCGTCATGGTGCTTCGCCGTGAGGACCATGTACTTCATCCCCGCCGCCCTGGCCGTGGCCGCCCACTCATCGGGATCATAGCGCTCGGCGTGGAACCGGTCGGCCAGCGTGCGGTATTCGGCGGGATTCAGAAATTCGCGAAGGAGCGGTTGTTCGCCTTGGCCGAGGACGGAGTAGATTCCCCAGTGAATGAACATGCCCAGCCGTGCCTCGCGAAACCAGTCGGCGCCTCCCGCCTGTCCTTCGCGTTTCGGTACATGCGATTGTTTCACGTCAATATCCTGAATAGAAGGCGCGGATTTCGGTCGGGTCGAACCAAGCCCGCTACGCGGGCGTCCGCCATTGCCTTTTGGATTGCCGGCGACGCTGCCAGGCGTCTCTTGTCCGGCTGTTCACATAACCGGCACACTGTGTGATGCATTTCCCGGCGAAGCCGCGCAGGACCTCTCCGCAAAGGGGCCGGAGAGGTCCCGCAATGCCTGCACGCGCCCTGCCCGCCCTTATTCGGGACATCAGGCCTTGGACAGAGCGTTAGTCTCACGGAGTCGAGTAGGTCACCTCGTTCAAGGTAATCGTCCCTTCCACGGTCGCATCGGCGTGGGTGGGTTTCCAGACGGCGTATATGTTGAGGTTCACCGTCTGTGTCCCGCTTGCGGACGGGGACCACGTCCCGCTACTAGTGTCATAGAACATAGGCCTTATGGTCAACTTCTTCGATTTGCTTCCGGGGGTGCCGCCGTGCATGTCAAGCGTCTCAACCGTCCGCAGATTGCTGTTGTTGTTTGATACGATCAGAAGAATCTGCAGAACGCCGTCCTGAGCGCCGGTCGTCTCGATTTCCACCTCCCAGAGGCGCTTCTGATTCTGGGGAATGCTCCGACTGAACCATACTCGCGTCCAGTGTCCCTTGAAGAGGCCCGCCTTGGAGAGGTCCTCCTCTTCGGTGATGATTGGATTCGTCGCC
>CAILVY010000029.1 GCA_903837785.1 Candidatus Hydrogenedentota bacterium
CTGACCGGCCCTCATCTTTGGCAAAGCCCCGGTCATGTGCTAACATGAAGCCGTACACGGAGGTAGGTCCCGCGTGGCTCCGAAATCTTCCGTGACCCGTCGCACTTTCCTGAAACGAGCGGCCGCGATAAGCGGGGCATCGCTCTTTCCGGCCCTTATTCCGGCCTCGGCTTGGGGTGCAAACGGAATCGTGGCCCCAAGTAACCGCATTGCGTTGGGTTTCATCGGCTTGGGCGATCACGGCAAGACGGTGAATCTCACCGATTTTCTCGCCTGGCCGGATGCCCAGGTGACCGCACTTTGCGACGTGGACTCCGACCGCCTCCGGGATGCCCGCCTGGCGCTGCAAACCCTTCTGCCGAAAGAAGAGGGCGTCAAAGCGTTCGAAGGCTGCTTCACCACGGGAGACTGGCGTGAGGTCATCGCCCGCGATGACGTGGACGCCGTCGTGATCTCGACACCGGACCATTGGCATGTGTTGCCTGCCATAGCCGCAGCCCGGGCGGGAAAGGACATCTTCGTCGAAAAGCCCTTGTCGCTTACGGTTCACGAGGGGCGCGTGCTCGCGGATACCGTGCGGGAATACGGCCGCATCTCCATTACGGGCAGCGAAAACCGCTCGCAGCAGGGCTTCATTCGCGCCTGTCAGTTGGTTCGAAACGGTTGCATCGGCAAACTGCAAAGCATCCGCGTCGAACTATTTCGCGGCTTCGGATTGCCCGGGTCGAATCAATTCAACGCCGAGTGCATTCCCGAACCGGTGCCTGCCGTCCTGGATTATGACATGTGGCTCGGCCAGGCCCCGGAGGCCCCGTACACCAGCCGCCGCTGTCACAGCAGCTTCCGGTTTATTCGCGATTACTGCGGCGGAAATCTCACGGATTTCGGTGCTCACATGCTCGATGTCGCCCAGTGGGGCAACAACACGGAACACACGGGCCCGGTGAGCGTAGAAGGTCAAGGCGTCTTCCCCGAGAAGGGCCTCTTCAACACGGCAATCGACTGGAATCTTACCTACGAGTACGCCAATGGCGTCAAACTCATCTGCACGAGCGGCGATAAGATCACCATCCGCTTCGAGGGCTCGGACGGTTGGGTCGCCGCCGACTCCGTCAAGGTGACGGCCAGTTCCCCCCGTGTCCTCAATGCCTCGATCAGCGCGGACAGCCAGCCCCTGAGGTTCTGTCTTCAGGGAGAACATCGGGATTTTCTCAATTCCGTTAAGACCCGCCGTCAGACATACGCCCCCGTCGAGGTGGGTCATCGCAGCATCACCCTGGCCCACATCGGGAATATCGCGATGTTGCTTGGACGAAAACTGCGATGGGACCCCAATCACGAACGGTTTCAAGATGACGACACTGCAAACTCGATGCTATCCCGGCCGATGCGAAGCCCGTGGCGCCTGGACGCCTGATCCATTCCCTTCGATTGGCGGCACGCACACGCACGAGCATTAGCCAGATCTCGGAGACACCCTCCCCATGTATCAACCGACCCGAAGGCAGTTCCTGACGCAAACGGCGGCCGCCACGGCAGGCCTCTTGTCCATCTCGCCCAGGCTACCCGCGCAGGAATCCGAAAAGCCTGCCCAGTTGAGCATTGCGCGCTGGAAACTCCCCACGGAGCCCCCCGAGGAAGAGATCGGCCGCATGGCGGTTCGGCTCACCGAGCAGGCCCTCGTAAACCTGGGGGGCATGACACGCTTCGTCAAGCGGGGCGACGTCGTCTGGATCAAGCCGAATATCGGATTCGACCGCGGCCCCAAATTCGGCGCGAACTCCAATCCCGATGTCATCGCCACACTCGTCCGCCTCTGTTTCGACGCCGGCGCAAAAAAAGTGCGCGTCGGGGACAACTCCTGCTACGGCTCACAAAAGGCCTACCCCGCCAGCGGCATCGAAGGCCCCGTCAAAGCCGTGGGCGGCGAGATCGTCTACCTCGAACCGGCCCGTTTCAAGTTGATGAAGGTTGGGGGAGAGCGCATTCGCGAATGGCTCGTGTCGCAGGACATGATTGAATCCGATGTCATGATCAACGCGCCGATCGCAAAGCGGCATGCCATGACCAACGTGTCGCTCTGTTTCAAGAATTACATGGGCGTCGTGGACGGGCCACGCTCCGAATGGCACTCTGACATGCCCACCTGCCTCACGGATATCGCCGCCTTCATGAAGCCCCGCATCACGGTCCTCGATGCGGTGCGCACCCTGCTCAAGAACGGGCCGCTGGGCATGGCTTTGAGCGATACTAAACTCACCGGTGTCGTGGCCGCCGGCACGGATATCGTCGGGCTCGAGGCCTTCGGCGCGGAACTCCTCGGCCAGGACCCGTCCAAAGGCAAGACCATGGCCCTCGCCCAACAACGCGGTCTGGGACAGATCGCCTACCGCAATTTCCCCCTCCGTGAACAGGAACTCACCTGAGTCTCTCTGCCCGGACCGATGCCGAACCCTCACTTGCAGGACGAGGGCTGTCCCCCGGCATCCGTACGCGCACCCGGAACACGCAACAACAACTCTTCCGCCGCCTCCCTCGAAGGTGCGTCAAATATGCTGATCACCTCGCGCCCGGCTGTCCGAACCGCGGCGAAACGGCCGTTCTCCGTCTTGCCCGTGCCCTTGCCGTCCGCTTCCGCAACGCAGGATTTCAGCACACTCTGCCCGGCCTGTTGGGCCCGCTCGGCCGTCGGATAGCGCACCCACAGCAAAACCGTCGGCGTTTCCTGCGGCGCCGCCCCCGCAGCGGCATACTTCGCCACCACGCCTTCCGTGTCTCCGCGCAATTCAAACGGATTCCCCTCGCCCAAAGGATAATGTATCCCCAGGCAAAGGCTGTCATGGAAATAGAACGTCTCGGTCTTCATCAGATCTTTCTGCGGCAGACGCTCGATAAGACCCGGAATGGCACCCTTGGATACGATGGCCGCGTCGATGCGCCGGGCAACTTCAATCACGCCCTGGCGCGATTCCGGCGTGCTGTCCATGGCCATCACCGAAACGAAGTAACGGCCCTTCCAGAACGCCACCGAATTCTCGAGCAACTCCGATTCCTGGCCAAGTCCCGCCCCAGCCCCTGGCCGCCGCTCGTGATGATACACGCCATACGCGTCCTTGGAGTCCCCCATGTCATAGAGATCGGCATTGATGTCCGGCGCGCCGGCCTTCGCGTACTTGCGCGCGGCCACCCGCTTCACATGGAAGGACCGGTAAATCTCCGCCGCGCCGTCAATGTACGTGAACAGGCTGTCCGCATCGTAAAGCCCGTCGGCTCCCGTCGCCCTCCAACCTTCGGCCTCCTGCGGCAACAGCGCGGCCAGGGCCGGCCCGGGCGAGCCCGTCTGCGCCAGCGCGCAACCGCACAACACACTGATCACCCCGAGGAACGCCTGAACGATTCTGCAGCAGATTGATGTACTCATCATGCGTCAAGTATATCCAAACCCGGCGCAAGGCGCGAACCGCGCGCTTCATGGGCGCCCGTGTCAGGAAATCCCGATGAGTTCCTTGATCACCTCTCCCGCCAGGATGAATCCGGCCACGGGCGGAACAAATGAAATGCTCCCCGGAACCTGCCGCTTGCCGCCGCGTCTCCCGGCCGAATCCCCTTGGCAGCCGCTCCCGTTCTCGATGTCCGACGGCTCCGCGTCGTGGCGCTTCGCAGGTACCTCCTCGGAACAGACCACCTTGAGGCGGATCACGTTCCGCTTCCGCAATTCATGCCGCATCACCTTGGCCAACGGGCACATCCGCGTCTTGTACAGGTCCGTGACAAGGAACTTCGTCGGATCGAGCTTGTTGCCCGCCCCCATGCAACTGATGACCCGAATCTGGTTGTTGAAACAGAACTCGGCAATCGCGACCTTCGCTGAAATCGTGTCCAGCGCATCGATCACGTAGTCAATGCTCCCGTCCAGCAACTCCGGCACGTTGTCGCGCGTCACGCAAAAATGCCGCGCATCCACCACGATCCGGCGGTCAATTTCAGCCACCCGCTCCTTCATCACCTCCACCTTGTGCCGGCCAATCGTGTTCACTGTCGCATGGATCTGCCGGTTGATATTCGTCAGGCACACCGCATCGTGGTCCACCAGCAGCAACTGCCCCACCCCGCATCGGGCCAACGCCTCCACGGAGTAGCTGCCGACCCCGCCAATGCCGAGCACGGCCACCTTCTTCCTGCGGAGGAGTCCCAGGGACTCCTTGCCAATCAATAGTTCGGTTCGAGATAAGAAATGCGGCCCCGGCATCGCTTCACCTGCATCGCGTAAAAGCCCTTGCGCGGGGCGCCCACATGTGCTTCCCCGCACCTCCCAGTCTAACATCCCGGCCCGGCCGGGATACACCTGCGTTCCGCGCGGGATTCCCAAGGTTATCCTTCCGCACGGCCGGGGATCACCTTTCTTTTAATTTTGTTGATGTTAATTTTAATAATCTTGACTTTTGGGCAGATTTGAATTATATTTAGATCGTGCTTCATATTATTCAGCACACGAAAGGACGCCGTGGAAGAACAAACGCCAGCGTGGATCACCGCCCTCGAGCCGGAAGATTGGCAGTTCCTCAAGCGATTTCTGCTCGCAAGCGGCTCGCTGAAGGCGCTCGCGGAAGAGTACGGCATTTCTTACCCAACCGTCCGAACCCGTCTGGACCGACTCATTGCAAAAGTGGAAGCCGCCGACCAGCCCGGCGCTACGGACGCCTTCCATCGCCAACTCCGCATCCTCGTTGCCGAGGGACGCATGGAACAGGGCATGGCGCGAAAACTGCTCGCGGCACACCGCGAGTCCCTGCGCGAGCAGGAAACGAAGGGAGAAACCCGTGATGCGTAACTTGGCAATCCTCATTGGCGGACTGCTCCTGGCATGGCCGGCCGGCGCCGCGGAGAAAGTGCTGGCCATGTTCCCGGCCGACGCGCAACCCCTGGTGACTCAGATTCAGGTCGAGCCGCCGCAATGGACGATCGGCGTGGACACCGCGGAGAAGGCCGAAGGCCTGGCCGCGGTCTCCCTGGAACACAAGAGCGATTCCACGGACTCCGCCTGGCCCTTCGAAACGGCGATTACTGTGCCCGGCAACTGCGTGCTGTGGTATGAAGCCACAATGCGAACACAGGGCGCGAATCTCAAAGCCTACCCGGAGATGATCGTTTGCTTTCCCGACGGCAAGGAGTACTTCTCGCGCGGACTCAGTCAGCCCTTCCTGAACACCCAGGGCTGGAGACGATGCCGCATCCCCTTCTACCTGGACGCCGGGGAGAAAACACTGACCGTCCGCATGGGCGTCCGCTGCGAAGGCCAGGGAACCGTGCATCTGGACGCTGTACGGCTCGTGGAGCGGCCCCGAACGTGGTGGAGCGATGAAAATACGCTGGGCGGTGTGCTGGGCGCCATCGGGGGCTTGTTCGGATCCGTGGTCGGCCTCTGGGGCGGGCTTGTGGGGTTTCTCGTGCCGCGAGGCAAAGGGCGGCCCTTCGTCATCGCATCTGGCATCGCCTTCCTGGGTCTCGGCATCGTCAGCCTGATGCTGGGATTCGGCTTCTTGCTCTCAGGTTCCGGCCGGGCACTGTATTATCCCTTCCTCCTGGCCGGCGGAATCACCACAACGGTGCTCGCCGTGCTCTTGCCCGGAATCGTCCGGCGCTACCGCGTGACCGAAGCACAACGCCTCACCGCACTCGAACACGCGGACACCCTCTGAACCGCGGATAAGGGGCGACGCGCACGGCCCGCAAGAAAAACATGGCGGTGTTCCCACACGCGGCATTATATTGACGAACGCGAAAGGGACCTGCCATGCCGGAATCGAATCTCATCCTCGTGCGCAAGTGGTCGGAGCACCGCGACGCGGAGGCCTTCAAGGCGCTGGCTGTGCAGTATGCCGGCATGATCTTCGGCACCTGCCGCCGGATTCTTGGCAATGAAACCGAAGCCGAAGACGCCGCGCAGCAATGCCTCGAAGCGCTGACTTCCGTAAAGCCCGAAACCGCCCCCCACCTCGGTCCCTGGCTGCACAAGACCGCCGTCAACATCAGCCTGACCCGCCTGCGTTCCGAAAGGCGCCGCGCCGCCCGCGAAAGCGCCTTTGCCCAGTCGGCCGGCGCGCCGCAAGCGCCCGCCTGGGACGATCTCTGCGGGTTCCTGGACGAAGCCGTCGCGGCTCTTCCGGACAAGTTCCGCCTCCCGCTCGTGGCACACTTCTATGAAAACCAGACCCACGAAGCCATTGCCCGGCACATGAACCTCTCGCGGCAGGCCGTCGGCTATCGCATCGAAAAGGGCATCGATCGCGTCCGCAAGTCCCTGAAACGGCGCGGCGTCCTGATTGCAGCCATGGCCCTCACGGAAACGATGCGCGCAAACCTTGCCGAGGCCGCCCCCGCGGCCCTCCTGACTCATGGCGGGAAACTGGCCCTGCTCGGGCCGCCCGCAGGCGCCGCGACCCTTCCGGCCGCGCTGGCCGCAACGACCTCCGGACTGACCGCGAAACTGGCCGTGGCGGGCCTGGCGTCCGTGCTGCTCCTGCTCGGCGCTCTCCTCTACCCCCACTTCGCGGAAGCTCCCGACGCTGTGCCCAAAACGCACACCCGGGCCGTGACGGAACCAGATGCACACGAGTCCTCCTCCCCCGCCGATTCCGAAGAGGCAGCGCTCGGCCTGCCGGACCTTCCTGGCAACGCCGGCGAAACCCCCTCCGAACAAGAGGAAACCGGGCGCTCCATGCTGATTTGCGAAGTGTGCCTCGAAGACGGGACCCCCGCGGCAGGCGCCAGCGTGGAACTCGCCCGTTTCGACTCGCTCGCCTGGGAGAAGAATCCCTTGCGCAACCGCGCGCGAAAACGGACCGGCGTCGATGGCCGCGCCGTCTTCGATCGGCTGCCCGGGGGGAACTATGTGGCGCGGGCGAGACAAGGAAACCTGTTCGGCGTCACCCTCGAAAGCGTCTCGCTGGAGAAGGCCACGCTTTCCAGGGCGATAGTGCCGATGCGGCTCAGCGAAACCTCGAGTGGGCTCGTCGTCAATGAGCAGGGCGAACCCGTGGCGAACGCAACGCTGTCTCCGTGCAGCATCGCGGCCACGCCCAGCCTTGTGATGAAACTCGCCAGACTGGCCGTGCCCAGCCTGATCGAAGGAGAAGTGCACGGGCCGGAAGCCGCCATCACCCGCGCCGCCACGGATGCCTCCGGCACGTTCCAGTTCCCCACCTGGGAGGACACTTCGCTTCGATTCCGGGTTGCGTCGCCCGGCTATGAAACCCTGACCACGGGACTGCTCAGCGCGGGGAAATCGTCCAGGTTCGTGCTGCAGCGCGGAGCCGCCCTGCGCGGCATCCTGCTCGACCCCGTGACGAAGGCGCCCCTGCCGGGCGTCGAGATCCTTGCCGTGACAGACGACTTCCCCCGGGATTTCTATCGCGCAACAACCGGCGCTCAAGGCCAGTTTGAGTTCAGGGGACTGCGGAACGGACCGTACAGCATGCTGATGAACCACGAGAGCCTCGCGCTCCACCCGCTCCAGTCTGCGTTCCGCATCGAGGACGGCAAGGATAGGGAGGAAATCTTCGGGGCGGTGCCCGGAGCGAACCTCAAGGGCCGCGTGCTGGATGCCAAGACGGGCGTGGGCATCCCGGACGTCACGCTCAGAATCGCCGAGGGCCGAAGCTTTCCGCATCGGCGCACCCCGGTCGTGACGGACGAGTCGGGCGCATACAGCGTGCGCGGAATCGGCGGCTATTGCCGCATCACTCCGGAAGTCCCCCAAGGCTACAACATCGAATTGAAGGATCGTTCGAGTGAGATCGAAGCCCTCCCCGGGCAGGACAAGTCCGTCCCGGACATCCTCCTGACCCCCGTGGACACCCGCGTCTACGTCGACGGCCAAGCTGTTGATGAAACCGGCAGGCCGGTCGCAGACGCTTTCATCTATTACTTTTGCGCCACTCAGGGCGGAGAACTTCGCGCCGATACCCAAGGGCACTTCCGCATTGAGGGATTACCTGTCACGGGAGACCTGATGCTGTGGGCGGCGACGCCTGGACTCGCCTCGCCAACCCTCGGCCCCCTCATCGTGGATACGAAAGGTCTCGAGGGAGTCGCCCTCGTCATGAAGCCCGAGGGCAGCATTGCGGGCACTGTAGTGGACACTTCAGGGAAAGGCTACGGGGTCTATGACTGGATCTTGTCCGCCAACCGCGAGCATGGCTGGTATTCAAATCGGGTGCATGTATTCCCGAATGGCAGCTTCCGCTTCACCGGCCTGGCCGAAGGCCATTACAGCCTCTATCTGGACAAGAACCCAAAGGTCATCAGTGGGGGCATTCAACTGCCGAACGCCACCGTCGATCTGGCCGCCGGGCAATCCATCACGGACCTCGCGATCCACTGTTACGAGGACGGCACGAAGCCTCGTACGTTGGACGAGCCGAGGATCGTTGCGGAACAACCCAAGGAATGGAAGATAGAGGGAAAGGTGCTCGAGGCGGACACTGGGTCGCCTATCCCGGGTTTCTATGTCGAGTGCGAGGCCTTGGGCACGTCTTCCAGTCACGAGACGGACGGCGCCTTCTCGTGCAGGGCGAACGCAAGTTCGGCAACCCTTCGCGTCTCCGCCCACGGCTTTCTCGCGGCGCAACAGCGGGTCCTTGAGACGGAAGCCGCGCGTGGCGCCGCGAACGTCGTTATCAGACTGGCGCGGGCATGCGTCGTGGAAGGACGCGTGCTGAACCCGGAGGGCGAGACCTTGCCCGGCGCCAAGATCCATATCGGAAAGCTGCGGGATCACGACTTCGGGATGGAAAGCAAGCTGAGCTACCAGAGCGACGCGGACGGTGCCTTCCGCATCGACACGCTGGAGCCCCGCGCCGTGCGCATCTATGCGGAGCACCCGAGCTACGCGCTCGGTTCCATCGAAGTGACGCCGAGACCGGAGGCCAGCACCCGGACCGACATCGTCCTCACCGCCGGGGGCGCACTCGAGGGCTCCGTCTTCCTCGACGGCAAACCGCTGACCGGTTCAAACGTGGGCTATCGAAGCGACGCGGGAGACCTCTTCAACCGGCTCGTGCCCGTGGATGCCGAAGGACATTATCAGGCGCTCCATCTGCGGCCCGGGCCCCTCGAGGTCTACGTCTCCGCGACGGAGGATTTGGGCTCCGATTGGCGAATGATATCGCGGCCCGCCGAGATCGCCGAGGGACAGATCACCCGCGTCGATTTCGATCTCGCCCCGGCACGCGCCCGGATCGAAGGCAGAATCACCCTTAACGGAGAGCCCCCCGCGTCAACCACCGTCGGGGCCGTGTTTCGGCGCGCCGATGCCGAGGAACAGATCCGGTGCCAGGCAAATCAACAGGGCGAGTATGAGACCCCCCTCCTCCCGAGCGGCAACGTAACCCTGGATGTGAGCGCCTATGGCGAGGACCGAACAGGACTGCGCACGCAACGCAAGGCATCGCTGGCGGACGGACAGATCCTGCGCCTGGACATTGACTTCACCGGCTCCGCCTCTATCAGCGGCGCCCTGCTCCATTGTGCGGCCCCGGAGAAGATTCAGATCTGTGCGTATGCCGGCAGCAACCTGCCCTCCGGTGACGGACTCAAGGATTGGGTTGCACTCGCGTCGCCCGCGGATGAAGGCGGCACGTGGCGCCTCAGCCATTTGTCCCCGGGAACCTACACCCTCTTCGCCCGCGCCGGATGGGACAGCCCCAACGGGGCCTCCGCGGTCGTGACACTCTCGGACGGCGAACACAAGGACCTCGACCTCGACCTCCAAGGCGTGCCGCTCGACGAGTGAAACTTCGCCCGGCTCAAGGACTACCGCGGCCTGTTCCCTTCGTTTCCCTTCGCGACGTCCCGGTGAATCCTCCTGCGGCCCCACGCCAGACCCACATCGTGCGCATCTTCCTCAACGAGGCCAGGCGTAGGGTGGTTGCAGCGCAGGGACAAGTGCGTTCCCAATCCGGCGCCGGCGGAAGATTCCGTAACGAGCGAAAAGCAGAGCTTTTCGGGACAAGTGCGTTCCCAAATGCAATTTGGGAACGAGACCGGGGCGGAAGCTGCGCTTCGGTTCACTCAAGTCCCCTTTCCTGCGTTCCTGCCTTTAAACTCGTTCCCAAATTGCATTTGGGAACGCACTCACTCTCGAAGCTGTGCTTCAATTCACTCAAGCCCCTCTTCCTGCGTTCCTGCGTTCCTGCGTTCCTGCGTTCCTGCATTCCTTAACCCCCATCATCTCATGGAACACGGCAAAGTCCCTCGCGTGAGACCTTCCCCTCTTCCCCCTCCGTGCTCCGTGGTCAAACCTCTGTCTCCCTCGCCCCGTAAAACGCGAAGAACGCAGAGCGTCTCTGCGTTCTTTATGTCCGTGCGAAAATCAATGAATGGACGCGGCCGACCTACCCCTGCAAGTTCAGCAGTGCCGCCCCATGCGGATTGTACTGCGGCGTCCGCCGCTCCTGCTCCTCCCGCGCCAGCGACTCAAACACCTCCTGCCACATATCCCGCACCTGCGTCATCAACTCCACACACTCATCGATCGGGAGCGTGCTCTTCTTGATATTCGCCGTGATCAGGAGATGCTGCAGATACTCATAGATCCGGTCCAGATTCTGCGCGATCTGCCCCGCCCGCATATTCAGCGCGCCCCGCAGCTCCGAGATGATGTCCTGGGCCCGGATGAGGTTGTTATGCACGCTCTCCGTCGACCCCTTCTCCAATTGCCGCTTCGCTTCCTCGGCCCGCTTGATCGCCCCATTGAACAGCATCACAATCAACTTCCCTTGCGACGCCGTCTCGATGTCCACCTGTGTATACGTGCCTACTTTCGCCGTCGATGCTGACATGCGCCAATCTCCTAGAATGAACCGAGGGACGACAATGCGGAACTCTGGCTCTTCAGCGTCGAGGACATCTGTTCGAGCGAAGAGAACTGCCGCTTCAACCGGGTCTCGTGCAACTTGACGCGATCTTCAATCCGCGCGATCTGATCATTCAGCGACTTAATCTGCAGGTCAATTGTACCATTAGATTTGGCGCGCTCATTCAAAAATCCGTTCATCCGCGTCGCGCCGTCCACGTAATCATACATCAGGTCCGCCACGCCCGTCGCGCCGCTGTTCGAAAACAGCGCCTCCACCGCGCCCCGGTTGTCCCGCAGCGCCTCGCGCAGCTTATTCTCGTCCAGCTCCAATTCCTGCGTCGTGTTCGGGTCGAAATCCGACCCCGTGCTGATCCCGATGCTCATCAGGCTGTTGTAATCATTATCCACCCCCGTCACCTGCGAGAAGACCAACTGCCGGAGGTAGCCGTCGATCGAAGACATCCCCGAGTCCCCGGCCAGCGATCCTTCGGTCCCCGTCAACTCCGCGATCTTCTTGACCGTGTTGTTGAATTCCGTGATGAAATTCTTGACGGCCTCCACAATCTTGTCGTCGTCCGAGGAGACCGTCACATTGCTCGTGCCCGTGCTCAGAATCCGCAGCGTCACCCCGCTGATGGCATCCGCCACCTCATTCGTGTTCCGCGTCTGCACCGGGCCGCCATTCACTGTGAACTGCGCATCATTCCCCGCCGTCTGCACCGCCGTCGACAACTTCGTGATGCTCAGGAAATTGCTCGTGTCGCCCGCCGCCCCGAACGAGATCGTCCGGCTGCCCAGCGTCTTCGACAGCACCCGTATCCCGTCCGCCTCCGCATCATAGCTCGCGCTCACCCCAGCGTCTGAACTGTTGATCCGCTCGATGACGTCCGCCAGCGAATCCGTCGTCGGATCCACGCTGATCTGGATGCCGTTAATCGTGAACGTGCCCGCCGTCATGCCGCCCGCCGAGAAATTCTCCGTGTTCAGCACCCCCGTCGGATCCACCGCGCCCAGATGGCGCGTGCTCGTCAGCGTCGTCGAGCCGGTCCCGCCCGTGGACTGCGTCGCCCCCTCCACACCGATGGCGCTCAGGAAATTGCTCGTGTCATCCGTCACGCCCAGATTGATGATATTCGTGTTGCCCGCCGTGGTGTTCGTCATCACCACCCGGTCGTTCACCGCATCATAGGTCGCCGTGACCCCCGCCGTGCTCGCATTGATCTGGCCCAGGATGCCGTTCAGCGTGTCCGTCGCCGGATCCACCGTGAACTCCACCCCGTTGATCGTGAACGTCCCGGCCTCCACCGACGTCGTCAGCCCGCTCGAATTCAGCGCCGCCGCCGGATTGATCGAGGCCCCCATGGCCCCCCCGCTCAGCGCCGCCGTCGAACTCGCCAATTGCGTCACATTCACCGTGAACGAGCCCACCGACGGCGTCGAAGACGAAATGCTGCTCGTCAGCACCGTGTCCTCGCTCGTCGACGACTTGAACGAATTGAATATGTTGTTCAGCCGGTAATCCTGCAGGCGGTTGCGCAACGTCGTCATCTGCGTGCGCAGTTCACGGATCCCCGTCTGCTGCCCCTGAAGCTTGCTGATCTTCTCCTTGATCCGGGTTTCCGGAGCCCGATCAAGCGCCAACAACTGCTGGATAAGGCTCGCCGAGTCCAAGCCCGTGATGAGTCCACTCGCACTCCATCCGCTAGACATGGTCCCTGACTCCTTTCTCCGCGCGCCCAGCACCGGCCGCCACGGCCGGACATGTTGCGGCTTTCAACTCAATCCTTTTATCGGCACCCGCCACCGGATCTTTAGGCGCTTCTCCATCACATCCCTCCACAAGCTCTTGCGATGCCACTTGCCCACGACACCACTCCTAGATATCGACAAGCCAAGAACTACCTTAAATCCTGCTTAAAAAACGATTAACAGGCAAATCCATTCCCGCGCCGCCCGACTCAATCTGCGGAATATTCCCATCTCAAAAACGCAAGAAACCGCGATGCCCTTCCGCTGGTCAAGTCTTTCACCAGCCACGGCTTGAACCATAGCGAGAGGAGTCCCATGCCCATGCCGCCCCAACGCACCGTCGCATCCCCCGGGGAAAAGCCCTGGGTCCGCGAGATACGAACCACCGCCGGAGACCTCGAACGCGAATCCCGGACCCGCCTCTACAACCTCCTCGAAGCCGTCGGGATGATGACCTTCATTCTTGTCCTTTTATGGCCGCTTGCGTATCTTTTTGGCGTCTTGGGCAAGCACGAACTCGCCAACACCGTCGCCAACATCCTCATCTTCCTCGGCGCTCTCTACCTCCTCTTCGTGGCCCCCTTTGTTCACCGCGACACCCTCCACTCCTGGGGCCTCGGCAATCCCCGCGTCTTCTGGCGCATGCTTTGTCACGGCACGCCCCTCCAGCGCCTCACCCTGGCTGCCGTCTCCCTCTTCCTCCTCGTCGGCCTCAACTACGCCAACTTCGTCCGCTGGCCCGACGTCGCCCACTTCTTCAAATTCGCCAATCTTCTCGGCTTCTTCGGCTTCCGCAATCTTGACGTCAACCACTGGAACCACAGTTTCCCCGGCGTGATCTTCGTGGTGTTCTTCGGGTCGCTGCTTTCGCTCGTCATCATCACCTTCTGCATCCGCTACGACAATTTCACGTCGGCGTTCAAGACTGCAATGATCGTGGCGTTGCCCATGCTGGCGTTCACGTTTCTGGCGGCGTACTTCCACCGGGGCGCGGCGGCCTTTGCCCATTTCAGCCTGGGCATGTGGGCCATCGGCGTCTTCGGCTATGTCTTCTGGGGCTTCGTGCAGCAGTTGCTCTTCAGTTCGTACTTCGGCACGCGGTTCCGGAAGGCCTTTGGGCCGTCCAGGGACCCCAATAACGTCATTCCGAAGGAGCGGCGGCCCCGAGTGGTGGCCGGCTTCGGCGCGGGCTTTGCCATTGTGGCAGTCGTGCTCACCTTCCTCGGCACGGCCTATCTCTACGGCGTGGGCAGCGTGGCCCCGAGCGTGTTCTGCTGGCAGGCCTGCATTCTGTTTCTCATGGGTTCAGTTTACGGCTACGTCTTTTGCCTGGACAAGCGGCGGCTGCTCGTGGCCACGATTTGTGCGACGTGCTTCGGCCTGATCCACGTTGCATCCTATGGATTGGTCGCGGTGACCTGGATCCTCGGCATCATCCTCGTGTACGTGTTCATGGAGGAGAAGAACCGGAATCTGGTCGCCCTCGGATTCATCCACGGGCTGCTCGGGAGCACCTTCGGCCAACTGTTTTCGCACGGGGACGCGGGCTCGCTCGAAGTGAACTACAGCGTCGGCCCGTGGAATATCGACGAACCGACCTACGGCGTGCTTGTTTTCCCCCTGCTGTGCATCGCGGCCTACCTCGCGTTCATGGCGTGGTCCATCAATAACATTCAGGAAGACCCCGAGTAAGGGGGCAGGCTACTTCACGTTGCTCGCCTTGAGCCGCCGACTGAGCGTCGCGATGATGTTCAGCAGGATGCGGATCGCCACCCGCTTCGTCAGCAGGTATTCGAAGGTGCTTTCGGACAGCACGAAGAGCTTGCTGTCCTCGAGCGCTTTCGCCGTGGCCACGCGCGGCTCCTTGTTCACCAGCGCCATCTCCCCGAACATGTCGCCGGTGGAGAGCGTGGCGAGGCACTTTTCGCCGTCGAGGATCCCGATCTTTCCCCCGAGCACCACGTACATCTGATTGCCGACCGTCCCCTTGAAGAACAGCGTCTCCCCCTTCACGCACTGCATCGTCGTGCCCTTCGAGAGGATCTTCACCACGTCCTCCGGCGTCAGGCCGTTGAACAATTCGACCTTCTCGACATACCTCGCAACTTTTTCCAAATCCATGGCCGCGTCCCTCTGGAAAATCCCCGGACCACCCGGGTTCACGGACATCATAGCAGAATGCAGCCGCGGGGCACGCCTTCGTCCCGGCTGCAGAGTCACCCCCGATCCGCCTCCCTGGTCACGGTACAGCGGTTCGTCACGCACGCGTAGTGGAATCCCGGCGCCCTGCTCACCACGAACGACACCGTCGCGCCAGGAATCCCATACCGATACCCTCGGGCACGCGAATAGTCTTTCTACTTGCGGAGAACTTGGGCCGCACCGTAAACTACGCCGTGCAAGTTGCTCAATGTGTTGGATCTGCGGGACGGACGGCAACGACCCAAGAATGAGAAATGCCGGGGATTCGCGAGTTGGAATGATCTTGGAGGGATATGAGTCTTCCTCTGGTCTCGCGCATACACATGAATCGGTGACTGTGTTTGCCCCTTCCCGAGCCATCCGCCCGAGCGCCTTCTTGATTCCGAGTAAGTAATCCGATTACACGGAAAGAGTCTTAAGTTCCGTTGTGACATCTCTGCAAAGGAGCTTGTTGCCATGAAACAGGGGAAAAGGACTTCTCTGAAGGACAGTATAAGCCCGGCCAAGCTCATTGTGGCTTTCTTGATACTCCTGTTCATTATTCTTGGGGGATGGGAAGTTGCCTGTAAGTTGTCCAATTGGTTCACTAGTGCTCAAAGTGAACTCTCCGGTCAATCCAGCGCTGAGAATTCTGGCGACCCCGGAATTGCCGGTGGGCATACGAACTCAACACCGAATATTGGAGGTGGTGTATCCACGCCTCCAATCCCGACAAATGGTCCAGCCGGGGCAACACCCTGAGAAAACTGGCTACACGGTCCGCACCTCAGTGCCGGGATTCAAGACCGCCAAGTACGGAATACTCCTGCTTAAGTGCAGCGATGAATTCCTCGTAGGACGCGAATCTCTCATCCGGTGCTTTGGCCATCATCCTGGCAATAATCGTGTACAGCCCTGGCGGAATGACAGAAGTTCTTTCAATTGGAAAACTGGGAATCTTCGCGTTGATGTGTTTATCCATGACCTCTACCGGTGTTCGGCCATGAAAAGGGGGAACGCCGGTCAGCATGTAGTAAAACGTTGCGCCGAGCGAATAGATGTCGGAGCGAAAGTCTACGCTCTTTCCGCTTGCCTGCTCTGGAGACATGAACAACGGGGTTCCCAAGACGAGTCCAGTTCGGGATAAGCCCACAGTATTGTCTCTGATCTTAGCCAGACCGAAATCAGAGACCTTTGCATGCTCATTGCGGGTCATAAGGACGTTTGAAGGCTTTATGTCTCGATGAGTGATCCCCTGCGCTTGGGCCGCCTCAAGGCCTTGTGCTATCTCGACGACAGTCTGGAGAGCAAAACGGGGCTCTAATCCACCTTTCCGCTGAATCATCTCCTCTAGAGTCATGCCATCTATGTATTCCATGGCAATGAAGGGACAGCCGGATTCCTCACCAACGGTATAGATTTGAACTATCCGGGGATGGTTGATCCTCGCCATGATCCTGGCTTCATTAAGAAAACGGGTCACGTATTCCTGGTCACTCACATGTTCGGGAAGCGGTTCTTTGAGGGCCACGAAGCGGTCCAGGCGATCATCAAGGCCCTTGTAGACTACCGCCATACCGCCCTGGCCAATCTTTGCCAGTATGCGATATTGCCCTCGTCGTTCAAAGGCCAGGCGGCAAGGTGCAGGAACAGTCTCCGCAAGATCCTTATGCGGCATGCTCGGTCGGATTACTCCGACGTTGAGGTCCAGATCCTTGACCTTGATTGTTCTGCGGGATATCGCCAGAGGCATTTCGCTCAGTCGGGACAGCGTACGCTCCGTCAAGAGAAGCTCCCCCGCGACCGCTTGCTCTTCGAGCTGACATGCAGCAGCAACGCGTTCCCCCACAATGGTGTATTGCATGTTCGGGGCGGCACCAAAGCTTCCCACGGTTGCAAAACCAGTCTCAATTCCTGCTCGCACGGCGCAGTCCACGGATTTGCGCGGTAGTTGCGCCAACAGGCCATGTGTTGCCGACACAATTTCGCAGGCGGCGGACACGGCCTTTTGTGGGTGGTCGCTGCTGTAAATCGGATGGCCAAAGTAGGCCAGCAGGCGAGATTGAAACAACTTGTCGACCGTTCCACCGTGCTTGTGAGCCACATGGGATATCTGCTCATAATATTGTTGCAGGAATCGGACGGTTTCTTCCGGGTCCATGTTCGCGGTGAGACTGTCAAAATTGGCGAGACTGCAGCAGAGGATCGACATTTCCTTTCGTTCGCCCTGCGATGACAGGAGTGCTGGATTTCTGAGAAGCTCAGAGACCACGGAATCAGGCATATATCGGACCAGGACGTCCTTGAGTTTGTGCCTCCGCACGTATTCCGTTGTGCCTGTATGAAACGCGAATGTCGCGGCTGTTGCCAGTATCACGGACACGGGTCGAACGACAGGAAGAAGATGAGAGCCGTATCGAAATGTCAGGTGAGCAATTGCCAGGTACGCCACCACCAGACTGATGGTTATGGCAATGGAGGTCCAGGGCCGTAATCGTATCTTGGACCAGGCGAGAACGAGTAAGGTCAGCAGCACTATACCTTCTACAAGGATGTTAGGCACGGGGCGAATGAAGTTTCCCGTCAATATCGTATTCAGGGCATTGCACAATACGGAGCACAGCGGAGTTGAAACGTTCCAGGGTGTTATTCCCATGTCCGTTCCACCGGTGAAAGTGCAGCAGATAAGGCAGATCTTCCCGTCAAAGGAGAGATCTGTCGATCGATCAACGAAAGATTTTTCGAGCGATCCAAAGCTGAGGTGTGTGAAGTCGCTTCCCCATGGGCCAGCGTAGTTGATTTGCATGACTCCGTCTTCACCTACCGGGATGACGACACCTTCAGGCAGCCCCGCCATGCTTCCAGTAGTGGGTATGCCATTCTGATTGATAGAAACCGTAGTGGGCGAAAATTCCAGATCGGCCGCATTGAAGGCTCTCATTGCCAACAACAAGGCAAGAGAAGGATAGAGGCAGGTTCCAGCTTCTAGAAGCAAGGGAATTCGCCTGAAAACGCCATCAGAGTCTGGGAAGGCCGTAATATGTCCAATTCCCGCCGAGCATTGCACGATTTCCGGAAGTGGAGCTACGACACGTCCTACCGAATACAACGCCGGAGGTCTCGAAGGGGTCAAGGGCAGTGCAAACGGAGACAAAGAGGCCAAATCGCAGGCTTGCGCTACGGAATCAGACCGTTCCCCATCCGTGATTTCCATGGCCGTTCCGGAGTATGCTCTCTTCGATTCGCAGATGGCATCGAAAAGGGCCTTGTCTTGGTCCCGGGAGGTGGGAGATACAAGAAGGCCATCGAAAGCAACCGCTGCCGCACCACGTCTGGACAATTCAGAGATCATTTGCGCAATATGACTTCGGGGCCACGGCCATCGACCCAGTTGGCTCACGCTCGGGTCATCGATGTCAATACAGACAATCCGGGAGTCCGGTGGCGCCGGTGGAACGGAGCGAAGCTGCGCGTCAAAAACGCGCAGATCCAGTGTCTGCAATGGCCGATGGAGAAGAAGTGAGATCCCGTAGACGGCCAACGCGAGAAGTATGGCAGTCCTCACAGATGCATATTCGGCAGGGAGTCTTGTCTTCTTGTCCCTTGAGAACATCCCCTATACTCCATCTCAGGGTTCGGTTAATCGGACCTTCGATTAGGATAATGTCCTGTCTAATAACTTTCAATGCGGGAGAGTACGATGCCTCCCTCTGTGAATAGAGGCAACCGGCCGGCCCGGGCAAATTCGCACGGAGGGTGGGCTTCGCTTTTGCATCACGCGTGTATGCAAACCGAGTTTTGTCGACGCTCGCCAGGAGAGCCGCTCATGAGCAAGCCAAAGGCGGTTGGCCTGGACGGAGGAAGACAGGTATGATGTGTCGGCAAGGCACCGCTTGCGTGCAGGATAGTTAGAGTTCCGCGGATGCGGCCGCGTTGGGAACGTGCAGGAAAGGAAAACCTCATGAATCGCTGGGTGGAACTTTGGGTCATTTGTCTGGCCATCGGGCTGGGGGCGGGGGCGGAGACGAAGGCGGTGTATCTGGATGAACTGGACCTGGGGCTGATGAAGCAGGGCTGGGGGAAGCCGCAGGCGAAGCAGTCGGTGCAGGAGAAGGCGATGCGTCTCAACGGGCAGGAGTTCAAACGGGGCGTGGGCTCGCACGCGCCGGGCTCGTTCTATATCGCGCTGGACGGACAGGCGAAACGCTTCCAGGCGGTCGTGGGCATCGATGACGAGACGAAGGGGCTGGGCACCGCCGCGGTGTTCCTCGTGGGCGATGGGAAGGAGTTGTATCGGAGCCCAGTGTTGAAGGGCGGCGCGGCGCCGGAACGCATTGACGTGGACCTGTCGGGCGTGCGGCAGTTGGCGGTCATCATGAAAGACGCGGGCGATAACCGGAGTTTCGATCACGTGGATTGGGCCGACGCCAGGTTTCTGACGGAAGGCGCGGCGCCGAAGCTCGTCGAGCACCCGCCCTATCCGCCGGAGGAGCGGATTCTGCGCACGCCGGCGCCGGGCAAAGAGCCGCGCATCAACGGCGCAAGAGTCTACGGCGTGCGGCCGGGCTCTCCCGTCCTGTTCCGCATCCCGGCCACGGGTGAACGCCCCATGCAATTCTCGGTGCGCGATGTGCCCGCGGGTTTGTCCGTGGACCCGGCCAGCGGGATCGTTTCGGGCCGCATCGAGGACCGCGCGATGACCACGTACCGGACGACGCTCGTGGCCGAGAACGCGCACGGCAAAGCGGAGCAGGAACTGCGGATTGTCGTGGGCGAAACGCTGGCGCTGACGCCGCCGATGGGCTGGAACCACTGGTACGCCCACTACGACCGGGTGACGGACGTGATGATGCGCGAGGCGGCGGACGTCATGATCGCCACGGGCATGCCGGACGTGGGCTATCAGTACGTCAACATCGACGACTGCTGGATGAACCGCACGAAGTCGCCGGATCCGAAACGGGTCGGCCCGCTGCGCGACGGCGACGGCAACATCGTGCCGAACGCCCATTTCCCCGACATGAAAGCGCTTGCAGATTATATTCATGCCAAGGGGTTGAAGGCCGGCCTGTATACGTCGCCCGGTCCGACCACCTGCGCGGGCTGTGAAGGCGCGTGGGGTTCCGAAGAGCAGGACGCGAAACAGTTCGCGGCCTGGGGCTACGACTTCCTCAAGTACGACTGGTGCTCCTACACGGAGAAAGCGAAGGACAAGAGCCTCGACGAATACAAGAAGCCGTACATTGTAATGTCCTCCTATCTGAAGGCGCTCGACCGCGACATTGTCTTCAACTTGTGCCAGTACGGCATGGGCGACGTGTGGAAGTGGGGGGCCGAAGTCGGGGGCAACTGCTGGCGCACCGCGGGCGATCTCGGATTCGAACTCGATCAGTATCACGACGTCGCGCGGCGCAATGCCGAGCACTGGCCCTATGCGAAGCCCGGCGCCTGGAATGATCCGGATTACCTCCTGCTGGGCTACGTGGGCAGCGCGGCCAAGATGGGCAAGCCGGTGCCATGTCCTCTCTCGCCCAACGAACAGTACGCCTACATGTCGCTCTGGTGCCTCATGGCCTCGCCGCTCTTCTTCAGCGGCGACATGTCGCAACTGGATGCGTTCACGCTGAACGTCCTGTGCAATCCCGAGGTCATCGAGATTGATCAGGACCCGCTGGGAGCGCAGGGCCATCCCGCGATGATCCGCGACGACGACACGGAAGTCTGGACAAAGCAGCTTGAAGACGGCTCCCTGGCCGTCGGACTCTTCAACCGAAGCGAAAGCGAGCGGCCTGTCAGTGTGCGCTGGGAAGAAATCGGGCTGAAAGGCAAACAACGCGTGCGCGACCTGTGGCGCCAGAAGGACCTGGGCGTGATCGACGCGACATACAGCGTGCCTGTCGGCCGCCACGGCGTTGAACTGCTCCGCCTCTGGCCCACGCCATAATTCCGACTTGCTTCGTCACTCACTGTGCCCGTTCCTCGCAATGACCCGCTCTCCTTTATTGCGAGCGAAGCGAGGCAATCCCCCGGGGAAGGACTCCTCCCCAGAACTTGCTTCGTCACTCGCTGTGCTCGTTCCTCGCAATGACGGGCGGGGATTCATCGCCTGAATTGCAGGCCCTACACTGAATCTTCCATGCAGGCGTTGCACCGCCAGATCCGGCCCCCATGCCCACCGTCTCCCTATATTTGATTTCTAACAATTTAATCTGCTACACTTTGTTCTCGAATGTTTAATAAGTTGATGTTTAGAGAAAACATCGAGAAGGAAGCTCCCATGGCGCACGATCACCCCGTACATCCCCTCGGCAGCAAGGCCCGGGTCCTGCTCACGAGTGTCTTTGGCCCCTATGCCCGGGATGACGCGTTCGGCAGCCGCAAGATGAACCCGATGGAGCTGTATCACAACCAAGTGACGCGGGAACAGGGTCCGTTTTCGCTCCGGATGTTCCACCGTTCCTTCGGGCTGATGATGATTCAGGCCAATCTGGATGCGCCCTGCACGCTGCTGGACTTTCCGGATCAGGAACGCTTCATCGAGGAGATCCGGGAACGCGACTACGACGTGATCGGCATCAGCGCCATCATTCCGAACTACCGCAAGGTCCAGCGCATGTGCGCCCTGATTCGGGAGCATCGCCCCGCGGCGACGATCGTCGTGGGCGGGCATATCGCGAACATGCCGGGGCTTGACAGGTACATCGACGCGGACTTCATTGTGAAGGGCGACGGCATCCGCTGGATGCGTACGTTCCTGGGTGAGGATCCCGAGGCGCCCGTGCGGCATCCGCTCGCGCTGTCCGCGTTCGGCACGCGCAGTTTCGGCGTGAGCACCCCGGAGAGGACCGGCGACACCGCGGCAATCCTGATTCCGTCCGTGGGCTGCCCGATGGGCTGCAACTTCTGTTCGACATCCGCGATGTTTGGAGGCAAGGGCAAGTGCGTCACCTTCTACAAGACCGGGGACGAACTCTTCAACGTCATGTGCCAGCTTGAGGCCAAGCTCCAGACGAAGGACTTCTTCGTCATGGACGAGAACTTCCTGTTGAACAAGCCGCGCGCCTTGCGCCTGCTCGAACTGATGCAGGCACGCAACAAGAGCTGGGCGATCTACGTGTTCAGTTCCGCGCGGGTGATCAAGTCCTATACGATGGAGCAGCTTATCGGCTTGGGCATTTCCTGGGTCTGGATGGGCCTCGAAGGCAAGAACAGCCAGTACACGAAGCTCGACGGCGTGGACACGCACGCGCTCGTGCGTGAACTGCAGGCGAACGG
Source organism: Candidatus Hydrogenedentota bacterium (assembly GCA_903837785.1). Lineage (GTDB taxonomy): Bacteria > Hydrogenedentota > Hydrogenedentia > Hydrogenedentales > CAILVY01 > CAILVY01. The sequence goes on from CAILVY010000029.1 coordinate 22,064, forward strand.
CATCCGCGTGCTCGGTTCGAGCATCGTGGGGCTGGAAGAACACACCCCCGAGAACTTCGATGCGGCCATCGCGCACGCCATCGCGCACGATACGGTTTTCCATCAGTTCATGCTCTATACGCCGATTCCCGGCACGCCGCTCTACGAAGAGCATCGGGCCGACGGCTCCCTGCTTCCCGAGGGCAGCTACGATCCCGCGGACATCCACGGCCAGCTCCGATTCAACTATCGGCACAAGCACATCCCCGCGGGCAAAGAGGGCGAAATGCTCCGCCGCGCCTTCCGCCGCGACTTCGAGGTCAATGGCCCGAGCCTCCTGCGCATGTTCCGCGTCACACTCGACGGCTATCTGCGCCATAAGCAACATCCCGAAGCACGCGTGCGCGAACGCTTCGCGCGCGAAGCGGCCACGCTGGGCAATACGTATGCCGCCGCGGCTTGGGCGACGCGCCGATACTTCCGCGGCAATGCGCGCCTGTTCGCGCAGTACACGCGGTTGTTGCAGGACCTCTACGCGGAGTTCGGCCTGAAGACGCGCGTGATTGCGCCGCTGCTCGGCCTGTTCTGTCATTGGACGCTCCGCCGCGAAGAGCGGCGGCTCCAGACGGGCCAGACGTACGAGCCCGAAACGCACTACGAGAAGAATGCTGCCGCACTCGCATTGGAGCCGGAACGCTCCCTCCGCGAACGCCTGCACATCCCCGAGATCGAGTGGGTGACCGGCGAACTCCTGCCCGCACACGAGACCCGATAGAAGCGCTTCCGCTCCCCGCGCGTCCCGGCCCAAGCAACGGCCAAACACGGATTGCACGGATTACACGGATGACATCCCGATTCGCCTGTCAGTGCGTCTAAGCACGACGTATCCCCTGATCGGCAGCATCCGCCGTACGCCGGGCTGTGCGCAGCGCTGAGGGGCACGTTTCCTCTTCCCTGGATTCCCGCTTGCGCGAGAATGACGGACTATGGAGTGGACTGGCAGACAAGAGCATGACGTCATCCCCGCGAAAGCGGGGAGCCAGAACCCCGAGCGTGGCGGGGCCGCCACGCCCGCAAAACAGGCCGCAAGTCCCGAAGGCTTCGACAGCCTATCCCTCCAACACTTCCCTTGCCGCGCGCGGCGCATGCGCCACAATCCGTGTACTCCGTGAAATCCGTGTGTGCTCCTTCCCGACCCAGGCAGCGGCCAAACACGGATTGCATGGATTACACGGATGATATCCCGGTAAGTAGGAAGCGGGACATAGGGAGCCGGTGGGTTCCACTGCGCGTCACCCACCGATCTGAGGCCTGGAAGGGGGCGCGGGGTAAAGAGGAACGCGGCGGGCAGGGTGTCCTGTCCGCCGCGGGTGTGTTCTTGGGGATGTGGAATTAGGCGTAGAGTTTCTTGATGGCGTCGAGGGTGGTGGGCTGGTAGTCGCCGGCGTGTCCCGCTTGTCCGAAGGCTTTCATGCGTTCGACGTACACGAGGTAGGCGGCGTCGCGCGCGGGCTTGAGGTAGTCGCGGGGATCGAACTTGTTGGGCTGTTCGAAGAAGACTTTTCGGATGGCGCCGGTGATGGCGAGGCGGCTGTCGGTGTCGACGTTGATCTTGCGGACGCCGTGCTTGATGCCGTCCTGGATCTGTTCGAGGGAGATGCCGAAGGTTCCGGGCATCTTGCCGCCGAACTGGTTGATGATGTCCACGAGTTCCTTGGGAACGGAACTGGAGCCGTGCATAACCATGTGGCAGTTGGGCATGCGCTTGTGGATTTCGTGGATGCGGTCCATGGCCAGGACGGGGGGCAGCACTTCGCCGGTCTTGGGGTCTTTGCGTCCGGACTTGTAGGCGCCGTGGCTGGTGCCGATGGCGACAGCGAGCGCGTCGACGTTCGTGAGCTTGACAAACTCTTCGGCCTGGACGGGGTTGGTGAGGTGATCGTTGACTTCTTCGGCGCTGAGTCCGGCGCCGTGGCCGTCTTCGATGCCGCCGAGGCAGCCGAGTTCGGCTTCAACCGTGACGCCGAGCGGGTGCGCAAGGGCGACGACCTTCTGGGTGATCTCGACGTTCTGCTCGTAGCTGTTGGGGGTCTTGCCGTCTTCGGCGAGGGAGCCGTCGATCATGACGGAGGTGAAGCCGAGGTCGATGGCCATCTGGCAGGTCTCGACGCTGTTTCCGTGGTCGAGGTGCATGGAGACGGGGATCTGGGGGAATTCCTCGGTGGCGGCTTCCATGAGTTTCTTGAGGTAGATGAGCTTGCTGTATTTGAGGGCGCCGCGGCTCGCCTGAATGATCACCGGGCTGTTGGTGTCATTGGCGGCCTGCATGATCGCTTGGATTTGTTCCATGTTGTTGACGTTGAACGCGCCAACGCCGTAGCCGCCCTTTGCGGCTTCATCCAGAATCTGTCGCATGGGTACAAGTGGCATGAGAGAAAGCTCCTTTGGTGATACGGATCCGCGAATGCGTCCGGTTCGGACGCAAAGACTATAGCATAAATGCGGCATCTGATTAAAGCCCGGAATACTCCGGGTGTTGCCGGGGGCGTCAGCGGGTGTGGGCCTGGAAGAACTGCCAGATGAGTTCGCTGGCGGCGAGGTCGCGGCAGACGCTGCCGAGCAGGAAGGGGCGTTGATATCGGGCACCGCCAGGCCAGGTGTGGCCGCCGCCGTCTATGCGGTAGAGCACGACCTCTCCCCCACTTTCCCCAGCGGCGGCGAAGGTTTCGCGCAGTGCCTGAGCGCCGTCGTGGGGGTTGGTATCGGGCATGTCCACGAGGCCGGGCACGGGATTGGCGCCGTTGTTGGCCACCCAGTATTGGGCGGTGGCCTCGACAGAGAGGACGCGTCCGTAGTCGGGGCGGCCCGCGACGTCGCCGCCGTCCCAAGGCACCAGGCGGTCGTCTGTCCCGTTGAAGAGGAGCATGGGCATGGGCGCGGCGGGCGTGCACACGTCTGGCAGCGGTTCCGGCATGGCGCCGATGACCGGCGCGGCGGCGGCGAAGAGTCCGGTCAGCTCGCAGGCGAGGCGGTGGCACATCATGGCGCCGTTGGAGACGCCGGTCACATAGATGCGGGTCCGGTCCACGTTGTATTCGGCGCAGAGCCGGTCCACGAGTTCGTGGATGAATCCGACGTCATCGACGTTGGCGTGGCTTGGGTGGCCGAAGACGGCGTTGCGCCCGTCGTTCCACTGTTTGTCGAGCCCTTCGGGATAGGCCAGGAGGAAACCCTCGCGATCGGCGATGGGGTTGAACTGCGTGAGGTACTGCATCACGCGGGCATCGCCCCGGGCGCCGTGCAGGGCCAGGACCAGCGGGACGGGGTGATCCGCGTTCCAGGAGGCGGGGACAAAGAGGGCATAGGTGCGTTTGAGCCCGTCATGATCGAGGGAACGCAGTTCGGCCCGGGGTCCCGGACATCCGGTCAGGGCGACAGAGAGCAGGGTCAGGGCCATCCAGAGAAAGCGTTGTTCGAAGCGAGACATGTTCGTGAATCCTTGTTCGGTTGCATCGCCCACTTAGTGCGCGCGGGCGCCGCGGCGGTTACAGGCGGGGATTTCCTTTTCTCGCCGGGCGGTCTCGGGTACAATAATCGCACGTAACCGCAACCGACGGAGGGCCCCGGCCATGAGTACGCATTCGGGTGTGAGTGGGAAGTGTAGTTGCTGTTCGATGTCGCGGAGGTGTTTCCTGGCCAGTTCGGTGGCGGGGGTGGCCCTGCCCTGGATGGCGGCGGGTGCGGCGGAAGCCGGGGAGAACCTGGAGGAGCACATCGATATCGCGTCGCTGCGGCCGAAGCCGCCGGTGCGGATTACGGGCGCGCTGATCCGGATGAAGCCGCCGTACTGGCTTGGCTGGCCGGGCACGTCGTATGACCTCGAGAAGCACCGCCAGGAATATGAACAGTCGTTTGCGGAATCGGCCGGGCGCACGGGCGTCACGCTTCAGATGGAGAGCAGCCCGCTAGAGAGCGAAGAGGCGGTGAGCGCGTTTGTGAACAAGATCACGGCCGAGCGGCCCGATGCCGTCTTTGTGCATCTCCAGCACTTGAACACATGGGGCTGGGTGGACACGATTGCCAAGGCCGGCTTTCCTATCATCATTTTCGCGCCCGTGGGCACCGCGTTCACGGGGCACGTGCTGGAGATCTCGCGGCGGCCCGGCGTGCATGTGATTTCGTCGCTCGAAACCAAGGCGGTGGAACCGGCCTTCCGCATGATCCGCGCGAAGAAGCAGTTCGCGGAGACGCGGCTGCTGGTCGTGGCGGGGGACAAGCGCGAGGAAACCGTCATGGAGCATCTGGGCACGAAAGTGCGGCGCATCCCGCGGGACACGTATCACGAGCTGTTCCAGCGCATGCCCGAGACGGATGAAGCGCGGCAGCTCGCCAAGCAGGTCCGCAAGGGCGCCGAGAACGTGGTCGAGCCGTCGGATGAGGACACGGTGAACGCGGCGCGCTCGTTCATGACGGCCAAGCACATGCTGCGCCAGGAGAAGGCCAACGCGCTGACGACGGACTGCCTGGGGATGGTTTCGTCGAAATCGGTGCCGACGCCGCCCTGCATGGCCGCGTCGCTCTTCCAGGACAACGGCGTGACGTACGGGTGCGAAGCGGACATTTTCGGGGCGATGTCGCTGATGCTCACGAGCTATCTGCTGGACAAGCCGTCGTTCATGAACGACCCCGTTCCCGAGACGTATAAGAACCTGTTGATCGCGGCGCATTGCAGTTGCGGCGCGAAGATGAACGGATTCGAGCAAAAGAACGAGCCCTATGTGCTGCGTTCACATTCCGAATCCAACATTGGGGTGTCGATGCAGGTCCTGTGGAAAGTGGGCCAGCCGGTGACGCTGGTTCGCTTCAACAGCCCGAAGGAACTCATCCTCGACACGGGCACGGTTGCGGGGAATGTGGACACGCCGCCGGCGGGCGGCTGCCGCACGAGCGTCGAGATTGCCATGGACCGCATTGAAGACTGCCGCGACGTGCTGGGCTTCCATCAGGCGGTCATGTACGGCAATCACCGGCGCGAGATCGAGGCCTTCTGCCAGATGTACGGGATCAAAGTGCTCCGATCGCCGCGCGATGCGCAGAGGGGGCCGCTGGCATGAGCATGCGGTATCTCCTCGCGTTTCTGCTGACGGCGTTGCCGGCGGCCGCGGACCTGACGATCGTGTCGCCGGGGTTCACGCCATCGCAGGTCGATCCCGAGGGCGCGTTGATCGAGCCGTGGGGCAAGGTCCGTCTCTGCCTGCACGAACCCGCGGGCGCCAAGCCCCCCGTGCAGCGCTACACAGAGTCGGCGGTGCCGGAGGTGGATACAGTCACGCGCGCAGGCGACATAACGCTCAGTCAATCGGCGTATCGCGCCCCGATCTTCCCGTCGGGCGTGGATCTCATCATCGCGGGACTCCAGAACCACGGGAAGGAGGCGGCGCAAGCGGGTTTGACACTCGAGGTGCCGGAGAACATGCTTGTGGGCCGACGCCTGGGCACTGTGGACGGGCGCGCGGTTTTGGCCCTGCCGAAAGAGGTGGAGCCGATTCGGAAGGAGCGCGCGTGGGGCTGCACCGGGGGCGTGACGCCCCTGCCGGGCTGGGCGTCGCCCAGCGTTCCGTGCGATCCCGCGTTCAAGAACATCCGCGCCGGCATGGGCGGAGTGCCGATCGTGTATGCGTTTGCCGTGCCGAAGGGCGAGAAGCGGACCCTGGCGCTGGGCTTTTGCGAAAGTTATCATCCCAAGGCCGGCATTCGTCCCCTGCTTGTTGAGGTGGAAGGCGCGGAGGCGCAGGAGATCGATCCCGTGGCCAAGTGGGGCCAGCATGTGCCGGGCTGCGTGCTCTTCAACGGGGCGGATGCGGACGGGGACGGGAAGATCACGGCCTCCGTGCGTCCGGGGCCAAAGGCGCAGGATGTGAATCCCATTCTGAACGCCGTGTGGGTGTTTCCCGCGGGATTCGGCGTGGACGAGGCCGCCTTGATCCAGGGCGGCCTGAACGCGCAGGCGGAGCGCTTTGTGGACGTGGGCGGCGAAGGCGATCAGTTGCTGTATGAACCGGGGTCCCTCCGTTACTCGCTGACGGTTGAGCCGAACAAGAAGGTTGTGCTGCTCTTTCTCGTGGCCGGCCCGGATACCCAAGCCGTGCCGAACCCGGAGACGATGTCGTGGACCGCGGAATCGCTGTGCCAGGCCGCGCTGGACGTGGCCAAGGGCTGGGAATGATCCGCGCGCGCAACATGCGATAGGTGAGGTACTCATGGCCAAGGTGAAATGCCCCCGGTGCTTCTACGTGAATCCCGATGGGCTGGAGCACTGCGTCCAGTGCAACACGGCCTTGCCGAAGATCAAGATCGAGGCGATCCAGGCGTCGCCGCGGCCCATGGTGCAGCCCGATCTTCAACTGCGCCGCGGCCAGGTGCTGGCCAATCGCTACACGGTCCTCAATCTCGTCGGGCGCGGCGGCATGGGCTGCATCTACAAGGTGCATGACAACATCCTGGGCGAAGACGTGGCGTTGAAGACGCTGCTGCCGCAGTTTGTCCAGGACAAGCTCGTCGTGGAGCGCTTCTTCAACGAGGCGCGCATCGCGCGCCGGCTGGCGCACGGAAACATTGTCCGCGTGCATGACATCGGGTCGGCGGACAACATCGTGTACATCTCGATGGAATTCCTGCAAGGGAAATCGCTTCGGGCCATCCTCGAAGGCCTGCCTCCGGGCCAGCGCCTCCCCATCCGGCAAACGCTGCGCGTCATCGATGAACTCTGCGCCGCCCTGGAATACGCCCATCAATACACCGTTCACCGGGACATCAAGCCGGAGAACGTCATGATCGGGATGGACGGCTCGGTCAAGCTGATGGACTTCGGCATCTCGAAGCTGATGGACAATACGCGGCTGACGGGCGCCTCGGTGGTCATGGGCACGCCCTTCTACATGTCACCGGAGCAGATCCGCAACAGCCGCGACGTGGACGCGCGGTCGGACATTTACAGTGTGGGCGTCTTGCTCTACGAGATTCTCACCGGCAACGTGCCGACGGGCGTGCCCCGCCCCGCCTCGCAGATCATGAAGGATGTGCCGCAGGCGCTGGATGCCATCATCGCCAGTTGCGTGGATCCCGAGCCGGAGAAACGCTATCAGAGCGCGGCCGATCTTCGGGCGGCCCTGCGCCCGATTGTCGAACTGGTAGACGGCGTGCCGCACGCTGCGTCCACCAAGCGGCCTGCCAAGCGGCCGGCGGCGTCGTGGCCGCTTCGGAAAGCGGCGGGCGTTCTGCTGGCCGTAGGACTTCTGGCGGGCCTGATGGCCGGCATGTATGGCCTGGAGGCTCAACGCAAAGCGCGCCTTGCGTCCGAGCGCGACGCGGCGTCTAGCCTCGCGGACCCGGCGTCACCGCAGGGGCGCTTCGATCGCTACAAGGCGCTCGTGCCGCAACTGCGACCGCGGGCGGAACAACGGGCCAAAGCCTCAGAGGAGGCCAAGGCCCTCTTCGATGAGGCGGAGCAACGCTGGGACGAAGCCCGGGTCAAGGCGCGTGTCCCCGGTGAAGACGCCGTTGCCGCCGCGGAACAGGCTGTGCAGTATTATCTGGCGGCCATTCTGCTGCGCGACGGCATGCGCTTTGTCCCGGCGGGACAAGTGACGATCGGAGACGCGGCCAGGGACGTCGCCCCGTTCCTCATTGACGCCACGGAGACTACCATCGAGCAGTTCCGGGCCTTTTGCCAGGGCGTCCCGAACGGGTGGCGCTTCCCGCAGGAACTGAATGACATCCAGGACCCGGCCGTGCCGGTAACGATGGTTACTTTCTTCGATGCCCAGGCGTGCGCGGCCTGGCAGGGCAAACTGCTGCCCACGGATGCGGAGTGGGCGCGGGCGGCCTACGGGGCGCCCGGCGCCTCGGCGGCGTTCCCCTGGGGCGATGCATGGATCGAGGATGCGTCGGCATCGCTGGGCGCGGCCCGCAACGAAACACCCTCTCCCGTGGGGTCCTTCGACAAGGATCTTTCGTGGTCGAAGTGTTATGACATGGCGGGAAATGTCGCGGAGTGGACGCGCACGGTCTCGGGCGGGGACCCGCACGCGCAGCCGGACTTCGGGGCCGCGTTGCTGATACGCGGGGGGCATTTTCAGAACTCCGCCGTGCCGCTTTCCACCGCGGAAACCCGGTCCTATGAAACGCGCGAGCCAACGCTCGCTTCCGCGGCGTGATTGAAATCCCGGCCGACCCCGGCGCCATTCAGACGTTCCTCAACCATCTTGGCTGATCTATCCTCCTATCCAATGTGCAGTTGCTAATCGCTTTGGGTTTGATGGATGATGCAGTTCACACCTCGGAGCAGGCCGGGGCGAAAGCGGCAAGAATGACGATACGCATCAAAACACTCGCCATCGTGACGGTCTTGTTGGCGGCGCTCGCAGCGGTCATGTACTTTTCCTCGCGTTATTTCCTGGTTCAGAGCGCCCTGGACATCGAGCGGGATCGCGTATTTCAGGACGCGGATCGGGCACTCAACGCGCTGTGGCGCGAATCGGCCGCGCTGGACAAGTTCGCGGTGGACTATGCGGCGTGGGACGACACGTACCGCTTCATCGAGGACCGGAACGAGGATTACGTAAGCGGAAATCTCGTGCCGGAAACCTTTCAAACCAGCGACCTGAACCTGTACCTCCTCTTGAACTTGCGGGGCGAGGTGGTTCACGGGGCGTATTTCGATCTCGAAGGCCCGGAACCGAAGCCGATGCCGCTGCCGCCGACGCTCATCGAACGCCTCACTCAACCGGATCCGTTGACGAAGCACGCCACGCCCACGAGCCACATCAACGGCCTGATCATGTTGCCCGACGGACCCATGCTGATCGCGTCCCGCCCGGTGGTGACCACGACGAACCAGGGTCCGATTCGCGGGACACTCCTGATGGGCCGGACGCTGAATGCGCGGCGGATCGAACAACTCTCGACGATTACGCGCTTCAAGCTGGACTTCCACCGCTGGGGCGACCCTGCCGCGCCGGCCGACGTGCAGGCCGCCAACGCCCACATTTCGCCCACGAACCCGCTGTATGCCACAGCCGTAAACGACCACGCGATGTCCGCGTATGCGCTGGTGCGCGATCTCTATCAGAAGCCGGCGCTGACCCTGCACATCGCCCTGGATCGCGACTTCTATCAGCATTTCCGGTCAAGCCTGGACTATCTGCTGTTCTGCATCGCCGGCATCGGGGCGTTTTCCATTGTTATCATCAGCCTGCTCCTGGACCGGCTGGTGCTGTCCCGGGTGGTTCGGCTCAACTCATTCGTTCGGACGATTCATCACACGAAAGACCTTCGCATCCGGGTGTCGATGCCGGGCCACGATGAACTGGCCAGCCTCGCGGATTCGGTCAACGGGATGCTGGCGCAGCTGGATCGGGACGTGACGGCCCGCGAGGAAGCGGAGCGTGCGCTGCGTCACGCGCTGGACGAGTTGGAACAGTCCAACGCGCAGCTCGA
>CAILVY010000030.1 GCA_903837785.1 Candidatus Hydrogenedentota bacterium
CTCCGCAGCAGGCTCCCGCACCCGCCCAGGCCGTGGCAGCGACGCCACGGACTGCCGGCCCGAATGTGATCTGGATCGTCTTCGACGCCCTCCGCTCCCAGAACATGTCCTGCTACGGCTATGAACGCTCCACCACCCCCTGCATGGAGCGCCTGGCAAAGCGCGGAGTCCTGTTCGAGTCACATTGTTCTCAAAGCTTCCACACCTTGGACGCGGTGCCGTCCTACCTCACCGGGCGCTATTTTCCGGTCATGTGCCTCGGGCGCCTGACCTGGGGCGAGGCCATGAAGACGCCGCCACCCGACGAGTACCTCGTTCCGCAGATTATGAAGTCCAACGGATATCAAACCCTGCTCGTCACGGCCCATGCCTGGATGACGGAGGAAACGCGCCTTTGGAAGGCTTTTGACCGGCAGATCAGCGTCGATCCGGAGAAGCCGGACGAGGGGCACGCGCTTTTCGACAAGGTCGCTGAAGCTGTGCTGAAGAACGTGGATGGCCGGGAGGCGAATCAACCCTTCTTCATGTATGTCCATGCAATGGATACGCACTCCCCGCATTTTCCCAAACCCGAGTACAAGGACTGGCTGCCCGACGGCGTGAAGGACACAAAAGCGCCCTTTTCGGAGGAGAAGCTTGAATACATCCGCGGCCAGTACGATGCCAGCCTGGCCAACGCAGACCGCCAGCTCGGCCAACTCATCGGCGCGCTGGAGAAACGCAACCTGCTCGATGAAACCGTGATCATTATTTCGGCCGATCATGGCGAAGTGCTTGCCGAGGACGGCACCCAATTCGGCCATTTCTATCTCCCGTCGCAGGAGATGCTGCGCACGCCCCTGATCATGTTTGGCGCGGGCATTCCCAAGGGCGAACGCGTGAAGCACCTGACGGAGAACGTCGACATCGTGCCCACGCTCGTGGATATTCTGGGCCTGAGCACAAATGCGGCGATGGACGGGAAGAGCCTCCACCCCCTGATGAACGATCCGTCGGGACCGCCCCTGCACCGCTATGCCCTGGCGGTGCGCCGGCGTGTTCACGCGGGCAAGGGGTTGATCCTGCAGACGCCGGATTTCCTCTACAATGTCGAGGATGAAGCCCTGTACAAGCAGCCTTGCCATGCAGGAATAATGGAGCCGCTCGAGGGCGATCATGAGGCGCTTATCAGCGAACTGAATGCGTATGTCATCAACGAAATTATGCCCAAGATGAACACGTACCTGGCGCTGAAGCCATCCACTTTGGCCGTGTTCTACACGCTTCTGCCGCTTGGGGCCGAGCCGCCCGACGCCTATGTCCCCTTCGACTACCGGCGTCCCGATGACGACAAGTGGGACTTGTCGCTGGGGTTGCTGCGCGCATGGCCCGACGAGAAAGTGCCGCCCATCACGTTTCACATGGAAGTGCCCAACGGCGAGTACCGCGTCATGATGGAAATGACCTCCGGGACGATGCCGAGCGGCGAGCCACAGTGCGCCGTGGCCTACCGCGCGGAGGACGAGCTTCTCTGGAGGGCGGTCTGTTCGCCCGTGCTGGAGCCGAAGCCCGCTTCCCGTTTCGTCGACATCGGGCGATACGAAGTCCGCGACACGTCCTTCGACATTACGTTGCGGCCCGCATTTCCGGGAACTTCTTCTGTCAGCGTGAATCAGTTCCGTTTCGTGCCACTCAGGCTCTTCGTGGATGACGCGCAGGGCAGCCCTGAGGACCTGTCCGTCCAGACGGAACGGCTGCGCGCCTTGGGTTATCTCGAATAGCGGCTAGCGTGCTCGCTGCTGATGCATCGCGAAGCAAGCCGCTTCGCGCATCAGGGCGACAGCGGATTGGATCCGTGGAACATCCTCGAACCCGTACGACAACCGCAGTTGGCGCCGCCCCTCCGCGACCCGATCGCCGTGCGCATGGACGCAGTATTCGCCCGGGATGTAGATCACGCGCGGAAGCGGGTTCCCGGTCGGGCCGTCCAGCGCGGCGTCGCCCGTGCACCGGGTGAGATACCGGAAGAAGGGCGAGCTGGTGTCCGTCTCGATGTCGCGGAAGCTGAGATAGTAGTAGAACCCTGCGCGGCCCCCTTGCACCCCGGCGAGAAAGTCGCCCAAGGCGCTCTCCAATGCGTGTCGGACCGCCAGCGCCTTCTCACGGTACCCGGCGTTTACCCGCTGAAGCTGCTCGTGCACGGCGTGGTCCAGCAAATAACTCGCCATCTCCTGCGCCATTAAGGGGGCGCTGAAACCCACATCGCTCGTCTTCTGAACCATCGCGTCGAGTAGCGGTCCCGGCGACCCGATGAGGTAGCCGATGCGCAATGCGGGCGCCAGGATCTTCGACAGCGTGCCCAACTCGTACACAATCCCCAGTTCATCGCAGAGCAAGCCGGATTCCGGCGGCGTCACGTCTGGATCGTGGATGAGCAGTTCATACGCCAGGTCAAAGAACACCGGGATTCTGCGGTCAAAACGCCGGGACAGGCCCGAGGCTATCTCGACAATCCGCCGCCGCCGCGCGTTCGACAAGATGGAGCACGTGGGATTGTTCACGGTGACGAAGTAGAAGAACGCAATCTCATCCGCGCCGGCGCCCAGGCCGGCGATGCTTCTTTCCAGCGCGTCCGTATCCACGCCGTCGCTGTCTTCGGGAACCGCGAGAATCCGAAAACCCTTGCGCTCGAGCGTGTTGCAGTAGATGTAGTAATTCGGGTCTGAAGTCACCACGAGGCCCGGCGCCAGCACGTCCGATATCGCCTCGAGCAGGCTCGTGGCGCCGTTGGCGCCAATGATCGTTTGCGTTCGGGCCAGCGCCGCCTCGTTCAGGCCGCCGATGCGCTGCGTCACGAGAAAGCGGTGCAGCGAACGCAACAGATTGGGAGAACCTTGGGCGCCGCCGTAGTTGAAGGCCTGCCGGAACTGTTCCGGCGCCGCGGCCACGGCCTGCAAGGCCTCCACGAGGCGTTCAGCCGGGATCGTCTGCTCATTGACGTACCCGACGCCCAGATTGATGTCCACGCCATCGCGAAAACCGGTCGCGAATTCGGCCATCATCCGGTTCACCGGCGCCGGCGCAAGCGAGGCGCGGCCATAGGAGGAAAATCGGGTATCCATCGCCGTATTGTAGGCAGCGGCGGAGAGGGACGCAAGGCGCCTGGTCTTTGATCCCGCCTCGTGCCCCTGCTATCATGCGCCGAGGGAGTGTGGGCTTATGCCGCAGGTCATTATCGAGCAGCCGGGGGTGCCTCCGCGAACCGTCGCACTGTCCGAGGCCGAAGTGAGTTTCGGCCGTTCGGAAGACAGCGACGTTGTCCTGGTTGCCGACGAAGTCTCACGACACCACGCCAAGATCTGTCAACGGGGCGACAAGACCATCCTGATCGACCTCAAGAGCCTGAACGGAACCTATGTGAACCGGCAGCGCGTGGTCGAACGTGTCCTCTCGCACCTGGACGAAGTCTGGCTGGGAAGCAAGTGCCGGATGGTTTACCGCGATGACACGCAATACGGACGTCCGGCAAAGTCCGAACCTGCCTCCGTCTCCGAGAGCAAGCTGCTTCAGAGCATGTCCAAGATCAGTGCGGAAATGGACCGGGTCGGCAACAGCATGACGCTGATTGGCACCCGTTCCGGCCGCTCCGAGTCCCTGCAAAAGACCCCCCTGCCCCTGAACTCGCCCGAGGATCTGGCGCAGATGGGCCGCGCCTACCGCCGCATGGCGGCGCTGTGGAAGGCCAGCCAGGTCATGAGCAAGAACTTCGATCTGCACAAGCGGCTGGGCGAGGTTCTGGACATCGTGATGGAAACCCTGGGCGCCGAGCGCGGATTCGTGATGCTCCGCGAGGAAGACTCCAACAACCTCACGGTGAAGGTTGCCCGCGAGATGGGCCAGGAACTCCACGCCGCCTCGCCCAGTATGGGCATTGCGGGACGCGCCGCGATTGACGGCGAACCTGTCTTTATGCCCGATCGCGCCTCCGATCAGGAATTTGGCATGCGCGACAGCATCATCCTCAGCCAGATTCGCGGCGCCATGTGCGTCCCCCTTAAAACCAAGGACCGCATTCTCGGCTCGATTTACATCGACACCCGCATGCCCGACATCCACTTCACGGAGGAGGATCTCGAACTCTTTAACGCGCTGGCGTATCAGTCCGCCATGGCCATCGACAACCTCCGCCTGCACGATCAGGTGCTCGAGGAAGAGAAGAAGCGCATGATGCTCGGCCGCTTCCTCTCGAAAGCGGTCGTCGAGAAAGTGATGAACGAGGATACCTCCCTCGAACTCGGCGGACAGAAGACCACGGTGACCACCCTATTCTGCGATATCCGCGGTTCGAGCAAGATTGCCGAACGCCTTTCGCCGCACGAATTGATCGAACTGCTCAACGAGCATTTCACGGCCATGACCGAGATCATCTTCGCCCACGGCGGAACGCTCGACAAGTACATCGGCGACGAGATCATGGCCGTCTTCGGCGCTCCGCTCTCCTCGGGCGACGATGCCTGCAACGCGGTTCGCGCCGCACTCGACATCCAGCGTCGAAACCAGGAGCTGAATGTTCTTCGCGCCCGTGCCGGCGAACCCGAAATCCACCTCGGCATCGGCATTGAGACGGGCGAGGTCATCGCGGGTTATGTCGGTTCGCCCATGCGCATGGAATTCACCGTGGTCGGCGACCGCGTCAACACGGCCAAGCGCTTCTGCGACATGGCCTCGTCAGGAACCATCGTCGCCGGACATGAAACCTGGGAAGCCGTGCGCGACCGTGTGAATGGAACCCCCATTGGCACCGTCATGCTCAAGGGCAAGGAGCACCCCGTGCACGCCTACAAGATCCTGTCGATGCGGCAGTCGCGCTGACAACGCGCGGCGGACCGCCCATTCAGTCGCGCAGGATCATCAGCTTGAGCACGGCGGCCAGCACCAGCAACCCCGCCCCCCCGAGCAGCAGATGCCCGCCCCAAAGGCTCAGGAAGCCCGGCCTCGTTTCTCCGGCAACCGCTTCGGCCGGAGCGGCGGGCGGCGGTGCGCCATCCTTGGGCGTCCATTGGGTCTCCACCGCGGAAGCCATGGCGCGCGCGCGTTGCGCCAGGTCCAGTTCCTGTTTGAGCACCGGCCGGCGCACCTGCTTGCCATTCTCCGTCACTTCGACAAAGACGTATCCCGCCGAATCCCAGCCTTCGTGCAAACGCTTCTTGCGAAGGGCCGGCGTTTCATAATCCAGGGTCACTTTGTTTATCAGGAGGAAGAGGTGCTCCCGTGGCTCCCAGGGCGTGTCAAACACGATCTCGACCCGTTTCACCCCCGTCGGAAGGGTGGTCCCCGGCTTCACCCACGCATCGTCCACCAGGATGCCCGCGTAATAGTCCGCGGGGTCGTTCGGGAAGTTCACGCGGTACGTTGCCGCAGTCTCGGGGACTTCCCCCGCCCAGAGCCCGTCGCTCTGCGCCGGAATCAACGAGGCCAATATCAACGCGATCATCATGCCAAGAGTATAGGCGAGCGGCGCCCGCTTGACAAGCATGTCCATCCTGCACGATCCTTCCTGAGAAGTGAGCAAGGAAGCACCCCCATGAGTGAAGTGCAGTTCTGGATACTGGCTGGGCCGCTTCTCTTCGCCCTGTGCGGCGCGGCCCTCGTGATTTTCGCCGTCCTCCGGTTCCGTGCCCGGCGCGAACATCCCCGCGGGCCCGCAAACACGATCGAGATGGAGTGCTCCGTCTGCCACCACAGCCTCGTGTTCAGCCGGGACGAACTCGTTGCCCTGAATGCTGTCGAGATGGGCCTCGTTGTGCGCGTCCGGCCGCAGGTGGTTCGACGGAAGCTCGCCGAATACGTCTGCCCCTTCTGCGAGGCGGCGCACTGCTTCGCCGTGGATGTCCGGCCCCCCCAGTGGCTCGGCGCCAATTTCTATCAGCCGCAGAACATCCACTCCCACTGCGCGGAATGCCGCCGCCCCCTCAGCGGCCCCCCCTGGGACCGCGGACTCTACGATCATCGGGTCAACGAAGCCCCCCAGACCGCCTCAATGCTTGGGCTGGTCTGCTCGCGATGTGCGGCCATTTGCTGTCTCCCCTGCACAAAACGCTACTCTGCGGCCCGCTCGAAAACCGGGGAATTGTTCTGTCCGCGCTGTTCCCGACAGCCCGTGGATACCTTCTATCATCCCTGAATGCGGCGCGGGACACCACTCCGTGTGTTCCGGCACTTTGGGCACGTCTTGTCCATTCCTCAGTTGAAACTCTTCCCCCCGGAAAGGTATCAATAGTCACATGAAGCCGCGTCACCTTAGCTTGGGCCTCGTTCTGGGGGGCGTCTTGTGTCTGCTGGCGCCGGGGTGTGCCCACACGCCGCCGGGTGCCAAAGCTGCCGTGAAATTCCCCCGGGTGACCCTGGTCCAGGAATACAGTTCGCTCGAACAGACGGTTCGGAAGCTCGGCGAACAGAGCGGCGGCGGACTCGTGGTCATGAACGGCATTGGGGAACGCGGCTTGCCACCGCTCAAGTTCAAGCGCAAACCATATGCGTTTGTCGTGGCGCGGCTGGCGGAATATGCACAATGCCAGTATAGCCGGACGCCCTATTACTATTTCCTCTATCCCGCCGGCTACGAAACCCTCCTGGCGCATTCGCTCGAAGGCCGCCTGCATGTCCGTTACGACGGGGCGACGGCGGCACTGGCTTTTGGAAACAATACCGAACTCTTCAATCTCTTCCTCACGATCGGCCGAAGCATTGGAGGAACGATTGTTGCGGACAATCTCATGGCCGAGAGCCGGTGCGGCGAACTGGTGTTGCCGGAGGCGCCCCTGCGCTACGGCCTCGAGGCGGCGCTCCAATCCGCGCGCATCGATCCCAGGGCGTATGAGGTCGAGAGCACGGAGGAATACCTTTTCTTCCGCAGCGTCTATAACCAGAACACCGCTCCGCCGCTGTTGAACGAAGACAAACTCACAGAGGAGCAGAAGCTGGCCTTGGAGAAGCGGGTCTCGATCATGCTTCCCGAAGCGCCCAGTGTGACGGCGGGCATCGCGTTCCGCCATCGTGGAGCGCCCCTGGAACAGATCCTGGCGCCCCTCTCCAGTCAGCTTGGCATCCGCGTGGTTGCCGAGGCCGCCTTGGCCGATCTTCCCGTGAATCCCTGTTCCATGAACAATGTACGCGTGCGGACAGTTATGGACCTCCTGTTGCGCCAGTGGATACTTCCGGACTTCGCCTATGAAATGCGCGGGGACCGGATCTTCATCCGTCGCCGGGTGATTCCCACCCCGCCGCCTGAGCCGGCCCCCGTGACCGCGCCTGCAGCCCCGGCGGAATCCGCCGCCGTCCCGGCGCCTGCCGCCGCGCCCCCATCGACTCCGGCCCCCCCAAAACCCGCGCCCGCGTCGACGCCCGCGCCAACGCCCGCGCCGGCGGCTCCGGCAACGCCTCCTTCAGGCGGCACTATCCAGGAGAAGATGGCCCCGGCCGTGCCCGTCCCTCCGCCTGCTCCGGCGCCCGCCGCACCCAGGCAGGAGGCAAACACGGCCGCGCTCAATCCTGTCCCCGAAGCGCCCAAGTCCGAAGCGAATACCGCGGCGCTGGCTCCCGCGCCCGAGGTGCCAAAGAACTAGGCACCCTTCGGCCACGTCATCGCCAAAGCCCTCACTGGAATTTCCCTCCCGCCATGTCTTACGCTCTGCGGAACGTGTGGCACGCACAGGCTGCGTGAAGGAGGGAGGAAGTCATGAGCGAAGCGCCCGTAACCCTGTTCGGCAACCCGGTCTCGGCCTCGGCACAACGCAAAGCCGCCTCAACGCGGCGCCGCTTTGAACGGAAATACCGGTACGATCCGGAGGCGTTCTACCCCCTGTCCGCGGCGGAGAATCCAATCCTCGGGCCCATGCTCGGCGTCCGGAATGTCGTCTCGGAACCCGGCCATGAAAAACTGGACCACGGGAAGGGTATTCTC
Source organism: Candidatus Hydrogenedentota bacterium (assembly GCA_903837785.1). Lineage (GTDB taxonomy): Bacteria > Hydrogenedentota > Hydrogenedentia > Hydrogenedentales > CAILVY01 > CAILVY01. The sequence goes on from CAILVY010000030.1 coordinate 7,943, forward strand.
ATCGGCACGATTCGCATGGGGTACGGCCACTACCGGATCGCCATGGCCGCGGCAAGTGCCGCCCGGGCGTTGGGTTACACCCCCTACTGGTTCGACCTGCTCGGTTTCGACACGGCGGGCGCGCGCATGATCCGCGACCTCGACAAGTGGTATTCGCGGGGCTCGCGCCTCTCCCAGAAATCGAAGCTCTTCAACAGATTCTTCTGGGATCCGCTTATGGGCAAGTGGTACAAGGGCATCGAGAAGAACTATCCCATCATGCAGGCCGCACATGTCTTCGCCAATATCTACAAGGATCTGCCCAGCGACATGCCGCTGCTGGGAACGCATCCGTGGAACGCCCTGGGGGCGGTCCACGCCGGGATGACAAACGTCGTCAACATGATCCCCGACAATTGCCCGCTCGGTTTCCATCTCGTGGAGGGCGCGATTCAAACCGTCCAATCCCCCTCCAGCTACCTCAAGTTCCGCACCCTCGCTGAGATCGGCCCCAAGATTGACGGCGCGAAGGGCGTGCCCGCCGCGGACATCCGCCTCACGAGCCATTACATCGATCATGAACTTGTCGAGAACATCGAGGTTGACTGCACGGCGCGGCTCAAGCGCATCGCCGACAAGGCGCCCCGGCGGCTCTTGATCTCGATCGGCGGCGCGGGCGCGCAACAGAAACTGCTCGTCGAGATCACCAGGTTACTGTTGCCGCAGGTCCAGGCGGGCAAGACCACCCTTTTCATCAACTTCGGCGATCACCGCACAGCCTGGGACTACTTCAATCAGCACATCCCTGGCTTCGACGCCCTCGTCCAGAAGCATTTTGCGTGGGACGATGCCGTCCAATGCGCGAATCAGGCGGTGAACGGCGAAGTCAGCGGCCTCCATGCCTTCCTGAATCCCAATGCCTTCTGTGCCGTCTACACAACCAATCTCCTGATGCGCGGCAGCGACCTGCTGCTCACGAAGCCCAGTGAACTCGCCTTCTATCCCATCCCCAAACTCCTCCTCGAACGCGTCGGTGGCCATGAAGCGTGGGGGGCCATCCGCGCCGCCGAACTGGGCGATGGCACTATCGAATGTCCCGGCAGGCTCGCCTTCCAGGCACTCGACCTTCTCCTCAACGAGGACGACGTGCTCACTCAGTATTGCGCGATGATCCCCCGCCTCAAGACCCATGGAATCTATAATGGCGCGTATGAGGTGGTGCGCCTCGCAAAAGGCGCATAGAAAGCCCTGAATTCGTTCAATTCGTCCTATTCACCGGGTGGGCGCGGCCCTCCGGCGTTTCAGGCGCAGCCCGCATTTGATCAGGATTTATTGATTTAGTATACTTGCCTTGTTTGCCGAGCTGGCAATGAATATCCTGTCCTATTACCTCGGCTGGCGGCGAAGTCTGGAGCCCGGCGCGAGGACCCATTAAACGCAAAGGAGCAACTATTCACATGGGAAAGAAGAATGTCTACTGTTTTGGCGGGGGGAAAGCCGATGGCAAGGCTTCGATGACGGAGCTGCTGGGCGGCAAGGGCGCCAATCTGGCGGAGATGGCGAGCCTCGGTATTCCGGTGCCGGCCGGTTTCACCATCACGACCGAAGTCTGCACCGAGTACTACGCCAACAAGGGCAAGCTCTCGAAGGCGCTTGAGGCGGAAATCACCCAGGCGATGGCCAAGACCGAGAAGATCATGGGCAAGAAGTTCGGCGATGCCAAGAACACGCTGCTGGTATCGGTGCGTTCGGGCGCCAGAAAGTCCATGCCGGGCATGATGGAAACCGTGCTGAATGTCGGCCTTTGCAGCAAGACCATTCCGGGCCTGATTGCCAAGACCAAGAACCCCCGCTTCGTGTACGACTCCTACCGCCGCCTCATCATGATGTACGCCGACGTCGTCATGGAGAAGGCCGCCGGCATCGAGCCGAAGGAAGGCGAGGGCGTCCGGCTCAAGATGGAACACGCCATGGAAGCCGTGAAGAAGGCCAAGGGCGTTACGCTCGACACCGACCTCAGCGCGGAAGACCTTCAGGCGCTCTGCGACGTGTTCAAGAAGATCGTGAGATCCTCGCTGGGCAAGAACTTCCCCGATGATCCGTATGAGCAGCTCTGGGGCGGCATCAAGGCCGTGTTCCAGTCCTGGAACGGCAAGCGCGCCGTCGCCTACCGCAACATTGAAGGCATCCCGCACGCGTGGGGCACCGCCGTCAACGTGCAGTCCATGGTTTTCGGCAACCTCGGCGACACCTCGGCGACCGGCGTGGCCTTCACGCGCAACCCGGCCACCGGCGAGAACCTCTTCTACGGCGAATGGCTTGTCAATGCCCAGGGCGAAGACGTGGTGGCGGGCATCCGCACCCCGGCGCCCGTGAACAAGGCCACGAAGTCCGAAGAGAACAAGCACCTGATGTCGCTGGAAGAGGAATGGCCGAAGGTCTACAAGACCCTCGTGGACATTCGCAACAAGCTGGAAAAACACTATCGCGACATGCAGGACATCGAGTTCACCATCGAAGATGGCAAGCTCTACATGCTGCAGACGCGCACCGGCAAGCGCACCGGCTTCGCCGCCGTCCGCGTGGCCGTCGAAATGGCCGAGAGCAAGCTGATCGACAAGGCGACCGCCATCATGCGCGTCCGCCCCGAACAGTTGGATGAATTCCTGCACCCCATGCTCGACCCGGCCGCCGAGAAGAAGGCGGGCGTGTTGGCCAAGGGGTTGCCGGCGGGTCCCGGCGGCGCGGTCGGCCAGATCGTTTTCACCGCTGACGACGCCCAAGCCTGGAAACAGGCCGGCAAGAAGGTCGTCCTGGTTCGCAATGAAACCTCGCCCGAAGACGTGCACGGCATGCACGCCGCCGAAGCCATCCTCACTGCGAAAGGCGGCATGACCTCGCAGGCGGCCCTCGTGGCGCGCGGTTGGGGCAAGTGCTGCATCGTCGGTTGCGCCGCGCTCAACATCGACGCCGTCAAGAAACAGGTGACTGTGGACGGCAAGATCCTCAAGCAGGGCGACTGGATGAGCATGAACGGTTCCGCCGGCACGGTTTACGTCGGGGCCATCCCCGTGTTGCCGGCCCAGCCCGACGCGAACAAGTGGTACAAGAAGATCATGACGTGGGCCGATGAAACCCGCCAGATCAACGTGCGCACGAACGCCGAAAGCCCGGCGGACGCCGCCCAGGCCGTCGCGTTCGGCGCCGAAGGCATCGGCCTCGCGCGCACCGAGCACATGTTCTTCGATCCCAAGCGCATCATCCACATGCGCGAGATGATCGTCGCCCGGAATGAGACCGAACGCCGCGCCGCGGTCATGAAGCTCCTGCCCTTCCAGAAAGCGGACTTCATCGGCATCTTCAAGGCCATGGCCGGCAAGCCGGTGACGGTCCGGCTGCTCGATCCCCCGCTGCATGAGTTTGTCGGCAGCCTGCTCGAGGACGAAACGGAACTGAAGAATCTGGCCAAGCTCTGCAAAGTGACGCCCGAGGACATCCGCGCGCGCGTCGAGTCGTTGCACGAGTTCAATCCGATGCTTGGCCACCGCGGCTGCCGCCTGGGCATCGCGTATCCCGAGATCACAGAGATGCAGGCCCGCGCCATCCTGGAAGCCGCCGCCGAACTCTCCAAGAAAAAGGTCAAGGTCTTCCCCGAGATCATGGTTCCGCTCGTCGGCACGAAGAAAGAGCTGGATCATCAGGTGGCCATCATCCACAAGGTCGCCGCGGATGTCTTCAAGCAGGCCAAGGTCAAGGTCAACTACATGGTTGGCACGATGATTGAAATCCCGCGCGCCGCGCTCGTCGCCGACAAGATCGCCGAGACGGCCGAGTTCTTCAGCTTCGGCACCAACGACCTCACCCAGATGGGTTTTGGCTACTCCCGCGACGACATCGGCGGTTTCCTGCCCATCTACCTCAAGGAAGAAATCCTGCCCGTCGATCCGTTCCAGGTCATCGACCAGGAAGGCATCGGCCAGTTGATCGACATGGCCGTCAAGAAGGGCCGTTCCACGCGTTCCGCCCTCAAGTGCGGAATCTGCGGCGAACATGGCGGCGAACCCTCCTCCGTCAAGTTCTGCCACCGCGTCGGTCTCAATTACGTGAGCTGCAGCCCCTTCCGCGTCCCCATCGCGCGTTTCGCCGCGGCCCAGGCCGCCATCGAGTCCCCGCGCAAGGAAGCCAAGAAGGGCAAGAAGTAGTCACGACGTCCAGATGAAGTACCACGCCCCCGGGGTGATGAACTCCGGGGGCGTTTCACATTATCTCGGACTGGGACTGTCCGGCGCTGATTATTTCTTGTCGGCCGCCTTCAACTCTTCCACGAGGTCCACGTACATCTGCATGGCCTCTTCCTTGCCCGTGCCTTCAAGCGCTTTCCAGGCATCGAATTTCGCGCGGCCCACGAAATCCATCATCCCAGGCCGGGACCCCGTGCAGTCGCCCGCCGAACCCTGTTTGAACAGCGAGTACAACCGCAGCTTCTGCATGTTGTCCGGCGCTTCCGACAACTGAGTCACTTCCTTGCCCGCTTGCTCAAATCGTGCTTTCAGTTCCTCTGACATGATTGTCCTCTCCTCGTAGCCCGTGATTTCCTTCCGCGACGTCGCTCATCGCGCAGGGCACTTATAGCGCATCCCGCCGGGTCCGTGCAAGCGCGATTTCCGGCCTGCTCCGGCCCCGGCGGTCATCGATGGCGCGAAAGGAGCCATGGGACGCCTGCGCCGTAGCGGCCCGTGCTCGACCCCCGATGGGGCGGGAGCGGCTCCCGGGCAGCCCCCTGTACCTGCCCGGCCCCGCAAAATTGACTTGCCGCACCCGCGATTGCTATACTTCCGCAACTGTTCTGAACGACCGGTGTTATGTGCTCTCTCGTGCGTGTCCAGGCTTGGGATGTGGGCGGGGGAGGCCGTAGTGCCGTGGCGATGAATGAACTTCTGGGGCGTCGCCAAGTCGGTAAGGCACCGGTTTTTGGTACCGGCATTCGGTGGTTCGAGTCCATCCGCCCCAGCCATCTTTCGGCGCCGCGTCGATGCGCGGGCTTAGAGCGGTATTGTGTTGTATTCGGGTAGCTTGGTTCTGGACAAAGGGTTCTGCTGTGGCGCCCACAAATGATCTGAGAATCTTCAGCGGCAACGCCTCGCGCGCGTTGACCGACCTCATTTGCGCTCACGTCGGCATCGAGCCCGGACGCGCCATCGTCAGCCAATTCAGCGACGGCGAGATCCGGGTCCAGATTGACGAGCATATCCGCGGCCGCGACGTGTTCCTGGTCAACAGCACCTCCCCGCCGGTCAACCATCACCTCATGGAGCTGCTCATTCTTATTGACGCGGCCAAGCGCGCCTCGGCGGAGCGGGTCACCGCCGTCATCCCCTATTTCGGCTACGCCCGGCAGGATCGCAAGCACAAGGGACGGGTCCCCATCACGGCGAAACTGGTGGCAAACCTGATTACCGCGGCCGGTGTGGATCGCGTGCTGACCGTGGATTTGCATTGCGGCCAGATTCAGGGATTCTTCGATATCCCCCTCGATCACCTCGCGTCTGATATTGTCTTTGCCAATGAGATGTTCAAACAAGCCTTGCAGGAGAATCTTGCGGTCATCGCGCCGGATGTCGGCAGTGTGGGACGCGCCCGCGAGTTCGCCAGCCGCCTTGGCGTTCCCCTTGCTATCGTCGAAAAGCGCCGGCCCAAGGAGAATGTCTCCGAGGTCATGAATGTCATCGGCGATGTGGAGGGAAAGAACGTCCTGATTCTGGACGACATGATAGACACGGCGGGCACGCTGGTGAAAGCCGCGCGCGCCCTCAAAGAATTCGGCGCGCTGAGCGTGCGGGCATGCACCACCCATCCGGTTTTGAGCGGCCCGGCTTTGGACAATATAGAGAATTCGGTGTTGGAAGAAGTGTTGGTGAGCGATTCGATTCCCCTCTCGCCGCAGGCTGCGGCGAACCCGAGATTCAAGGTGCTGACCCTGGCGCCGCTCATCGGGGAAGCGATTCGCAGGATTCACAAGGATGAGTCGGTCAGCAGCCTGTTCGACACCAACTAAGACCGGCTTGGAGGCAATCTCGGAATGGAACTGCAGAACCTGACAGTAGAAACACGCGATAGCAAGGGAAGAGGCCCGGCGCGGCAGACACGTGCAACGGGACGAGTGCCGGCCGTGGTGTATGGCGGCGACGCCGAGCCCTTGTCCGTCACGATTAACCTGCGCGACTTCGAGAAGCTGCTGCACGGCCGCTTCGGCTCGCATGCCGTGGTCCAGCTCGATGTGGCGGGGAAGCCGGAGTGCAACAGCCCCGCGCTGCTCAAGAGCGTTCAGCGCCACCCGCTCAAGGGATTCGTGCTCCACGCCGATTTCCTGCGCATCCGGCTCGACCAGCGCATTGAAACCGTGGTGCCCATCGAGCTCACCGGGCAGCCCATCGGCGTCGTTTCCGGCGGCGTCCTCGAACACCAGTTGCGCGAACTCGAAGTCGAGTGCCTCGCCCTGGACGTGCCGGAGAAGATCCTGGTCGACGTCAGCGGCCTCCAGATCAACGACACGGTCCATGTCAGCGAACTGGCCATTCCCGAAGGCATCACGGTGCTGTCCGACCCGGACCGCCCGGTGGCCTCCGTGATTGTGCCGCGCGCCCTGACCGAAGCGGCGCCCGCGGAAGCGGAAGGTGCTGAAGGCGCTGAGGGCGAAGAGAAAGAAGGCGAAGAGAAGAAGGAAGGCTGATCCCGTCCGTCGCGGCCCTTCGGGGCCGCGACGGGTCGTTCTGACCTTCCGGCAGGGCAAGCGCCGTGAAGATTATCGTAGGTTTGGGAAATCCCGGTGCGCAGTACCGGCACACGCGGCACAATCTGGGATTTGCGGTGCTCGACCTGATCGCCGGGCAGTTGAATGCGGGTTTTGATCGCGAGAAACACAACGGACTCATCGCGCAAACCGTCCACGCGGGCGAGAAACTGCTGTTGGTGAAGCCGCTCACGTATATGAATTGCAGCGGGGATTGCGTCGCTCCGCTGGCCAGGAACAAGATTCAGACCTTGGACGAGCTCCTGGTGGTGGCGGACGATGTCAATCTCCCGCTGGGCAAGATGCGCATGCGCGCCGGCGGAAGCGCCGGCGGCCACAACGGCTTGAAGTCGATAGTTGAACGGATGGGTTCGGAAGCATTTCACCGGCTCCGCTTGGGCGTCGGCGATGACCGTGCCGGTCAGGATCTCGCCGGCCATGTCCTCTCCACGTTCCGGCCCGAGGAAAAGGCCGAAGTCCAGGAGATGCTCAAGCGCGCCGCCGAGGCCGTGTTCTGCTGGTTGCAGCACGGCATCGAACGCGCGATGTGCCAATTCAATTGAGGTAGCCCCTTGGAGAACAGCAAGAAACACACCATCAGCGTACTCGTCGAAAACCACTTCGGCGTGCTCGCCCGCGTATCCGGCATGTTCAGTGCCCGCGGCTACAACATCGACAGCCTCTGCGTCGGAGAAACCACGGACCCGGCCATCTCCCGGATGACCGTCGTCGTCCGCGGCGATGACAAGGTGCTCGCGCAGATCATTCAGCAGTTGAACAAGCTGGTCGATGTGATTGAGGTGCAGGACCTCACGAAGGGCGATTTCGTCGAACGTGAACTCGTCATGGTCAAGGTTGCCGCAGACGGCGCCCGGCGTGCTGAGGCCATCGAAATCGCCAACATATTCCGGGCCAAGATCGTTGACTTGAGTGCGACCCACATGATTGCCGAGATCACCGGCGCCGAAGGCAAGGTGACCGCCTTCGTCGACATGATGCGCCCCTTCGGCATCGAAGAACTGGTGCGGACCGGCGAAATCGCCGTCGCGCGCTGCACAAAGTAAACTCAGCATGGACCCATGTACTACAATAAAGTTTGGAAGCCGCGAACCGGAACCCTTCCGGTCCGAGGCGCCACACTCACGCCGCAGCTCTCCGCTGCGGCGTTTTTCTTTTCATGAGGCAGGATTCGGTACAATAGCCGTGGCCGGATAGAAAGGTGCGAAGACTTGAAGACTCTATTGGAACTCCAGGATCTGGACCTCAAGATTGAGGCCTTCAGGCAGCGCGAAACCGAGATCCCGAAGCAGAAGGAAAAATTCGAGATCCGGAAGAAGCGCCTCGCCGAAGAACTCAGTCAGAGCGAGCAGCGCGTCAAGGCGCTCACTATCGAGCAGCGCGAGTGCGAAGTCGATATTCAGCAGAAGGACGCCCAGATCAAGAAATATGATGTGCAGCTTCTCTCCGTGAAGAAGAACGAGGAGTATCAGGCGCTGCTCCACGAAATTGACGGAATCAAGAAGCAGATCGGACTCAAGGAGGAGCGGATCATCACCCTGATGGTCGAGGTGGATGAGGCCAAGGCCCATCTCGAAGAAGACAAAAAGCGGATTGCCGCGGAATTGCAGGACATCGAGGCGCAGTGCCGCAAGGTCGACGACGAACTCGCCGCGGCCGTGGCCGAAAGACAGGCCATCGAACACAAGCGCGAACCCCTCAGCAAAACGATCGACGCCGAATTGATGTCCCGCTACAATCGAATTCGGCACTCCAAGAAGACCGGCGCCGCCGTGGTGCCGTTGCGCGGCGAATCCTGCTCGGGCTGCCACATGAAAGTGACGGCCCAGGTGATCAATGAAATCATGGCCGGGCACAAGATCCATTCCTGCCGCCATTGCGGCCGGCTCCTCTTTCACCCCGACTATTTCCAGAACGGACCCCTAGTGTAAGACGATGGGTTTCTTAAAACGGAAAAAGCCCGATCCGGACGAACCGCGAAAGAACGGCATTCCAGACGGTTTATGGGTCAAGTGCGCGAACTGCCAGCAAACCGTCTACAAGAGCGAAGTCGAGGAAAGCCTCAACGTCTGTCCGGAATGCGGATATCACTTGCGCATCGGCGCGCGGCGGCGCATCGAGATTACCGTCGATCCCGATTCCTTCGTCGAGACGCACAATAACCTCGAGACGATGGATCCGCTCGGGTTCACGGCCGCCGGCGAATCGTACGGCGAACGCATCTCCCGGGCCAAGGAGCAGTCCGGACTCTCCGAGGCGCTTGTGACGGGCTTGGCCGCGATTCACGGCGTGCGCACCGCGATCGGCGTCATGGACCCCACCTTCATCATGGCCAGCATGGGTTCCGTGGTCGGTGAACGCTTCTGCCGCATGGCCGGCGACGCCGTTCGCGAAAGGCTGCCTGTCGTCATGTTTGCCGCCTCCGGCGGCGCGCGCATGCACGAGGGCATCCTGGCCTTGATGCAGATGGCGAAGACCGCCGATGCGGTTCGTCAGGTCAAGGACGCCGGCCTGCCGTATATCTCAATTCTCACCGACCCCACCTCGGGCGGCGTGCTGGCGAGTTTCGCAAGTCTCGGAGATCTCGTGCTCGCGGAACCCGGCGCCTACATTGGCTTTGCCGGCGCGCGCCTCATCGAGGGCGCACTCAAAATCAAACTGCCCGAAGGCTTTCAGCGCGCCGAATTCCAGTTCGAAAACGGATTCATCGATCAAATCGTCAAGCGCGAGGATATGCGCGATTATCTCGGGCGCGTGCTGCGCATGCTCGCTCCAGCCGCTGCCGCAAGCGCGGTCTGACGGCGCATCGCGAAGGGCTCAAGATGCGGAGTCGCTTCCATGATCTCCCGGCGGGATTTCGACTATGAGTGACTTGCTGCCCAAGGACGCTTCGACGGATCTCCGGGAGTATCTCCTCGGCCTGACCCTGCACGGCATCAAACTCGGCCTGCAGAACATCCGCTTTCTGATGGAGCAGGCGGGGAATCCCCAGGCCGCATATCCCACCGCGCATGTCGCCGGAACCAACGGGAAAGGCAGCGTTGTTGCGATGCTGCAGGCCATGTTGCGCGCTTCGGGATGCCGCGTGGGCCGTTTCACCAGCCCGCACATCATCGACCTGCCGGAACGCTTCCAAATCGACGGGGTCTGCATCGCTGAAGACGCGCTTTCCGAAAACACCGCCTTCTTCCGGCGTTGTGCGGCCGGGATGGAGCCGCCGCCAACCTTCTTCGAACTGAACAGCGCCATCGCCTTCCGCTGGTTTGCCCAGGAACGCGTGGATGCCGCCGTGATTGAAGTGGGCATGGGCGGCCGTCTCGATTCTACGAACATTATCACACCGCTTGCCTGCGCCATCACGAACATCGACCTGGAACACACGCAGTACCTGGGCGGCACGCTCGAAGAGATTGCCTTCGAGAAGGCAGGCACTCTGAAGCCCGGTGTGCCCGCCGCAACCGGGGAGAGGCGCGAGGGGCCTCTGAACATCATCCGCGCCCGCGCCCGGGAGTTGGCTGCGCCCTTGCGCGTTCTGGGCGAGGACTTCTCCTATATGCTCTCAGGACCGGTTTGGCGCCAGAGCTTCTCCTACCGCAGTGAATCGCTCGCCCTCAAGGAAGTCCCGCTGGGATTGGCCGGGCGATATCAGGGCGAAAACGCCGCCATCGCCGTGGCCGTGGCGGAGCAACTCCGGCCGCACTTTCCAGGATTGACGGACGCCGCCATTGCGCGGGGACTGAGCGAAGCGCGTTGGCCGTGCCGCCTCGAACGCATTCTGGAAACACCCCCCGTCATCATCGACGTGGCCCACAATGTCGCCGGTGCCCGCCGTCTCGCCGAGAACATCGGCCGGTGCGTGGTCGTGCTCGCCGTGGCGTCCGACAAGGACGCGGCCGGCATGATCGAGGCGCTTGCGCCGCTCTCCGGCAGCCTGATCCTGACTGAATTCAACGGCAAGCGCGCGTTGCCGCTCGAGACGCTTTGCAGTGCCGCCCAAGGGCGTCCCCATGCGGCCCTTCCCGATTTGCCGGCAGCTATTGCGCGCGGTATCGAACTCGCCTCTCAGGAAATGCCCCTCCTGATCACGGGATCCATCTACACGGCCGGAGAAGCCCGTCAGATCTTGACTGATCGCTATGGGGCCCTGCCGCTCGCCTTTTGAGCCGGGGTTCCCCTCCGTTTCGTCCTTCGCGTGCGCGCGGTGCATGATGCTCCCCGCCATAACCCCCGGCCTTTTTGCATCCGGGATGCCTGCTGCGGATAATCCCCTCCAAAGACGCGCGCCCTTGGCCCGTATCATTGAGGTTCCCGAATCCGCATGCGTTTGGCCTTTGTCGATCTGCTGTTCTCCTGGCCGCCCAATGGCGGCGCCGATGTGGATCTCTTCCACGTCATCGAGGGGCTGCAGCACGCCAGGCACGAGGTAAAGCTCTTTGGCGTCAGCGACGATGTCTCCTGGGACCGGGGCAAGTTCGAACCCGGCGCATTGCCCTTTCCGGCGGAACGCCTCGATTTCACGGCCGCCGACTTCACGCACGCCAACGTGGCTTCCCGCGTCCGCGCCGCGGTCGATCCATGGAAACCGGAGGCCGTGTTCGTCTGCGATGGCTTCTTTCTGAAGCCCTACGTTCTCTCCGCGTTGGCCGGGTATACCCTCGTCTCGCGTTACTATGCCTATGAAGCCGTCTGCCATCGCGACATGACCCATTTCCGCGGAGGGCAGCCCTGCCCCAATCACTATCTGCGCACCCCCGATGTGTGCCGGAAGTGCACGCTCGAGCGCATGCGTCTCGAACTGCGCCGGGAACATCCCCTGGCCTGGGCACAGGAATATCTGGCGGCACGGGCCTATGCGCCCGAGTTCCATCGGGCCGTTCTGGAGTCGTGGACGCACGTCCGCGCCGCAATCGTTTCCAACCGCATCATGCAGGAACAACTCGCTCCGTACTGTGAGGCCGTCTGCATCTTGCCGGGCGGAGTCGATATTGAGAACTTCACGTATGTGCCGGCGCCCGTGAAGCCGGGTGGGGAACGCAAGATCATCTTGATGGCCGGCCGCGCGGAAGACCCGCTAAAAGGCGCGGACCTGCTGTATCGGGCCGGCGAAACGCTGGCGCGGCATCGAGACGATTTCGAAATCCAGATCACGCTGCCCGAGGATTCTCCCGCAACGCCCTGGTTCCGCCCGGCCGGATGGCAGAGCCATGACGAGATACGGACCCTGTATCAGCAGGCGGATTGCTGCGTCGTGCCCAGTGTGTGGGATGAACCCTTCGGACTGGTCGCCCTCGAGGCCATGGCCTCGGGACGGCCCGTCTGCGCAAGCCGTGTCGGAGGGTTGCAGGATATCGTCGTGGATGGCGAGACGGGTTTCCTGTTCGAGCGGGGCAATCCCGAGGAACTGTGCCAGAAGCTGGTGCTGCTTCTCGATGACGCCGCGCTGCGCGCGCGCATGGGCGAGGCGGGACGCCGCCGCGTGGAAGATCACTACACTTGGCCGCGCGTCATCCTCCAGCACTACGAGCCCTTCCTGGAGAGGCTGAGGCCATGAACGGCATTCAACACATTGGCGCGTTCTACAGCCGCGGACCCCATTTCCGGCGGCTGCTCCGGCATCTGCGCGCCCGGTTTCCCGGCGCCCGCATCAGCGCCGTCGTGCCGCCCTCCTATCCCGGTGGGCACATCGCGGGGCTGGCGGATGAAGTGCTCGTGACCGCACGTTCCGATCGGGCCGCTCGCGCGTTCTTCTCCGTGTTGAGGCAGGTTCGCGCCGCGAACTTCGATCTCTTTGTGACGATGTTTGACAGCCCGCGTCTGCGCGTGCTCTCGCAATTGAGCGCAGCGCGCTACCGGTGCTGTTTCACACCCGACGGACGTTTCTTCACGTTGGGCCTGCCGTTGCCGGGCACGGTTCCCGGGCCGGGCAAGGGAGTGGGGGGGAGCTCCCTGATCCGGATCGCGGCTCGGTCCCTCTACGCCTCTCTTCGGGGCCGGCTTCGCTACCGCTACCTTCACTACATCGTCCACCACCGGCCCGTGGACAAAGGCTCGAATCGGACCTAGGCCAACTGATCCGTCGGGATGGATTCGTCGATGAGCATGATGGGGATGTCATCCCGGATCAGGTAGAGATACTGTCCGTCTTCACGGACCAAACCGCCGCCCGCGGTCTCTTCCACCTTCTGGCCGGCGCGGTTCTTCAATGCGCCCGCCTCGATCGCCGCGTTCACTTTCGCCATCAACGCATCGTCGGCGAGCGTGACCGGCGTCTTCTTCTCCGGGCAAACTAGTATCTTCAACAGTTCGGGATCAACCATGGCGCCTTTCTCCTTTGACGCTTATTGTACTCAGACGAACAAGATTACACAACGGCGCGGCCAGGAGCCCTGCCGCGGCAGGCGCGCCGAGGCTTTCATGCCCCGTTTCCAAGACGCTCCGCCGCGAATTCCCGTTCCGGCGGAATACGTTTGCTCGGGTCCTGCTGATAGAACGCGGTGAAAAGTTCATAGACCGCCGACTCCCACGCCTTGAACGAATGGGGGCGCTCGAAGAAGCATTCCGTCAGCGTGGCGAAGAATTCCGACGGGCTGCGGACGCCGTAGCGGCCCACCAGCGGGCCCCGGCCTTCTTCGAGCCCCTTCAGCGCGCGTTCGTACGCCTCGCTCATGATCCCCGGCCATCGTTCCGCCAGCGCCCTGTCGCGAAAGCCCGGATAGCCGTCGGCCGCCCCGTTCTCCATATCCAGTTGATGGGCGAATTCATGCAGCACCACGTTGAAACCGTCGTGTTCCCCCTGTGCCCCCCGAAGAACCCCGTCCCACGCGAGAATCACAACACCACGCTGCCAGGCTTCCCCGACGCGGATTTCACTTTGCTCTTCCGTGAAAGGTCCCACGGGGTGTTGAACCGTTCGCACCGAAAACGACGCGGGATACACGAGCACACTGCACAAATTGGGATAGAAATCCTCCTCCCGGTGCAGGAGCAGGAGGCACGCGTGCGCCGCGACCGTGAGGCGGATCTCGTCCGTGAGTTTCAGCCCCCCGCAGCCTTCAAAGGACTTCTCCGACAGAAAGACCTGAATGAAACCCAGCAGCTTCCTTTGCTCGTCCGCACTCAGGTAGCGAAAATACGGCATGTTGCGGGCCACAATCGCCCCGGCCGCCGCAGACAGCGGCGTCTCTTTCAACCGCTCGCGCCGCCGCCGCTTGAAACCGAACATCGATGCCCGTTCCCTTCACTTGCCTTTATGAAGATGCAGAATCAATGCATCCCGAGGCGGCAGGTCCACGGCCACGTCAAATTGCCGCCCCGTGAAGGCGCCCAGCGGCTTCTCTTCGGATAAGGACTGCGCCGTCGCGCTCCACGACTCCCCCGAAACTGCAGTGACACGATCCGCATCAAAGTGGAACACGAACTGCCGCGCCTCCTTGTCCGCATTGGCCATCAGCACGGCCAAGGACCCGTCCTGGCCGCGCCACAACGCCGCGTGGGCCGCCGGCAATGTCACCGGGGCGTCGCCCTTCGGCGTGTTCCATTTCCCGGTGATCTTCGGCACCTCGTTCACGGGGCGGAGCACCTCCAGCAGTTCGCCGTACACCACATAGTTCAGCGCCTTCGCCCGCAGCCGCGCCAGGCGCGACAAGAACATCAACTTGTCGATATGTTGCGGTTGCAGGATCTCGGGACCGTCCCAGCCGAGCTGTGCGCCCCAGGTGAAATCGCGCGCCTGGCACAGGCAATAGCCTTCATCGCCGAAGGCGAATGCCCGGTTCGAAGCGAAGTAGAGCGTGTAGCCGCTGTAGACCGCCATGTTCATCGGAATGTCGTTTTCGCTGCGCGGCGTCCAGATCAACAGCCCGTCCACGTTGTCCATGTAGCACTCGGCGTCATTTTCCGTGGTGAGTCCAATCGACCGTGACGGCTCGGCGCACCACTCCTTGATGGGCGTCAGCAGCGTGCGGTAGCCGCTCACCCACCAGTCCCCCGAGCCCAGCGCGTGGCCGTGCGCCTTGTCAAAGCACACCCGTGGCGGCGCGGACGCGATCTGGTCCATATAGACCGCGTTCACCCCGCATTCCTCGCCCAGGCGATGAATAATCTCCTCGACTTTCTTCTGCCACAACGCCTGCGTCGGACACATCACGGCCAGCTTTGCGCCCGACCCGTATTCCTCGATGGTCACATCGCCGTCTTCGTCCTTCGTGGACGCCGGCTTTGCCGCGGCAAAATCCTCGTTCCCCGTGTCCCACAGCCGCGCGTTGATGTATGGCATCACCACGATGCCTTCCTTCTTCAACGCGGCAACGCCTTCGGCAAAGCCGGGCTTCGTGGGGAAGTAATCGGGATAGTGCGTGTCAAAGGGAATCTCATGCCAGTTGTACCAGTGCACGCCCACCGGCGCGCCCACCGCCCCCGCGAACTGCCCAATCTGCGGGACGGCTTCCGCCGCGCTTCCCCCGCCCAGCAGCCATGCGCACACGTGCTTGATGCCTTCCGGCACGTCCGTCCGCTGCGCGAGCGGACCCTTCCGCGTCCACGGCGCGTCCTTCACCGCCCAGGCCCGGTAGCGTTTGCAGCCATCCATCCAGCCGCCGCGATACGCCGCCAGCACGAATGGATACGGCGCCTCATAGCGATTCCCCGGCACGCCCATGTCCACCGCGCGTGTGGAGACGTGAAATTCGCCCCCGGGATACAATTCGAACTCCTTGAACATCGCCGCGGCATCCTGCGCCGCCAGGTACAGGCCGTTCCCGCCCTCCTGCACGAGCATAAGCTGCATCGGGAAATTGCCCGAGGGATACTCGCCTGAAATCTCCTCTTCCGCCTTCTCGTACAACGCTCCCCACGTGCCCCGGCCCACCGCCACGTCCGCGCTCCCCTTTTCGCACACCGGCGCAATCACCGGAAACTGCACCTCCCACAATCCCCGGTCCGCACAGTTGCTCGTCGCGTACAAGCGCAATTCCGCCGCGTCGCTTTTCTCCGGCAGCGTGCATTCCACGCGCACGTCCAGGGTGCCCGCGTCCTTCGGCAATGCCACGTCCTTCCAGGCCATCGTCAGTTTCCCGGCCTCGCGCGTGACCGCAGGCGGGCCCGCCTTGGTATTGTCCATCGTAATCGCCCGGTCGCCATGCCCATCCTTCAGCACCAGGCGCCACAGCAGCGGGGCCTCCGCCGCGTTCCGGATAAAGGGATGTGCGGGACCCGGCCCTTGCACTGTGCGCAGCCCGCCCGTCTGCGCGCTGAAACCGAGCGTGAGCCCCTGGCCCTGAATCAACAGCGCATCATCCCCGGACGGCGCCCCAAGCAACGCCAGCAGCGCCAGCAACAGACTCGACATCGCGCCCATATTCACCTCCCGCGGCAGTGGTCATCTTCTGCCCGCCCACTCGCATTATCATCCCCCCGCAGCACGGATTCAACGCCCCGACGGCGTGCGCTCTCATCAGGCAACCGGCCTGCCCCGCCCGAATCAAGCCCTCGCCCGTGTGAAACATTTGCATTAAACAAACGTTTGTTTTACACTATCCGCACTCAGCCAAACCCGGAATGGAAGCCATGGCCCGAAAGAACAGCGTCCCTTCGGACAAGAGCGACGACACGCGCCAACGCCTGCTTCTGGCGGCGGGGGAGCTCTTCGCGGAGAAGGGCTTCGGCGACACGAGTGTCCGCGACATCGCGCAGAAGGCCGGCGCCAATGTCGCGGCCATGAACTACCACTTCTCCTCCAAAGAGAATCTCTTCCTCGAGACAGTCCGCTTCGCCCTCGCCAGAATGACGTCGATTCGGCGGGAGTCCCTGGCCGCGGCGCCGGCCGCCCTCTCGCGTGCCGCCGCCATACAGGCGCTCCGCGCGCTGATTGACCGCGAAACGCGTTCCTATCTTTCGAGCGACATCCCCCGCTGGTACCCCCAGCTCATCGTGCGTTGCGTCCTGAGCAAGACCGACGCCCTGGAAGCGATCTTTGAACAGGCGTTCCGCCCGAATCATCAGGCGCTGAAGGGCCTCATTCAATCCGCCTGCCCCCGGCTTACGGACGAGGAGGCGAGCCTTTGGGCGTACTCGATCAACGGCCAGATCGTCTTCTACAGCCTCGCCCGCGAACCCGTCCTCCTGCTGCGCGGCGAGAAGGAGTACTCGGAGCGTTTTCTGAAGACCGTCGTGGACCACATTACCCGGGTTACGTTCAGCGGATTGCGCCTGCCCCAGCGGCAGGCCCGGCCCGCCAAGGGACGAACCGGCGCCAAGACAGGGAAGTAGTCTATGAAGAAGACCTTGGGCGTGTTTCTCTTTTTGCTCTTCATCGCCGGCGTAGCTACGGCCGTCGTCTACGGCAGCCAGTTCATCTTTGCGCCGGTGCCGCTCGTCATCCAGGGCGAAGTGGACGCCCGGCAGATCGACGTTGCCCCGAAGATCTTCGGACGCATCGAACTCCTGCAAGTGAAAGAGGGGGACAAGACCACGAAAGGGCAGGTGCTCGCGACACTTAAGAGCCCCGAAATCGAGGCCAAGGCGGAGCAGGCCAACGGCGTGCAGCAGGCCGCAACCGCGCAGCGCGAGAAAGCCGACTTCGGCGCGCGCAAACAGGAGATCGAGGCGGCGTTCCAGGCCTGGCAGACCGCCGAGACGGCCGCGGAACTCGGCGCACGCACGTACAAGCGCCTGTCCGCGCTCTACGAGGCCGACTCCATCCCCATCCAGCAATTGGACGAAGTGACGACGAAATATCAGGCGGCCATGAAAATGGCCCGCGCCGCCAAGGCGATCTATGAGATGGCCGTGGAGGGCGCCCGCGCCGAGGACAAGAAGGCTGCGCGGGGCATTGAGCAGCAGGCGGGCGGCGTGGTCTCGGAAGTCCAGTCCTACCTCGCCGAAACGGAGATTAAGTCCCCCGCCGACGCGGAAGTCGTGGATATCGCCGCCGATCCGGGCGAACTCGTGACGCCCGGTTTCCCCGTTTTCAGTCTGGTTGATCTGAGCGACCTGTGGGTCGTTTTCAACCTGCGCGAGGATCTCCTGTCCGAACTGCGCGTCGGCAGCACATTCACCGCCCGCTTTCCAGCCATCGGCAACCAGGACGTCGAATTGCGCGTGGACTACATCAAGGCCCTCGGCGAATTCGCCACCTGGCGCGCCACGAAAACCTCGGGTGATTTCGACTATAAGACCTTCGAAGTGCGCGCCCGGCCCGTCAATCCCGTCGAAGGACTGCGCCCCGGCATGAGCGCGCTCGTCACATGGAAAACGCCCCTCGCTGCGGCACCCGCGGGGACCTTCGGCTCATGAACACGGAATGGCGGGGCCTTGTACCCGTGTTCCTGCGGGAGTTGCGCCGGGCCGTATCGCGCCCGACGTACCTGCTGATCACGCTCGTCCTGCCGCTGTGCACGATGGGTGCCATGATTGCCTTGTTCCATCGTTCCGTGCCCCGCGACTTGCCTATCGCCGTCTGCGATCAGGACAACACCTCCTTCTCACGCCGGCTCGTCCGTTGGGTCGATGCCACCCCCTCATTGCGGATTGACTTCAAGGTCAAGAGCTTCGAGGAAGGCCGTGCGCTCATCGTCGCCGGACGCGCCTATGGCCTTGTGCTGCTTCCCGCCAATCTCGAGCGCGACGTCTTCCGGGGGCACGCCCCGAAGGTCGTCGCCTATTTCAACAACCAGTTCATGATGACCGGATCCATCGTCCAGCGCGAAGTCCTCGCGGCCGCGATCACCCTCTCCACGGGGGTCAACCTTCAGACGCGCGTCAAACGCGGCGAGTCTCCGCTCTCGGCCATGAACCACGCCATCCCCATCCAGGTCGACACTCACCTGCTCTTCAATCCGTACGCGAGCTACGCCTACTACGTGGTCGCCCCCTTGCTCCCCAGCCTCCTCCAGATCTTCATCATCGTTGTCACGGTTTTTGTGATGGGCATCGAACTCAAGGAGGGCACCGCCGGCGAATGGCTGCATCGGGCCGGCGGCAGCGTCATCAAGGCCCTGATCGGGAAACTGCTCCCCTATACAGTCATCTTCTATGCGCTCGGACTGTGGGCGGACGCGATGCTCTTCCGGTATCTCGGATTGCCCATGCACGGCGACCCCCGCGCGCTGCTCGGCGGTCTGCTCGTCTTCGTGCTCGCC
>CAILVY010000031.1 GCA_903837785.1 Candidatus Hydrogenedentota bacterium
AAGTGCTCGTTGCCGGACTGACAACCGGCGCCGTCTTCCTCTTCCATTGGCTGATGCGCGACACGACGATTGAAGATGTGGCGAAACGCTGTCCGTGGTGGCTTCAAGGCGCTTTGATATCGCTGTGCCTGGTTTTCATTGTATGGACTTCGGGGGAGGCATCAGATGCGTTCATCTATTTCCAGTTCTGATGACCGCTTTCCGCAGGGACACCCATGGAAACGATGGGGCGTTGCGCTCCTTGGGGCGCTCGCCATGCTCGCCTTGATGGAGGGGTACTTCCGTTTTCGGGGCTATCAGCCCTCATTGCCCCATGACGACCGGGTGCTCTGGGCGCGCATCCGGGCACAGGCGAGCGAACCTGGATGCAAGGCCCTGGTCTGCCTGGGCGATTCCCGTGTCCATATGGGCATCGTCCCCTCAGCCCTCGCCAGAAACTGCCCGGGCTACACCCCCTGCAATCTCGCGGTAGCCGGGAAGACCGGGGCGGCCGTTCTGAAGGATCTTGCCCAGGATGCGTCCTTCAAGGGAGTGGTTCTCTATGGGCTGCACGTCCCCGATTTCCAATCCGAAAAGGACTGGGGCGATCAGAAGGCGTATGTGGACTACTATCATGACCAATGGGGCATCCTGGAGGGGATATCGTTGAACGTAAGAACGCCCTTTCAGGCATCCTTTGCCGTGCTTTCACAATCCGTGGCCCTGCGCCGAAAGATGATGCCGTGGCTCTACGGCGTCACGTCTCTGCCCCAGTTCGCGTTGTTCGGCCCCGACCGCTTTGGAGAGACGCACTTTCACAAGCTCAGCGCCGCGCAATTGGAGGGCTATCGCAAGAGCACCACAGCAGGGGCGATAGACGATCTCAAGGCGCGCCTAGCCCAGGTTACGCCAGAGGAATGGCAACGGGTCCTCAAAGGCGTGGCTTCGTTGGTCGCTCGCATCAAGGAACGGGGGGGGAATGTCGTCTTTGTGCGGATGCCCTTGGGCCGCGAGCTGAAGGAGGCGGCGGAACGCCTCTTTCCAAAAGAACAGTACTGGAATGTCATTGCGCCGCTGACGCGGGCTGCCACCCTCGACTTCGAGGACATGCCGGAATGTGCCGGGATGCTCTGCCCGGACAACTCCCACGTGGAGCCCCAAGATGCTGTAAAATTCACGGAAGCGCTCACGGCGCGACTGAAGCAACGGGGAATCCTGGACGGCGCCGCGCGGTTTGAGGCGGCCGGGTTCGGGGCGGGAGAGACACGCTGAGATGCAGTTCTTTGATACACGCGCTGCGGCAACGTCGGGTTGGGGACCCCTTGTGAGGACTCGCCGACAGAGGCTGTCTCGCCTGCTCCTGTTCGCAGCCGTCTGTTGTCTGGGCGCGGCGTCACCGGCAAGCGCGGCGAACATCCAGGTGGTCTTCCGCTATGACGACTTCAGCCAACTCAGCGATACCGCCACCGACACGCGCATTATCGAGGTTTTCACCCGGCAGGGCGTGCCTGTGGTATTCGGCGTCATTCCTCTGCACAAGGGGGAACAACTCGCCGGGGAGAAGGCCGCCCTGCTGCGCCGCGCGGTGGACGCAGGGGTGGTCGAGTGCGCACTCCACGGCCACCGGCACGAGTATCGTCAGGAAGAACCGCCCTCCCCGATGTTGACGGAGTTTCGAGGGCTGGATCAGGCCGAGCAATTGGTGAAGATTACTGATGGGAAACACATCCTCGAGAGCGTGATAGGGCGACCGGTAGAGGCATTCGTACCGCCGGTGAACACGTATGATCTAAACACGGTTCGCGCGGTGGAACAAGCGGGGCTTTCCATTCTCTCGGCCGATTTCCGCGGCCCGGTGGATCCTGCGTCCACATTGTCCTTCGTGCCGTTCACCTGCCTCTTTCACGAGATTCCGCTTGCGCTGGAACGGATACGTCAGTCCCGCGGGAGCGGCACGGCTGCGCTCGTCGTCCTCACGCACCCCTACGAATTCACGGGCGGAACGCCCGAGCCCAACACGCTCTACGGAAGCCCGAGGACAATTAACATCGACGCGTTTGCCGCCTTGATTGCCCAGCTCAAGAGCGAGGCGGACATCGAGATCACCGGCCTGCGCGCGCTGGCCCGAGAGGAAGGCTTCTCGGCCCCGGCCTATCGGGCGGCCGCGGAAAGCTATGACCGCTACATGACGTCGCGTGCCGCGGGTTTCAACCGGGCGCAGCGGCTGTCGCCCCCCTTTCTCCTGGAACCGCTGCGTGACCCGCTGGGCTACGGGCTATTCTACCCGCCCTCGCCGGGGAGAAGCCGCTACTCACCCCTGGATTTCGCGAGCCTGTATGGGAGGCCGCTGTTGCTCTATTGCGCCGTCTGCTTGGGCTCTTTTGCAGTCTCGATGTTCCTGCTGACACTGTTGCGCGTGCCGGCCTTCCCGAAATTCCTTGTACGCTCGGGCCAGCTTACGCTCAGTCTGGCGTCGCTGGCCTTGTTTGCCTACGTGACCTGCAGCCTTTCCTGTGGCTACAAGTTGACGGGATTGCTCACAGGCTGCCTGGGCATCGGATGGGCGATCGTTGTGCGGCGGAGGCCCGCGCCTGCCGGGGGCCGAC
>CAILVY010000032.1 GCA_903837785.1 Candidatus Hydrogenedentota bacterium
CAGCATCTGCGCGGCCAGGAACGCCATGGCCTGCTGGATGCGTCCTTCCGACTCCACGGCATCATAGAACAACTGCCGCAGGGGAGAGAATACCTCTGGGGGCTGCTGTTCCGCAACATTGGGATCATAGAACTTTGGCGACCATGCCGAGTAGGCGCCGTCGGCCTTGTCCGGGGTCCAACAGGCCTGGCAGAAGTCCTCCCGGGCCAGCCCCTCGTCGGCGAGGCGGACGAGGGAATTCAACTCTTCATCATGCACAAACTCGCGCTTGCAGGCGGCGCAGGCGCGTGCGCTCTTTCCGATACGAATTTCCATGTTTTATTGTACTGCCTGGTTCTTGCTTCCGGGGCCCACGATACCGCCGAAGATCTTAATGAGATCGATGAGGATTTGTCTAGGGGCATCGATCACCTTGATGGCTTCGCTGGCGACCTCGCCCGCGCCGCTCACGAGGGTGACGCCGACGGAAGGCAGGCCGGTGACCGCGCTGCTGGGGTGAAACGTGGGACCGGAGATGTCGAACGCCAACTCGATGTTGTTGCGGGTAAGCTGATGGCCGGTAATGTTGAAGCTGCGCAAGAGGATGGGCATGCGCTGGGCGGTTTCGGGGGTGATGGAGGCCTTCAGCATGAAATGCATGTCGCCATCCGACACGTATTGTCCCTCGCCGGTCACGGTGATGCCGGCGCCCTTCAGCAGGATATTCCTGGGGGAGATCGTGTCGCCGTTCAATTCCACGTCGGCGCTGAAATGGGAGAACTCGAGCGAGGGCGGCAGGACGGCCTTGTCGCTCTTCAGTTGATCCTTGAGTTGTTTGG
This sequence comes from Candidatus Hydrogenedentota bacterium, assembly GCA_903837785.1. Lineage (GTDB taxonomy): Bacteria > Hydrogenedentota > Hydrogenedentia > Hydrogenedentales > CAILVY01 > CAILVY01. The sequence continues at coordinate 819 of CAILVY010000032.1, forward strand.
CGAGGAAATCGGCGCTGAAGCGCCCGTTGATGATCTCGAAGGCGCCGGCACCCTTGAGGGTGCTGGGATCATCGTTGTCCTGCGTGTAGTGGACGTGGCCGGAAGCCGTCCCGTCGAGCAGGTCAGGAAACTTGAGGTGCTGGCAGAGATAGGAAGCGGGGATTTTGTCCCATCGGGCGTTCATTTCCGCGACGTTATCGCCCCGTTCCACACGGAAATTCCCCTCGATTTTTCCGCCATCCACTTCGGCGGAGAAGCTTCGCAGCCCCGAGGCGTTGGGGTCGTCAAAGGCGACGCCCTTGAACTTCGTTCCCTTCCAGGGCGCCATCTCGAGGGCATCGCCGTCGAGATTGAAGACCCAGGTGGCCTCCCGCTTCTCCGGTCCGTCGTCGTCATCCTTCTTCTTGCGTTTCTTCTTCGCTTCGGCCTCGGCCGGGGACGGGTTCTCCGGGCGCAGCGGCAGGAGCCACTTCACATCCAACGGCGGGATTTCCGCCTCTCCCGCCTTGACCAGGACCACGCCGGATTCCCGGGTGGCGCTGACATCGACCATCACATCCACGTGGAGGTCTTTGCCATGAATCGGGACACTGGTGTCGTTGGCGACGAAGGTGGCCTCGTTGAAGTCGCCGGCCACGTGGACGGTATTGTCCTTGGGCAGGTTGTTCTTGCGCTTCCATTCGATGACGAAATTCTTGCCGGTCCCTCCGCCGGCCGTATAGGGAATTCGAAGGCACTTGCCGGCGGTCGCGGCATCCACGGGATCAAGCACGAAGGTGATGTTCTGCGACATCCACTTCTTGTTCGTCCAGCTGAATTCGAAGTCCGCCTTGAGCTTCGTGGCGTCAATGGCGCCTTCGCCATGGATCGTGAAGCGCTTGTTGGGGAACATTTCAACCTTGAGGCCTTTGATGACGGCGCCCACGCCGATCGGCTTTCGGAGCCACCAGTCGAAATCGACCTGGGCCTGCGTCAGATCCAGGTCTGAGACGAAGAGCAGCCGATCCTTGCTGAGTTCTCCGTCGCAATGCGCGTTCACCGTCCCGGCCACCGCGAAATCGTCAATCTCGCCCAGAGGGGTTTTTTCGGCTTCACGAAGCGCGCCGGTGACGGAGAATTCGCCCTTCTGCGCCTCGAGATCATAACTGGCGCGGCCGACAAAGGCATTGCCGGTCAATTCGGCGCTGACCGGATCCAGGGCCACGCTCGTCTCCTTGAGCAGCAGGGTGCCGGAGACTTTGCTGGCATGCAGTCCGACATCGTCCTGGTCGATGATTCCGTCCGTGATGTTGAAGCTTCCGTAGGGCATCGGGTCGCCGGAGGCCCAGGCAATCTTCATCAGTCCGAACTTGAGGTCCGCCCGGGGCATTCGCGCGTCTTTCGGCGTGAAGGCCACCCTGCCCGCGCCGACCGAAGCTTCGGCGCTGAAAATGGGCGCCGCAGGGGTCCCCTGAAGGCCCGCACCCACCCGGTAGGGTTCGGTGAGGTCGATGACGAGTTTTCCGTAGCGGTCGCTCTTGCCCTGAAGGAAGTAGTCAAACGCTTCCTTGAAAGGGACCTGGTCCGCCTGCAAGTGGAGGTCGAAAAGCGGTTGCGGGCCGGCGAGGGAAATTGTGCCGTCCAGCCGCCCGGCCAACTGTTCCGCGTTGACTTTGGCCGTGGCCAGCGACAGCAGATGGCTGTCGATGTCGTAACTGGCCAGCGCCGTCAGGGAACCGGTGGCCGGAGCGAAGAATTCGGGTTGGTCGCGGAAACTCAGGCCGCGGAACGAGGCGTCCAGGGCGAGGACCAGCGTTTTGTTGGGATATCCGGCGAGCCGGACTCTTGGAACGACGGTGCCTGCCTGAACGATGTGCTTGGGGGCGGGCAAGAACACGTTCACGTCCTCGGCGGTGATCTCGCCGCACTGTGCTCGAAAATCGAAGTCATCCGGGCTGGCGAAACGGAGATTCAGGTCCAGGCGCTTGTTGCCGGCGCCGTTGATCAGGCCCGAGAGGGTGCCATTGATTTCGGCGGCGCTGGCGAGATGCGACAGGTCGAAGTCGATCTGATCCAGGCGAAGGTGGGTATCCCCCACTACGTTGCGGATATCGATTGCGCATCGGCTGCCCGTCACGCGCAAGCCGATCTTGCGGATGGCTTCAAGATCGCCGTCGCCCAAGGGCTTGTCGGAGGGTTTGAACCAGTCGCCGTTCTCGGGGCGGGCAATCATGACGCGGGCGTCATCGACCTGAAGACGCTCAATCGTGACCTCGCCATAGAGCAGGTCAATCAGGTCGATGTACACATACACGGCGGGAATAGCCACTTCCACGATGGGGCCGACCGGCGTGATGAGCCGGGCTTCCAAGCCCTCGACGCGGAACCCGCGGAGGCCGTTGACGCGCAATGCGCCCACCTGGAGGCGTCCGCCGAGTTTGGTTTCGATGCGGCTCTGCATCGTTTCGCGAAGGGAGCCGAGCTTGTACTTGACAAAAAGGACGCCCCCGGCAAACAGGATCGTGAGCACGAGGAGGATAAAGAGCCCTACCCGTGCGCGCCGCCCGTACCGAAAATGGACCTGGGAATCCGTTCTCGCGTCCCGCTCAGTCTCCAGCGCTCACCTCTTGTTCGGCCGCCTGGCCCCCCACCGCCCACGGCAGTTTCTTCGTAGCGATAATCTGCTCGCGCAGCTTCTCGGTCAATTCCGCGTGCTCCTTGAGGTACTGCCGCGTATTTTCGCGTCCCTGGCCGAGGTTCTCTCCGTTCATGGAGAACCAGGCGCCGCTCTTCTGGATCAGCTTCATTTCACAGGCCAGGTCGAGGATGTCGCCTTCCTTCGAAATGCCCTCGGCAAAGAGGATGTCGAATTCGGCCTCGCGGAACGGCGCACTGACTTTGTTTTTGACCACTTTCACCTTCACCCGGTTCCCGACGTTCTCCTCCTTCTCCTTGATCGAGGCGATGCGCCGGATGTCGAGGCGCATGCTCGAATAGAATTTCAGCGCGCGTCCGCCCGTGGTTGTTTCCGGATTGCCGAACATCACGCCGATTTTCTCGCGGATCTGGTTGATGAAGATAACGAGGGTGCGCGAGCGGCTGATGACGGAGGTCAGTTTGCGCAGGGCCTGGGACATCAACCGGGCCTGCAAGCCCATATACTGATCCCCCATATCCCCTTCGACTTCGGCCTTGGGGACGAGCGCGGCCACGGAGTCGATGACGATGACGTCGACCGCGTTGCTGCGCACGAGGCTTTCGCAGATTTCCAGGGCCTGCTCGGCCATGTCCGGCTGGGAGACGAGCAGGTTGTCGATGTCCACGCCGATCTTCCGCGCGAAGGCGGGATCGAGGGCATGTTCGGCGTCGATGTAGCAGGCGATGCCGCCCGCCCGCTGCGCGCTGGCCACGACGTGCAGGGCCAGTGTGGTCTTGCCGGAGGATTCAGGGCCGAAGATCTCGACCACGCGTCCGGTTGGCAGCCCCCCCACCCCGGTGGCAATGTCCAGTGACAGGCTGCCGCTGGAGATCGCGCGCACCCCTTGCACAAAGGTCTCGTCCCCGAGACGGACGAGGGTACCCCGCCCGAATTGCTTCTCCAACTGCGACAGCGCAATGTCCAGTGCCCGGCCCTTGGCCTTGTCTTCCGCGTTCGTTGCCATGGCGATTCGCCCTCCGTAGATATACTGAAAAAACTTTCACCTGTGCGCTATCTTGCCAGATTCGCGGCCCGTTGTCAAGCCTGGATCAATTCGAGGACTTCGCCCTCCTTTTCCTCGGGGAATTCGAGCAAATCGTCGAGTATCCGGGCCATCCGGGTGGGTTCGGTCTTCACGAGTTCCTGAATGAGCCGGAGCGTGAGCCGTTTGTAGCGCGGTCGGGCCGTGGTGAAGTCGGGGAAGATCTGGTTGAGGTGCGTGGCGTAGATGTCGAAGATGCGGCGCTCGTTCAGATCGGCATCGCTTTTCGGCGCCTCTTCGAAGGGATACAGCCCCTGCTCTTTCCACTCTTCTATCGTGTCCTGGGCCAGTTCGGCTTCGCGCAGGGTGAAGTGTTCGCGAAGTTTGCGGCGGGCGGCGTCCAGGAGCATGCGGACGTCCGGGGCGAGTTCGCCGGCCTGGAGCAAGCCCTCGGCGTCGAGGGTCTGGATGTGGGCGGACTTGACATAGGCGGTGTAGCTGAATCCACGGAAGTGCAGCCTTGGCAAGGCGTTATGCCGCATGAATCCCGCTTCGTCACAGAGATAGACACCGCGGCGCCCTGGCAAGGTCCATTCCACGACGGTCAGGGCGGCGTTCACCCGCTCCCCGTTCTGCATTACCAGCTCATCCAGCACGTAGTCCGCGAATTGCTGCTCGACATGGGCCGGATCGATCGGGACGCCATCGTATATGATGCGCACGTCGGGATAGTGTCGGAGGTAGAGGGCAAAGATTTCCGTGACCTCTTCCACGGCTTTTCCGCCGCGCAGCAAGCCGGTATTGGAGGAGACGTTCTGGATTTCGACGATCATGCCGGAGCGGTTTCGCTGTGCCGGCCGGGGGTCGCTCAGGTCGAACTCGCCCAAGCTCTCGGCCTTGCCGGAGATCCTGAACTGCTGAAGCTGTCCCAGCTCTTCGTAGGTGCTCTGCCACGACACGAGGCTGCCCATCGAAAAGGCCCGGAAACGGCCCTTGCCGTATTGGCCGTGGAGCACCCGTTTGCGCTGATTCGACCGATATTCGTCCCGTTTCCAGGAGCCGCCGAGGTTCTGGAACGCCACCACCGCATCGGCGTAAGACAAGCCGTGCCCGTTATCCACAATTCGGATGGTTTCCAGGCCCTCCAATTCATTCTCGATGAACTCGACCCGCACCTCGGTGGCATCGGCGTCGAGCGCGTTCCACACGAGCTCGGACAAGGCCGTCATGGGCTTGGTTCGGGCCAGCGTTTCAAGATGGTCTTCCCTGACCTGCACGGTAATCGTTTTCACGGCACACAACTCCCCAACACGGTTACTTTGGAATACAGACAACCCTGAGCCGGGATGATAGCATCCGGGGCGCATTTGGGACAATCCTTTCCTCGCCCGGAGCGCCGAAGGCGCGGCAAGACAACCGCCTGGGACGCGTAAAGTCCGGAGCGCCGAAGGCGCGGCAAAATTACAGCCCGGTGCCAAGGGCCGAAGCGAAGCAAGGGCCCGCCGCCCCCGGTGCCCTATGCCCACAACCGAAGCGCTGAAAGTGCGAGAGAGGACGCACACACCCATTTGGACGCAACGGGACAGTTCGTATCTCCCCGTCTGTATTTCGCGTGGGCTGTCCGTCTCTCGCCCTTACAGGGCTGTGATGAGGGGGGCATGCTGACCCAGGGCGGCGTCGCGCATTGCGCGCCTTGCCCTGGGCTGATTTCTTTTGCGCTTTCAGCGCAACCGACTGCCCCCCCCGCGTGCGGGGGAGGCAGAGACCGGGGGATTGCTTCACTTCGTTCGCAATGACGGACCCACCCCCACCGCGTGCGGGGGAGGCAGAGACCGGGGGATTGCTTCACTTCGTTCGCAATGACGGACCCCCCCCCCGCGTGCGGGGGGGCAGGGGGGGTAGACCCGACGTCCCCGCTTATAATACCGCCCCGGCCGCGTCGAGACGTGCGCACCCGCGGTACATAAGCACGGCCTGTCCGAATGGAAACACGCGTTCTCCCCATCCCTCTCCCCCATCCGGTTCATCCTGCTAGCCGCTCAAGCACTCCCCCCCTCTTGCGGCTCCTGCGGCAAATCCGCTCTTCTTTGCGCCCGTTGCGTTCTATGCGGTCAAAAAACGCAGGTTCACCCTGCGCCCGCGCAGAACCCGTCTTCGCCCTCAGCACAGGCGTGATACCCGCCCGAGGTGAAGAACTGGATGTGGCGCAGCCGTGCCGACCCGGCCAGCGGGTTCAGGGGCTACACTGAATCCTGACAGGGTCTACGCACCGGGCCGTTCGCGGAGAAGCGGGCGTATACCGGAAATGCATATTGGGAATTGCATCTTGGCAGAATGATCGCTAGAGTAGGCTTGTATACTGATTTCAGCGGTCCGTGGTGGGCACAGAACGCGTAAACGGGGCGGGCTCAACGCTGTGAGGATCAATCCAATGCGTGAGGCGAGGTGTTTGATTGCGGGATTGTTGTTGGCCTTTGGCGTGGTTTCGGGGGCCGCTTTCGCGGAGAACGCGTCGATCGAGGCGCTGCTGGCAAGCGCAGGCGCGGCAACGGGGGGCAAAGCCGCGGAAGTTACTACGACGCCGGAGGGGTATGTGCAGTCTGTCGCGGCGCCGGAAGGCGGCGAGTTTCCCGTGACGGGCGTGGCGAAGGGTGCGGAAGAGTCGGCCCGTGCCCTGGCGTTTCTGGACGCGAACCGCGCGGTTTTCGCCGTGAAAGACGCCGGGTGGGGATTCAGCGTTGCCCGCAAGACCGCGAGCGGGATCCGACGCTATGTCCGCCTGCAGCAGGCCTATGACGGCCTTCCGGTGCTCGGGGGGCAGAGCATCATCCAGATGAACGAAGCCGGCGGGTTGCGGCATGTTCTGTTCGACGCGATGCGTGATGCGGAGTTGGCGCCGTTGCGATCGAAGGGCCTGTCGCCCGCAGTCCCTCCGGACCGTGCCCGCGCGGCCGCCGCAAAGGTGAAGCTGGAGAAGGCAGGGAAAGGCGCGGCGCTGGAGGCGTCGTCGGAGCCCGAACTGATGATTTACGCTCCGCGTGTGCTGGGCAGGCGCGGTGCGGGCTGTCTTGCCTGGCGCGTTGTCGTGTCGGCGGCCAACAGTGCGCTGATTCGCGAGATGGTCTTCGTGGATGCGCACACGGGCCGGGTGGTCTTTCATTATCCGCTCGTGCATGACGCCCGCTATCGCCAGATTTACGACAGCAACAATACGGAGGCGGAGCCCGGCTCCCTGATTCGCTCGGAAGGCGGGCTCGCTTCCTCGATCACGGATGTCAATCAGGCGTACGACTACTATGGGGACACGTACGATTTCTACAAGAACGAGCACAACCGGGACAGCATCGACGGGTTCGGGATGATTATGAGCGCCACGACGCGCCAATGCCCGTATGGGACCGCGCCGGAAATGTGTCCCTGGGCGAACGCCAGCTGGGACGGCACGCGCATGCATTTTGGCCAGGGATTCGCGGTGGACGACGTGGTCGGCCATGAGCTGACGCACGGCGTGACGGAACACGAATCCAATCTCATCTACGAGATGCAGTCGGGCGCGATCAACGAGAGTTTCTCGGATATCTGGGGCGAATTCATCGACCTCGTCAACGGCAAGGGCACGGACACGCCGGAAGTACGCTGGCTCATGGGGGAGGACATTCCGGTGGATGGCGCGTTGCGGAGCATGAAGAATCCCCCGCAGTTCAATGACCCGGACCGCATGTACAGCCCCAATTACTATACCGGGCAGGGGGACGGGGGCGGGGTCCACACGAATTCCGGGGTCGGCAACAAGCTGGCGTATCTCCTGGTCGACGGGGAAACCTTCAATGGCCGCAGCATTACGGGGATGGGGATTCCGGCCGTGGCCGACCTCTTTTACGAGGCGCAGTGCAATCTGCTGACGGAAGGGTCCGACTACGCGGACTTGTACACACAGCTCAAGCAGGCCGCCATCAACCTCGGCTTCAGCCAGGACCAGAAGAACACGCTGGAGCGCGCGTGCCGCGCGGTGGAGATAGGCGGATTGCCGCTGGGCGTGACCGGGCTGAGCGCGGAAACCGCGGAGGGCGACCCGAATATCACGCTGCACTGGACGAATCCCGCCGGGAAGGCCTTCCTGAACGTGGTGGTGCGGCGCAAGACCGACGGGTATCCCGCAGGTCCCACGGACGGCGATCTGGCCTACAGCGGCACCGGGAACGCTGTGGTGGACGGTCCTCTCACGGTCGGCACCCGCTATTACTACGCGGTCTTCGCCTATCATGGCCTGGACGAATTCGGGGAAGCGAGTTACGCCCCCCCCGCGACGACGCGCGTGCGCGCGGGCATGGTCGTGCCGCTGGACTACTTCTCCGAGACGTGGACCTTCGATGAAAACATGTCGGGGGTTTTCATGGATCTTGCGTACACGACGCTGACGTTTACGCCCGTTCCCGGCCGGAACCGCTACACGGCGAAGGCGGCGCCGGCCACTGCCTATCCGGTGAACCCGGCTGAATCGATTCCATTGACATTGTACGATGACGACTACACAAACATTACGCTGACGGGCGGGAACTCCATTCCATTCTACGGCGTCTCGTACGACCAGTTCTACGTGAACAGCAACGGGAACGTCTCCTTCACGGCGGGCGATTTGATGCCCAATTTCTTCCTCACGTTCGATCAGCATTTCTCGCTGCCGCGCGTATCCGCTCTCTTCAGCGACCTCGACCCGGCGACGGCGGGTGCGATCTCGTGGCAACAGCTGGCAGACCGGGCGGTGATTACGTACGACCACATCACGGAGTACTACGATGATCCTCCGTCCTCGAACAACTTCCAGATCGAGCTGTTCTTCAGCGGCGTGATCCGCATCACGTATCTCGGCATTGAGAACACCTGGGGGCTTGCCGGGCTTTCCATCGGCGAGGACGGGACGATTCCCGACAATTTCGTGGAGAGCGATCTAAGCAGTTATCTGGAGCCCGACTCGGACGCGGACGGGATCCCGGATAGTGTGGAAGGCACCGGCGACAGCAACGGCGACGGCACGCCCGACTATCTTGATGACGATTCGGACGGCGACAGTGTGCCCGACGCCGTGGAGACGGCCTCGGACAGCGATGGGGACTTGATCCCGAATTACCTCGATCCCGATTCGGACGATGACGGCATCGCCGACAGCGCTGAATCCGGCAGCGACACGGACCGCGACGGCCTGCCGAATTTCATCGACGGCGATTCGGACGGGGACGGGCTGGACGACACGATGGAAGGCACGGCGGACATCGATCACGACGGCCAGCCGAACTATCTGGATCGGGACAGTGACGGCGATGGGTTGGACGACAATCTGGAATGGCTCTACGGCAGCGACCCGTACGACGAAGACAGCACTGCGGAACTGCCCGTGGGCATGCCCGCGCTCGCCGGATTGATGCTCGCGATGGGCTTTGCCGGAATCCTGCTCTTGCGCCGGCCGCGGAGAACCCTCCGCGGATGATACCGCGTCACGGGTGACGCGCGATAGAGTCTGTGCTGGCCACGGCGAGCGCATGGGACCGTTTCGGCCGGTCGACGGCTACCGGAAAGGCTGTGGCGTGCCTGCGGTCCGTGCTGGATGCGCCGTTACAGTGAATAGACGAACGGGGAAACGTGGCCACCGCGAAATCCGGCCAGGACGACCAGCAGGATCATCAATGCAAAAATCCCCAGGTTGATGTAGCCGAGGATCAGCCCGGCCATCGCAAAGCCCCGGCTGTCTCCCGAAAGCTCGCCGCGCCGGATCTTACCAAGCACACCGTGTCCGAGTATCACCGCTGGCACCGAGAAGAGCGGACCACAGAAGAGAAAGGACAGGATGCCCAGGACCATACTGGCAATGGCCGACCCGCTGCTCTGCGTGTTGTGTGGTGCCGGCGGCGGCCCGGCGCTCGGCTCGCGCCCGTAGGATGCGTTGCTCATGACGACGTTCCCCTCCCGGTGACGTTGGGCCAGAATGCCCTGCCAAAACACTTTCAGAGGACATCCTACGCCCACTTCTATGACTATATCTACACCGGAGCCGCCAATCCATTCACGCGCTGCGGAGTAACTCGAGGGGATAGTCCATAAGGAGAGATACGGAAGAGGCGGCGACCCCGGGAAGACCGAGGGCGTTCCGGGACGCGGACGGCCGTCTACTCGACGATGCGGTTGCGCTCGTCGACGTGGACGACAACCGGCTCATGCTTCCGGGCTTCTCCGGGCTCCATATGGGCGTAGGTGAGGATGATGACGAGGTCGCCGGTGTGTCCGAGGCGCGCGGCGGCGCCGTTGAGGCAGACCACGCCACTCCCCCGCTCGCCTTCGATGATGTACGTGGCGAAACGGTCCCCCGTGCTGATGTTCAGCACGTCCACCTTCTCATACAGCAACATGCCCGCCGCGTCGATGAGGTCGGCGTCGAGGGTGAGGCTGCCGGGGTAGTTGAGGTTGGCCTCGGTGACGGTGGCCCGGTGAATCTTGCTCTTGAGCATCGTTACAAACATCGTCTTCACATCCTCTTCAGAGTATATACTTGATATTATCGATCAAACGGGCCGGTCCCACAAGTGCCGCGACGGCCAGGACCACGGGTTGCTCGACCCGGTCGACCGGCTGCATGCTGTCGGCGTCCACCAATTCTACATAGTCGATGTTAACCGCATCCATGCCCTCGCGCACCGCCTGGATCAGCACGGCCGCGGAGCGTTCGCCGGCCTGGAGCATCTTCTCCGCCTGGAAGAGCGAGCGCGACAGGCACAGGGCCCGTTGGCGGTCTTCCGGGCCGAGATAGCGGTTGCGCGAGCTCATGGCGAGGCCGTCCGGCTCGCGGATGATGGGCATTTCGATAATGTCGATGCCCATGTCCAGGTCGCGGGCCATCCGCTTGATGACCGCACACTGCTGGGCGTCCTTCTGCCCGAAGTAGGCCCGGTCCGGGAGCACGGCGTTGAAGAGTTTCGTCACGACGGTCGCCACGCCCCGGAAGAAGTGGGGCCGGGTCCGGCTGCACAACCCTTCGCTGACGTTCTCCACCGTCACGTAAGTCGAGTAGCCCGCGGGGTACATGGAGTCGCCGGTCGGGGCATAGATGGCCTGGATTCCCGCCTCCGTGCACATGCGCACGTCACCCTCGAAGGTCCGCGGATACTTGCTGAAGTCTTCGTTCGGCGCGAACTGGGTGGGATTCACAAAGATGCTGGCGACGCCCAGGTCGTTGCCCTGCACGGCCGCGCGCATGAGGCTGATATGCCCCTCGTGGAGCGCGCCCATCGTGGGCACAAAGCCGATGGTCTTGCCCAGCCGCTTCTGCCGGAACGACCACGCCCGCATCGCCTCTGCTGTCTCGATAATCTCCATGGCACTTCCTGGCGGCGTCCGCCTATTTGTACGTGTTTTCCGCCCGGGGGAACTCCCCGCCCTTCACTTCCCTGACATATTCCGCGCAGGCCTGTCCGATCATGGAACGGACGTCCGCATAGGTTTTCGTAAAACGCGTCTTGCCCCAGCCGAGCATGTCGTGGAACACGAGGACCTGTCCGTCGCAGCCGGCCCCCGCGCCGATGCCGATGGTGGGAATGCTGAGGCTGCCGGTGATTTCCGCGGCGAGGTCCGCGGGAATGCATTCCAGGACCATGGCGAAGCAACCGGCGGCCTGGAGGCCCAGCGCTTCTTCCTTCAAACGCCTCCGATCCGGTTCTTCGCGGCCCTGGACCTTGTAGCCGCCGAATTGATGCACGGATTGCGGCGTCAGCCCGAGATGGCCCATGACCGGAATCCCGGCGCGAATGATGCATTCGATGGCCGGCCCGAATTTCTCGGCCGAACCTTCCAGTTTCACGGATTGCGCGCCGCCCTCGGCGATGAGCCGGCCCGCGTTGCGCAACGCTTCTTCGGGACTGATTTGATAGGAGAGGAAGGGCATGTCGCCGATTACCATCGCGTGCTTCACGGCGCGGCTGACCATGCGGGTGTGGTGCAGCATGTCGTCCATCGTAACCGGGAGGGTGTCTTCGTAGCCGAGGACCACGTTGCCGAGGGAATCGCCGACAAGCACGGCGTCGATGCCGCTCTCGTCAAGCAGACGGGCCGTGGGGAAATCGTAGGCGGTAAGCACGGCGATCTTCTCGTTCGCCTGCTTCCGCTCGCGGAAGGTCGCCGTCGTGATACGCGCAGACATTCGCTTCTGCCTCCCGAACCGTGACGCAATCCACTACAGCGTAGCTGTCCGTCCCGGTCCCTGTTGGGCTCCAAGCGGAGCGGTTCAAGGAGTCACTGGGCCGCATCCCGCGACCCGCCCCTGGGCTTCAACACTCTCGGACAAGGCGCGCACGGTCTTTCCCGTGACGGGATCCACGGCTTCCGGCGCAATCTCCGCCAGGGGTGCCAGCACGAAGTACCGCGAACGGAATGCCGCGTGCGGCAACGTCAGCCGCGCCTCCGTCATCATCAGGTCTTCCCACAGGATCAAATCGATATCGATGACCCTCGGGCCCCATCGTTCCGATGGCGTTCGTCCCAGTGCCGCCTCGATTTCCTTCACCGCATTCAGGAGTTCCAGCGGAAGTAATTCCGTCTCGATCTCTGCGGCCGCATTCAGAAAATCGGGCTGCTCAGCCAGGCCCACGGGCTCTGTTTCATACACACGGGAAACGGCGCCGAGTCGGACCCCCGGCCACCGCGCCAAGGCGTCCAGCGCATGGCGCAGATTGGCCGCGCGATCGCCCAGGTTGCTTCCCAGGCTCAGGAGAACCCGCATGACCGGGTCCCGTCCAGGCGTGCCGCTTCATCCATCACGTCAACAGTTTACCACAACGATTTTCGCGTTTTCCACAGCCCGGCAAGGGGCACAAGAGCCGGGAGACGAATAGAACGCGGAAGACGCGAGCGAGCAAGGATGGGGACGGATGGGAGGCATTGCTGCCTTCTGGTCCGTGCTCCTCCGAGCCCATCCGCGTTCTGTTCTTGGGAAGCTATTTAACGACGAGGTTCACCATCTTGCCGGGGACGTAGATTTCTTTGAGGATGGTTTTGCCTTCGAGGTGCGGGGCGACTTTCTCGTCCGCTTTGGCGGCTGCGAGGATCGTGTCCTTGTCCGCATCCTTGGGGAGGACGACTTTGCCGCGCAGCTTGCCGCTCACTTGAACGGGCACTTCCATGGAGTCCTCGACGAGCAGGGATTCGTCGTAGGCGGGCCAGGGGGCATAGGCCAGCGTGTTGTGGTGTCCGAGGCGCTCCCAGAGTTCTTCGGCGAGGTGCGGGGCGAAGGGCGCGAGCACGAGGACGAACTGTTCGAGGACGGCGGCGTCGATCTTCTCGGCCTTCACCGCGGCATTGAGGAACTCCATCATGCGGGCGATGGCGGTGTTGAACTGGAGGTGCTCGATGTCGTTGCCGACCGCCTTGATCATCTTGTGGAGTTCGCGGAACATGCCGGGCTCTCCCCCGCTCTGCACGATGCGGGGATGCGGCAGGCCTTCTTCCGTGACAAAGAGCATCCAGACGCGGCGCAGGAAGCGATGGACGCCCTGAATGCCTTCATCCGTCCATGGCTTGTCGCGGTCGAGGGGCCCCATGAACATCTCGTAGAGGCGCATGGAATCGGCGCCGTATTCGCGCACGACATCGTCGGGGTTCACGACGTTGTAACGCGACTTGCTCATCTTCTCGATCTGGGTGTTGACCCTTGTGTCCGTGCCCTTGACGAACCACTCGTCGCCCCGCTTTTCGACGTCTTTCGGGTAGTAGTACTTCCCGTTGTCGTCCTGATAGGAGTAGGCGAGGATCATGCCCTGATTGAAAAGTTTCTGGAAGGGCTCTTTCGTGGAGACGTGGCCGGCATCGAAGAGGACCTTGTGCCAGAACCGGGAATAGAGCAGGTGCAGGACGGCGTGTTCGGCGCCGCCGACATAGAGGTCCACGGGCATCCAGTAGGCTTCGGCTTCCTTCGACCACGCGGCCTGATCGTTGTTGGCATCGACGAAGCGCAGGAAGTACCAGCAGGACCCCGCCCACTGCGGCATCGTGTTGGTTTCGCGCGTGCCGGGCAACCCGGTTTCGGGATCGATCGTGTTGACCCATTTCGTGGCGCGGGCGAGGGGTGGCTGTCCGTCCGCGGTGGGTTTGTATTCGTCGAGTTCGGGCAGCATCAGGGGCAGGTCCTTGAGTGGCATGGCTTTCATGCTGCCGTCCTGCGTGCGAATGAGTGGGAATGGCTCGCCCCAGTAGCGCTGTCGGGAAAAGAGCCAGTCGCGCAGCTTGTAGTTTACGGTTGCGGTGCCCAGGCCGCGCTCGCCGAGCCAGGCGGCTATCTTTCTCTTCGCGTCGGGCACGCGGAGGCCGTCCAGGAGTTCTGAATTCACGAGAACGCCGTCGCCGGTGAAGGCCTCTTTCTCGATGTCGCCGCCCGAGATGACCTCGATGATGGGCAGGTCGAACAGTTTCGCGAATTCATAGTCTCGGGTATCGTGGGCGGGGACGGCCATGATCGCGCCGTAGCCGTACTCGGCCAGATCATAGTCCGCAATCCAGATCGGGACTTCCTTGCCGTTGACGGGATTCACGGCGTAGGCGCCGGTGAACACGCCCGTCTTCTTCAATTCTTCCTTCATGCGGTCCTGGGCGCTCTTGCGGGAGGCCGCCTCTACATACGCGGCCACGGCGTCCTTCTGCGCGGGCGTCGTGATCTTCATCGTCAGGGGATGTTCGGGCGCGAGCACGCAGTAGGTTGCGCCGAAGAGCGTGTCGGGACGCGTGGTGAAGACCATGAACGTGTCGCCGGTTCCCGCGATCTTGAACTGGACGTCCGCGCCTTCGCTTCGGCCGATCCACTCGCGCTGCATCGCCTTGATGCCTTCGGGCCAGTCGAGATCGTCGAGGTCCGCCAGGAGTCGCTCGGCATAGGCCGTGATGCGCAGCATCCACTGCCGCATCATGCGCTTCTCGACCGGGTCGCCCGTCTCGACGTACTTCCCGTCCTTCACTTCTTCATTGGCGAGCACGGTGCAGAGGGCGGGGCACCAGTTGACGGGCGATTCGACCTCGTAGGCGAGGCCGCGCTCGAAGAGGACCGAAAAGATCCACTGGGTCCACTTGTAGTACTTGGGATCCGTCGTGTTGATCTCGCGGTCCCAGTCGTAGGAGAGGCCGAGGGCCTGGATTTGTCCGCGGAACGTGTCGCAGTTCTTGTTCGTGACGATGGCCGGGTGTTCGCCGGTGCGCACGGCATGGCGTTCGGCCGGGAGGCCAAAGGCGTCCCACCCCATCGGATGCAGGACATTGAAGCCCTTCATGCGCTTGTATCGCGATACGATGTCGGTGGCGGTGTAGCCTTCGGGATGCCCGACGTGCAATCCGTCCCCGCTCGGATAGGGGAACATGTCCAAGACGTAATACTTCGGCTTGGAACGATCGAGCTCCGTCTTGAAGGTCTTGTTCTTCAGCCAGTATTCCTGCCACTTCTTTTCAATCGCCTGATGATCGTACTTCCCGCTCGACATACAGTTCGGGCCTCCAAGTTATACTTCTTACTGCGGAAAGGCTTGAGAGACAGCAATATACCACATGAGCGCCCGCTTCGGGAAATCGCGGTGCGGCGTTGTCTCAGCCGCCGTGCCTGCGCATGAGCAAAGGATGTGGACCGCATGTCTGATGGGTTGCACCGCTACGGGTCGGCTGATAGAGTGATGGAGGATTGAGCATGCCCTGTTACGTGTCAGCGCCTCAGCGCGCGGTACGTTGCATGTTGTTGGCAATGCAGCCACCCAGAAATTGAGTGAAATGGTTTCTTATCTCCTCCGATGCGCATCCAGTTAATCCATCCCCCCATTTACGTTAACCTCAAGGCGGTGCAGGCCACGCGCCCGTCGCTACCGTTGGGTTTGGCGTATGTTGCCGCGGCGTTGCGCGAGGACGGCCACGAAGTTTCCATACTGGATGCGGTGATGGCGAAGCCGGAACAGATCACGGAAGACGGCCGGCTGCATTACTATGGCCTGCGTCCGGAGGAGGTGGCGGAGGCGGCGGATCCGACGGCGGAAGCGTTCGGGATCAGTGTCCTGTTCTCCTTCACGTGGCCCATTGCACGGCGCATCATCCAATGCCTCAAGGAGCGTTATCCGGAAACCCCCATCGTGGGCGGGGGCGAGCATTTCACCGGCATGCCCGAGTATTCGCTGAACAGTTCCCCCATCGACTGTATCGTGCTGGGCGAGGGCGAGTCCACGGCCAGGGAACTCTTCCGGGCCATGGAGCAAGGATCTCCGGACTGGAGCGCCATTCCCGGACTGGCCTTCCGCCACAACGGAAAGATGCTGAAGACGCCGGGCCGGCCGCGCATCCTGGATGTGGACACGCTGCCATGGCCGGCCTGGGATCTTTTCGACCCGCCGGCCTACTACCGCCACGGGCACGTGATGGGGATCGACCGGGGCATGACGATGCCGATGCTCGCGACGCGGGGTTGCCCGTATGCGTGCACGTATTGTTCAAACGCGATGATGTGGCAGCGGCGGTGGTGTGCGCGCGAACCGAAGGACGTCGTGGACGAGATCGCGCAGTATCACCGCGTATACGGCGCCATGAATTTCCCCTTTCATGACCTCACTGCCATTTTGAAGAAAGAATGGATTGTCGCGTTCTGCGAGGAACTCCTGCGGCGCGAGTTGAAGATCTCGTGGCAACTGCCCATCGGCACACGGTGCGAGGTCATCGACGACGATGTGACGCGCCTGCTCTGCGCCACGGGCTGCCACATGGTCACCTTCGCACCCGAATCCGGGTCGGAACGGACCCGCAAACTCGTCGGGAAGCGAATGACGGAAGCAAGCCTGATGCGGGCCGTGCGTGCGTCGGTGCGCAACCGGCTGACCGTCACGAATTTCTTTGTGGCCGGCTTTCCGCACGACACGAGCGCCGACCTCCGGCAGTCCGTGCGGCTGGCCTTCCGGCTGGCGGTGGCTGGCGCGCACGACATTGCCCTGAGCATCTTCTTCCCCATCCCCGGGTCGCAACTGTACGATGAACTGGTGGCGTCCGGCCGAATCGTCCCCTCGGACGAAGTGCTGCTCGCGCCCATCTTCTCGATGGATGCAAAGCTCCGCGAAGAAAACAACTTCTGCCGCGCGCTCTCCGCGCGCACGATTACGCGGATGAAATACGCCGTGCTCCTGACCTTCTATCTGACCCAGTTCGCGGTGCGCCCCTGGCGGGTGTTTGGGCTGCTGTGGAACGTGCTGCATGCCCGGGAACAGACCCGGCTGGGGGTGTTCCTAATCAACCGCAAGAAAAGCTAGTTTTTCACGAATCTTTGGGAGAGAAAGTGGAAGGAAGCGGGCCGTGTGTGCTACATTTCGGCCCTCGGAATTCAACCTTCAAGGAACGGTCGTTTCATGCAAGTAACTGACATGTTTGATCTTAGCGGCAAGGTGGCCGTGGTGACGGGCGGCGGAGGCGTCCTGGGTGGCGCGATAGCCCAGGGTCTGGGCGCCGCGGGTGCCACGGTGGCCATTGCGGATCTCATTCCCGCGAATGCGGATGCGGCCGCGCAGCGGATAATCGAGCAGGGCGGCACGGCCAAGGGCTACTTTATCGATGTATTCAAAAAAGAGAGCATCCAGGCCTGTTGCGATGCGATCGTGGCGGATTTTGGCGAGGTGAACATCCTCGTGAATGCGGTGGGCGGCAATATGAAGGGCGCCACGACCTCGCCTGAGCAGTCGTTTTTTGAGATGCCGGGTGAAGCGATACAGAAGGTGGTGGATCTGAACCTCGTGGGCGGCACAGTCATTCCGTCGCAGGTGTTCATCAAGGCGATGTTGAAGAACGCCGCGGGCGGCTCCATCATCAACATCTCCTCCATGAATTCGTTCCGGCCGTTGACGCGCATTCCGGGCTACAGCGCGGCCAAGTCGGCCGTGAGCAATTTCACGCAATGGCTCGCGGTGCATCTTGCGCAGGAGTACAGTCCCAAGCTGCGGGTGAACGCGGTGGCCCCGGGCTTCTTCCTGACGGATCAGAACCGCTTCCTCCTGATCGACGAGAAGACCGGGGAAGGCACGCCGCGCGGGAAGGCCATCATCGGCCACACGCCGATGGGCCGTTACGGCGTTCCGGAGGATCTTGTCGGGGTCATCGTGTGGCTTGCCACCGATGCGTCCCGCTTTGTTACGGGCATCGTGGTGCCCATCGACGGGGGCTTCTCCGCCTTCTCGGGCGTGTAGAGCCTCCCGGCATTCGTCCGTCCCCACTGGCACAGCAGACTATGAGCAGACAGCCTCAACGGAGTGAACCCATGAGCGACACCGTCGAACATCTGAAGCAGCGCAAACCGGAGCATGAATTTCTGATTGCCATCGACTCGGACGGCTGTGCGTTCGACACGATGGAAGTGAAGCACAAGGAGTGCTTCATCCCGAACATCATCAAGTTCTGGGGCTTGCAGGCGGTCTCGAAGTTCGCCCGGGATGCGGGTGAGTTCGTCAATCTCTACTCGAAATGGCGCGGGGTCAACCGCTTCCCGGCCCTGACAATGACCTTCGACCTCCTGAATAACTGGGACAAGGTTCAAAAGCGTGGCATCACGGCGCCGGAGGTGCCGAATCTCCGCCGCTGGATTGAGCAGGAGACGAAGCTGGGCAATCCGGCGCTCGAAGCCTACTGCAAGGCGCATCCGGAAGAGACCGACATGCAGCTTGCCCTCCAGTGGAGCAAGGCGGTGAACGTGACTGTGGCAGACATTGTTCAGGGCGGACTGCCGCCCTTTCCGTATGTGCGCGAGTCCATCGAGAAGGCCTGCAGCCGGGCGGACATCATGGTGTGTTCGCAAACCCCCACGGAAGCGCTCGTGCGCGAGTGGGAGGAACAGGATTTGGCCAAGCATGTCTTCGTGATTTGCGGGCAGGAAATGGGCACGAAGGGCCAGCACATCGAATACGCCTCGAAGGGACGCATCGAAGGCAAGAAGATTCTGATGATTGGCGACGCTTTCGGCGATCTCAAGGCCGCCCGCGCGAACGACGCGCTCTTCTTCCCCATCAATCCCGGTGAAGAGGACGGTTCCTGGCAGCGCCTTTTCGAGGAGGGGCTGGAGCATTTCTTCAACGGAACCTATGCCGGCGCCTACGAAGCCGCCCTCATCGCCGAGTTCGAGAAGTATCTGCCCGATACGCCGCCGTGGAAGAAATAGCCGCACGGGAATTCCACGTTTCAGTGAACGCTTTACGCGCCGGCAGCCGCCTGCGAGGGAGAATGCATGCGCCGTATTCATCGAGAACCTGATTTTGAACAGTTTCTCCGCGTCTTGAGGCGCGAGCGGCGTCCGGAGCGGCTGCCCTTTTACGAGCATCTGGCGAGTCCGCAGTTCATTGCGCGGCAGACGGGCACGCCGTTTCATGAGATGACGCCGTCCGATGAGGGGTATTGGCCCATCTACGTCCGGTTCTGGCTCAGCATGGGGTATGACGAAATCCCCATGGAGATTCCGCCGAAGCTCCCTTTGCGGCAACATGAGGACACGCGCGGCAAGGCTTCGCATGGAAGCGAAGCCAACGTGACGATCAGGACGATGGAGGACTTCGAAACATATGCCTGGCCGGACCCGGCGTCTCCGCTGGAGTTCCGCCACTTCGAACGGGTCGCCGAATTGCTGCCGGACGGCGTGAAGATCGTCGGGGGCGTCTGTGCGGGGCCCTATGAGTGGGTTTCGACGATGATGGGCGTGGAGGGCTTGTCCCTGGCCCTGTACACGGACCCGGAACTTGTCGCGGCCATGTTTGCGCGGATTGCGGAGATTCACTTGAGCGGCCTGCGCCAAATCGCCGCCCTGGACGCCGTGGGCGCGTTGCGCCAGGGGGACGACCTGGGCTTCAAGACCTCGACGTTCCTTTCGCCCGCGCATCTACGGCAGTACGTGTTTCCCATCTACAAGCGGATGGCCGATGCGGCCCATGCCGAAGGCAAGCCGTTCATCCTTCATTCCTGCGGCAACCTTGGGGAAGTCTATGACGACATCATCGACGGGTGCGGCATCGATGCCAAGCACTCGTTCGAAGACGTGATTCTGCCGGTTACGGAATTCAAGCGGCACTACGGCCATCGGGTGACGCCGCTGGGCGGGCTTGACGTGGATTTCATCTGCCGGGCGGAAGAGTCGGAACTGCGGGCCTATGCCCGGCGCATCATTGAATGCTGCTTTGAAGACGGCTTCTGGGCGCTGGGCACCGGCAATTCCCTGACGGATTACATGCCCGTGGAGCATTATCTGATTGTGCTGGACGAAGGCATGAAGGTGGCGGGCTAGCGACGCGGCGGACCAAAACGAAGAGAGGCGATGGAGACCCGTATGAAGATCGTGGCCGACGAGAACATTCCCTATGTGCGGGAAGCCTTCGGGGCGCTGGGCGAGGTCATCACCGCGCCGGGCCGCGCCATCACGCCCGCGCTCCTTGACGGGGCCGAGGCCCTGCTGGTCCGGTCCATCACAAAAGTGAACCGCGGCCTTCTCGACGGGACGCCGGTGCGCTTCGTGGCGACGGCCACGATCGGGGAAGATCATATCGACAAGGCCTATCTCGCGGAGCGGGACATCGCCTTTTCAAGCGCCCCCGGCTGCAACGCGAACAGCGTGGGCGAATACATCGTGGCGGCGCTGCTCGTGCTCGCGGAGCGGCACCGGCTCAATCTGAAGGGCATGTCGCTGGGGATTGTGGGGGTCGGAAACGTGGGCCGCCGGGTGCACGCCAAGGCGCAGGCACTCGGCCTGCACTGCGTGCTGAACGACCCGCCCCTGGCCGACGAAACCGGCGAGGCGCGGTATCGGCCGCTCAAGGACATTCTGGACTGCGACATCATCACGCTGCACGTTCCGCTGGAGAAGGCAGGGAAGTACCCCACGTGGCATCTGGCGGACGAGCGTTTTCTGACTTCATTGAAGGCCGGCGCGATCTTCATCAATTCGTCGCGGGGCCCCGTGACGGACAACGCCGCCTTGCGGCAACTGCTGCAAGTCAAGCGCCTGCGGGCGGCGGTGCTCGACGTCTGGGAAGGAGAGCCGCAGTTGGATCCCGAACTGCTTCGGCTCGTGGACCTCGGAACGCCGCATATCGCCGGATACAGCTTTGACGGCAAGGTCAACGGCACGCGGCAGATATGCGAGGCGTTCTGCCGTTTCCTCGGGCAGCCCGCAACCTGGGACCCCTCTCCCCTGCTGCCGCCGCCGGATTGTCCTGAATTGCAGGTTGATCCCGCCTTGCCGGGCGCCCTCGCTGGCGCGGTCCGCGCGGTCTATGACATAATACAGGACGATGCCGCGATGCGGGGCGTGCTGGACCTGCCAACGCCGGAACGCGGCCCCTATTTCGACAAGCTGCGCAAGCATTATCCGCGCCGCCGCGAGTTCTTCAACACGCGGGTGCGCTTATCGACCCCCAGTCCGGAACTGGAGCGTTGCTTCGCATCGCTCGGGTTCCGCTGCGAGTGAGTGAACGAGAATGGCCTTTCAACGCATCAGTGAAAATGACTTTCTGACGGATAACGAGTTACGCGACGCTGTTGCCGAGGCATGCGCCCAGATGAACGCAGACGGCAAGCGCGTCCTCTTCATCATTCCGGATCAGACGCGCAGCATGCCCATGCCGCTGATGTTCCGGACGCTGCACGCGGCGCTGCAGCGGCGCGTGAAGAAGATGGACCTCCTCATCGCGCTGGGCACGCATCCGCCGATGACGGAGGCCATGATTCTCGAACTGCTCGGGCTTTCGGCCGAGGAACGTTCGGGGCAGTTCGGCGCCGTGGACATCTTCAACCATGCATGGCAGGATCCCAGCGCCCTCGCCCACATCGGCACGATCAGCGCCGATGAGATTGAGCGGATTTCCGGCGGATTGATGCGGCAGTCGGTTGACGTGACCATCAACAAGCGGGTGCTCGACTATGACCTCGTGTGCATTGTCGGGCCGGTCTTCCCGCATGAAGTGGTCGGATTCAGCGGCGGCAACAAGTATTTCTTCCCAGGGGTTTCGGGCGCGGAGATCCTCAACCTCTTCCACTGGCTCGGCGCCCTCATCACGAATTACGCCATCAACGGCACAAAACACACGCCGGTCCGGGAAGTCGTGAACCGCGCGGCCGCGTTGATTCCCGTCGAGAAACAGTGTTTCTGCCTGACAGTAGTTGGTAAGCGCACGAAAGCCCTCTTCTTCGGCACGCCCGAGGACGCCTGGAGCGAGGCCGCGGACCTGAGCGCGCGCACGCACATCGTCTATAAGGAGAAGCCCTTCAAGAGTGTGCTGGCGATGGCGCCGCCGATGTATGACGAGTTGTGGGTTGCCGGCAAGTGCATGTACAAACTCGAACCGGTGGTGGCGGACGGGGGCGAACTCATCATTTACGGCGCACACGTAAGGGAAATCAGCGTCACGCACGGCGCGTTGATTCGCCGCGTCGGCTATCACGTCCGCGATTACTTCACGAAGCAGATGGAGCGTTTCGCGGATATTCCCGGGGGCATTCTGGCCCACTCCACGCATGTGCGAGGCGGCGGGACCTTCGAGGGCGGCGTGGAGCGCGCCCGGGTCCAGGTCACGCTGGCCACGGGGATTTCGGAGGCCGAAAGCCGCGCGGTCAACCTTGGCTACCGCGATCCCGCAAGCCTCCATCCGGAGGACTGGCGGGATCGGGAAGCAGAGGGCTATCTGCTCGTGCCGAACGCCGGCGAGATTCTCTATCGGCTGAAGGGTTAGTCCATCCATGCGTCCTCTCATCGCGGCCATAGCCGTCGGGCTTCTCGTTGCGGGGTGTTATCAGGAAACCCAACGCCCCAGGGACGCCTACGTGCCCAAGACGCATGCCCAGCAGTTGAACAATCAGGCGATGGACGCGTTGAAGGCCGACCGCAATGACGAAGCGGTGCAGTTGCTGTCGCAAGCCGTCGAGGAAGATCCGCGTTTCGCCCAAGCTTACGTTAACAAGGCCGTGGCCCTGGGCCGGCTCGGCCGTTTTGAGGAAACGCTCGGACTGCTGGCCACCGCGACGCAGCTCGAACCGGATCTGGCCGATGCCTACTTGTTCCGGGGCGTCTTCGCGGAACGCCTCCAGAAGACGGACGACGCGTTGAACAGTTACGCCAAGGCCGCCACACTCCTCACGGCAAAGATGAAAGAAACGCCGGCGCCGGACCTCGCCACGAGCCGCGCCATCGCGCTCTATCTGGGCACGGGAAAGGTTCAGGGGCTGGAAGCGTTCAACGCGGTGCTTGCACAGTACCCGGACTATTCCCGGGCGCGCTTTCTGCGCGAGAAGATTCAACAAGGCGATCGCGCCTATTTCATGTGGTGGGTCGCCGATCAGGACAGCCGATAGCATGGAAGGGAGAAGCAGATGCGGAGAAACGTCATAGTCGCTCAATCGGGTGGACCCAGCCCGGTGATCAACAGTTCCTTGCGCGGTGTGGTTGAGA
Organism: Candidatus Hydrogenedentota bacterium; assembly: GCA_903837785.1. Taxonomy (GTDB): domain Bacteria; phylum Hydrogenedentota; class Hydrogenedentia; order Hydrogenedentales; family CAILVY01; genus CAILVY01. Next base: position 23,937 of record CAILVY010000032.1, read on the forward strand.
CCTGCAGACTGTTCCCCGAAACGTTTGGGACAGTCTATGCGGGCTGGCACGGCATCGAAGGGGTCTTAAAAGAGGAACTCCTCGATCTCTCCGCGCAGGACGAGGACGAGGTGGCCCTCCTGCGCTATACGCCGGCGGCCGGGTCGATCGGGACCTGCCGGTACAAACTCAAGAAGAACCAGCAGGCGGACTTCGACCGCGTCATCGACGTCATGAAGGCGCATAACGTCGGATACTTCTTCTATAACGGCGGCAACGACTCGATGGACACGGCGCACAAAGTCAGCGTGCTCGCGAACGAACGCGGGCTGGACCTGGTTGCGGTGGGCGTTCCCAAGACGATCGACAACGACGTGGGCGATTCCGAGTTCAAACTCATCGACCACACGCCCGGCTTCGGCAGCGTCGCTCGCTATTGGATGGGCATCGTGCAGAACGCCAACGAAGAGAACGCGGGTTCCTGTCCGGCCGACCCGGTGCTCGTGCTCCAGGCCATGGGCCGGAAGATCGGCTATATTCCCGCGGCGGCGCGGCTGGCCGATCCGAAACGCGAAGTGCCGCTGCAGATTTATCTGGCGGAAGCGGGCATCAGCGCGGAGGAGATGTGCGACAAGGTCAGCGATCAACTGAAGCGCGATGGACGCTGCATCATCGTCGTGAGCGAAGGGTTTGATCTCGGCGACCTCGGATTCACCAAGGACAGTTTCGGCCATGCGCAATACAGCGCATCGAAGACCACTGTGGCGCAGCAGGTCGTCAACATGCTGAATGACCGCGGCCTTCCCGTCCCCGGCAGCGCGCGCGGGCAAGTCTCCGGCACGGATCAGCGGGCAACCTGCGCGTATGCCTCCGTGGTCGATTTGGACGAAGCCTACCGGGTGGGTCAGAAGGCGGCGCTGATCGCGCAGGCGGGCGAGAACGGGTGGATGGCGACGATTCTTCGCGACGCGGGCCCCATCTACAGCGTGCGCTACGACAAAGTGCCGCTGGAGCAGGTGGCCAATTCCGAGCGTACGTTCCCGAAACAGTGGATTGCGGAGAACAAAGTGGACGTGACAGACGATTTCGTCCGCTATGCGAAGCCCCTTGTCGGGGAGGATTGGGCAAGCGTTCCGGTGATTAACGGGCGCCAGCGCTTCACGCGATTCAAGCCCATCTTTGCGGAGAAGAAACTTCCGGCGTATACTTTGCAGGCACTCAAGAAGTAGCTAATCAACCGGCAGACCCGGTTCTTGGCCCGATCCTCCGGGCCGGGTTCCATGCCTTTCGGAAACATCAAATTCAGCGAGGGAGACTTTCAGCGATGGCACAGATGGATATTGGCCTGATTGGCCTGGCAGTCATGGGCGAGAACCTCGTCCTGAACATGGAAAGCAAGGGCTTCGGCGTGGCCGTGTTCAACCGCACGGTTTCGAAGGTAGACGACTTCATGAACGGGCGCGGCAAGGGGAAGAACTTCCTCGGCTGCCACAGCATCGAGGAGCTGTGCGCCAACCTCAAGCGTCCGCGGAAAGTAATGCTGCTGGTGAAGGCGGGCAAGGCGGTGGACGATTTCATTGAGTTGATCCTCCCCTATCTCGAGCCCGGGGACATCATCATTGACGGCGGCAATTCGCATTTCCCGGACACGATACGGCGCGCGCAATATGTCGAGAGCAAGGGATTCCTGTACATCGGCACGGGCGTTTCCGGCGGCGAAGAAGGGGCGCTGCTGGGCCCCTCGATGATGCCGGGCGGGTCGCCCGCGGCCTGGCCGCATGTCAAAGAGGTGTTCCAGGCGGTCTGCGCCAAGACGCCGGAAGGCGAGCCATGCTGCGACTGGGTGGGCGAAGGGGGCGCAGGCCACTTCGTCAAGATGGTTCACAATGGGATTGAGTACGGCGACATGCAGATGATATGCGAGACGTATCATCTGATGCGGCACGGGCTGGGCATGAGCAACGAGGAGATGCACGAGGTCTTTGTGGAGTGGAACCAGGGCGAACTGGATTCGTATCTCATCGAGATAACCCGCGACATTCTCGGCTACAAGAACGAGGAAGGCCAGCACGTGGTCGATCTGATTCTGGATACGGCCGGACAGAAGGGCACGGGCAAATGGACGGCCATCGCCGCGCTCGATCAGGGTCAGCCGCTGACGCTCATCGGCGAGGCGGTTTTCGCCCGCTGCCTCTCGGCACTGAAGGAGGAGCGCGTTTCGGCGGCGCAGTGCCTGAAAGGCGATGTGGCCGTGTTCCAGGGCGACAAGAACGCGTTCGTCAACGATCTGCGCCAGGCGCTGTATGCCGCAAAGATCGTAAGTTACGCCCAGGGCTTCCAACTGATGCGCTCGGCGGCCAAGGACTACGGCTGGCATCTCAACTACGGCGGCATCGCGCTCATGTGGCGCGGGGGCTGCATCATCCGCTCCGTCTTCCTTGGCAAGATCAAGGATGCGTTCGCCAAGAATCCGGAACTGGTTAACCTGCTGCTGGACCCGTTCTTCGCGGACGTCGTAACGAAGGCGCAAGCCTCGTGGCGGCGCGTGATTGCCACGGCGGTCAACCTCGGCATTCCGGCGCCGGCCCTTTCCACGGCGCTGGCCTACTTCGACGGCTATCGGAGCGAGTTCCTGCCGGCGAACCTGCTGCAGGCGCAACGGGACTACTTTGGGGCGCACACGTACGAGCGGGTCGACAAGCCGCGCGGCGAGTTCTTCCATACGAATTGGACCGGGCGCGGTGGGGCCACTTCCGCGTCCACTTACACCGTCTAAGGCAGCTACGCACGGGGGAAGCCGCGCTTCGCGGTTTCCCCCGCCTGTTTGGAGGATTCGCCCATGCCCAGGATATTTGTTACCCGCCGCATTCCCGAGCGCGGACTGCGCCTGTTGTACGATGCGTTCGGCGAAGAGAATGTCTCCGTAGCCCCTCAGGAAGACGCCATGGAGCGGGCGGCGCTGCTGGAGGCGGTGCGCGGCATCGACGGCCTGCTGTCAATACTCACGGAAACGATTGACGGGGAAGTTCTGGATGCCGCGGGGCCCCAGTTGCAGATAGTGGCCAACTACGCGGTGGGCTATAATAACATCGACGTGGCCGCCGCCACCCAACGGAGGGTTGCCGTGACTAACACGCCGGGCGTGCTGACGGAAACGACCGCCGATCTTGCGTGGGCGTTGCTCATGGCCGCCGCGCGCCGGCTGGGCGAATCTGAACGCCTGTTGCGAGCGGGCCGCTGGGCGGGCTGGGGGCCGATGCTCTTCCTCGGGGTGGATGTGCACGGGAAGACGCTCGGCATTTTCGGCATGGGGCGCATCGGCCAGGCCATGGCGCGGCGGGCAAGCGGTTTCGACATGCGCGTCCTCTACACGGATGCTGCCCGCCTGAGTGCGGAGCAGGAGGCGGCGTTGAACGCCACTTACGTGGACAAGGCCACGCTTCTGGCGGAATCAGACTTCGTCTCGATCCACTGTCCGCTCACGCCGGAGACGCGCCATGCCTTTGGCGCGGCCGAATTCACGGCCATGAAGAAGACGGCGGTCCTCGTCAATTCCGCGCGCGGGCCGGTGGTGGATGAAGCGGCGCTCGCCCGCGCACTCCAGGACGGCGAGATTTTTGCGGCGGGCCTGGACGTGTTCGAGGACGAGCCGCAGATCCATCCCGACTTGCTGGACTGTCAGAACGCCGTGCTCATTCCCCATCTCGGCAGCGCGTCCCAGGAGACCCGATCGCGCATGGCGGAGATTGCCGCCACGAACATCATCGCCCGGCTGAACGGCCGCACGCCTCCCAATTGCGTCAATCCGGAGATTCTGTAGCCGCAAAAAAGCCAAGCGCCTGGATGGGTTTTGCCGCCCGTCCAGGCGCGATTCTTTGGATGAGTGTCCGCGATTTCCTAGGCGCCGAACCAGGAAATGATCGTCATGATAATGCCCAGGATGGACGCGATCAGTTGAATCCATGCACTTACGCTCATGCTTCCTCTCCTCTTCTGTTGACTGTGACTTCCGCCGGATAGCCGAAGCGGCTCTCTAGCGCCAGTACTTCTCAATTTTGCGAATGACAAAAAACGTGGCCATTCCAATGCCTATCATCGAGCCAAGGAACATTGGATAGGAAAGATACCAGTTTTCGGGGCCTGCAATCATGGAGAACTCGGACATTCCGCCCATGCCGGCAAAGAAGCTGGGCACGGCGACCGCGATGACGATCGCGTTCAGGTTCTTCATCATCACGTTCAGGTTGTTGCTCACGAGGGAAGCCCGGGCGTCCATCAGGCTCGCGAGCACCTGGGCATACGTGTTGGCCTGTTCGAAGCACTGCGTGTTTTCGATCAACACGTCGTCCAGATACTCGAGGCTGTCCTGCGCCAGGTTCAGCTTCGCGGCGTACAGCTTCATCTTCTCAAGCACGCGGCCATTGGAGCTGATGGCATTCAGATAATAGACAAGGCCTTTCTCCAGCGTGAACATATGCAGGAGGTGGCGATTCTCCATCGCCTTGTTGATCTTGTCCTCGAGCTCGTCGGAAATCATGCTCATGACCCGGAGATGTTCTGTGAAGTGCAGAATATTCTTGAACAGCATTCGCAGCAGCAAATCCGAGGGCGTGTTCACACGCATGAACTGGCGGCCCTCGAATAGGGCCGATTCCTCTTCATTGACAATGATGAGCTTGTCCGAAAAAAGAAAGAAACCGGACGTGCTCACTTTGAAGAGGAAGTTGTCCGCCGCCGTGTAACGTTTTGGGCGCTTGAAAATGATCGCGGCGTGATCGGGTTCGAACTCCATACGCCCAAGCTCGTAGGGGTCCAGCGTGGAACCCAGCGTATGCTCGTCCAACTTGAGATCGTCTATCAGATGGCGCTTCTCGGCCTCGTCCAGGTCGTGATAGACGATAATGGCCGCGTCATCGGAGTCTGACTCGACCACTTTTCCGTCTTTGAGCGCATATTTCTTGTGCATGGGATTTCTTCCACATAAGAAGGGGATGTAGTGGCCGATGTTACCTCATCCCCTTACAGGATGTCCAGCAAAATCCCGCGACTTTCGGGCAATTGCCTTGCTTCTTTTTCCCGAGCGCACGAAGAACTTCAGTGCCGACGGAATCGAGCCGGCCTGAAACGCCCCAGCATTTTCGAGAACCACGTCCGCATACTGGCCCGCGCGGGCTGTGCGGTGCCGTCAGCGTCTCGCGGCGCGGCCTTGGCAGCGGCCGTTTCCGCCGACTGGCTCGCCTGATAGAGTTCGAGGAGCGCCTTGTGGAATTCGGCCGCGGTGGCGAAGCGCTCGTCGGGATTGGCGGCCATGGCCTTGCTGCACAAAGCATCACAGCCGGGCGGCAGATCCGGCCGCAGTTCGGCGATAGTGTGTTTGCTGTCGGGCCGGCGGCCCGTGAGCATCTCATAGAACATGACGCCCAGCGGATAGATGTCCGCCCGCTGATCCACGCCGGCGGCATTGATGCGCTGCTCGGGCGCGTTGTACTCGATCTTGCCCATGTTCGTGCCGATCATCGTGAGCCCCTGGAAGGCGTCGTTGAGCTTGGCCAGGCCGAAATCCAGGAGGCGCACGGAGCCGTCGCGGAGCACCATGATGTTGTCCGGGGAGATGTCGCGATGAATCGTGATGCGGTGGGCGTGTTCGAGGGCGGTGGCCACGAGGCAGAGGACGCGCACGACGGAGCCAAAACCCAACTGTCCCCGTTCGCGCAGCCAGTCCCGAACGCTCTTCCCTTCCACGTACTCCATCGTGTAGAAGAGCAGGTCGGCATCACGTTGCGCTTCGTATATTTTGAGGATGCCGGGATGATCCAGTTGCCGCAAGGCCTCGACTTCGCGGGCAAACCGGGCCATGATCCGTTCGTGATACATCCATCGGTTGCGGAGCACTTTCATGGCAAGCTTCTGGCCGGTGGTGCGGTCCGTGACGAGAAAGACCTTGCCCATGCCGCCGCGTCCCAGCGCACGAATCACCTCGTAGCGCCCGGCGATCACTTTGGATTGTCCCCCCTCTTTCATGCGCGCATGTTGCTCCTGTCGTCTCCGGTTCAGGCCCCCGCGTCCATATTCATTATAGCGGATCCTGAATCCGTTGGCGAGGGCGTCGTGACTTGAAGTCCCGCGCGCAATAGGCTAAGGTCCGCAGTCATGAACCATGAAAACAGGCCCGCCCTCCACTACGTGTGCGCCGTGCTCGCCGTCGCGATACTGTCGTCTGTCGCGGTGATGCTGGCCGCGCGCCTGTGGGGTTATTCGAAGCTCGTGACGTGGATGACCCTTGCCGCGTCCACGGGGTTTCTGATACTTCCCCTGCTTGGCGGAGCGCTGCGGACGGGCTTTGGACGCTGGATTCTCGCGGGGCTGGCCTTGTGCTGGATCGGGGACTTCGTGGGCCCGTCCAACTTCGTGGCAGGCCTTGCCGCCTTCCTCGCCGCGCATGTCCTCTTAATTCTGGCGAGCATCGCCCACGGCCTGGCGTGGCCGCGCGTGTTGCGCATGCTTCCCAGCCTGATGATCTCGTCCCTGGCCATCGTGTACTGGCTGTCTCCGCACGTTCCTCGGTACATGGCTTTGCCGGTTGTCTTGTACATGATCGCGATCACGGCGATGGTTCTGCTGGCGGCCGGCACGGCGTCCGATTCCTCCGGGCGGCTGTTCCTTCTGGCGGCCATCGTGTTCTACATCTCCGACATCTTCGTCGCCCGGTGGCGCTTCGTCCATCCCGGTCCGCTGAACGCCTTTTGCTGCTATCCGCTGTATTACACGGCCTGCATCCTCTTCGGCTTCAGCGCCTGGCCGGGGCAAAGCGCCGCCCCCGCCTCAGTTCGATAACCTGCGCCCCTTCCGCTATAATGGGGCTTCACTGCAAGCGGAGGAAAAACACCATGTATATCGGCCGAATCGTCAGCGTCGCGCAAACCCCGGATGGCCGCCTGTGCGCCCTGTACCGGGTCTCCAGCCGGTCCTTTCCGAACCGGACCGCCGTGCTCACGGAAAGCAAAGTGAGCATCGTGCCGAAACCCGGTTTCGAGTCGGATGTCCACAAGAATCCGTACATCGCCTACAACTGCGTCCGCGTGGTTCGCGATGGCACCGTGGCCGTCGTGACGAACGGGAGCCAGACGGATCCCATCGCCGAGAAGATGGCCATGGGCATGCCCGCGCGGGATGCGCTCGTGCTTTCCAGTCTGGCGCTGGACTACGAGAAGGACAGCTACAACACCCCCCGCGTGAGCGCGGTCGTGGATGTGGCGGAAGGTTCGGGCTGGCTCGGGATCGTGCGTCATGACGGCCTCGAAGTGCGGCGGATGCCCCTGACGCCCGGGAGCTTCTTCTACGTGGCCACGTATGAAGAGAACCGCGTCTCGGACGCGTTCACGGGAACCTTTGACGCGGATTCGGCCGAGGCCGCCTGCGATTTCATCCTGGGCAAGGGGATCTTTGCGGAACGCACGAATCCCGTGACGGCCGTAACCGCCGTGGCATCCGCAAAGGGTTTCGACCTCTTCGCCAAAGACGCGCCCAACGCCGGCTGAGGGATGGGCTATGTCTCAGCGCTTCCTCGAAGAGATTGACGAGCTGATTCGGGCGCGGTACACGCTGCTCTGGGTGGTCACCTGGGAGGAAGAGCGCGCCCGCAAGCTGCTCGCGCAAGTGGCGAACAAACAACAGAAAGCCCTCTTCGAGTGGAGCATCACGGACGGGCTCCGGCGCGTAACCGGTCCGCAGGAAAGCGGTTCCGCGCCGGCCAAACGGGAGCGGGACGCGCTCGCCCTGTTGAATGAGATTCTGCAGGCGGACACGGCCGCGCTCTACGTCTTGAAGGATTTCCACAATTACCTGGGCGCGCCGGAGATCGTGCGGCAGGTGCGCGACCTCGGTTTCGCCCTGCGCAACACCCGGAAGACGATCATCATCGTCTCGCCGAAAGTGCAGATCCCGCTGGAACTCGAGAAGTCGATCACGATTGTGGATCTCCCCCTCCCGACGTACGAGGAACTGGCCAACCTGCTGAAGGAGATGGCCACATCGAGTAGCGGCACGCGCCGTTTCCGAATTTCGCTCACGCCGCAGGAGGCCGACGCGTTCACAAAGGCCGCGCTCGGGCTGACGCTCGGCGAGGCGGAAAACGCCTTTGCCAAGGCGATCGTCCGGGACAACGTTCTGGACGGCAACGACCTGCAGGCGTTAACCGACGAGAAGAAACAGGTGGTCCGCAAGTCGGGATTGCTCGAGTATTGCGACGTGACGGAACCGATGCATCACATCGGCGGGATGGACCTGCTCAAAGACTGGCTCGCCAAGCGGCTGCGCGCGTTCAGTCCAGAGGCACAGGCGTATGGGCTGCCCGCGCCGCGCGGGGTGTTGCTTTTGGGGGTGCAGGGTTGCGGCAAAAGCCTCATGGCGAAGTGCGTCGCCGCCGCCTGGCGCCTGCCGTTGCTGCGCATGGATATGAGCCGCATTTTCCAGGGCTATATCGGCAGTTCCGAGGACAACATGCGGCGCGCCCTGCAGATGATCGAGAGTCTGGCGCCCGTGGTCCTGTGGGTCGATGAGATTGAAAAGGCGCTTTCCGGAACGGAGGCGTCCGGCGCGGTGGATGCGGGCACGACGGCCCGCGTGGTCGCACAATTTCTCACGTGGACCCAGGAGAAGAAGTCGCCGGCCTTCATCATCGCCACAGCCAATGGCATCCACGGGCTTCCGCCGGAACTGCTCCGCAAAGGCCGTCTCGATGAGATCTTCTTCGTGGATCTGCCCCGGGGCCGCGAGCGGGCCGACATTTTCCAGATTCACTTGCGCAAGTTGGGCCGCGATCCCTCGAAATTTGATCTCCGGGAACTGGTCCAAGGCTCGAAGGGCTTCAGCGGCGCGGAAATCGAGCAGGCAATCATCAGCGCTCTCCACGACAGCTTCTTCGAGAACCGCGAACTCGAAACGCGCGATGTCATCAAGAACCTTGCGGAAACCGTGCCGCTGTCCCGGACCATGCGGGAACCCATTGATGAACTCCGCGCCTGGGCGCGGAACCGGACGCGGCCCGTCTCGTCGCTGCAGGCGGTGAACCAGATGGCGGAGACCGAGCCATGAGCCGCTTCGAGTGGCTCGAACTCCCGGACCGGCGGCCGGCCCAGGCGGCCGACACGGCGGAACGCCAGGCGCCCACGGACGCCACCTCTTCCTATCGCGCCGCGCGCCGGATGCGCGAGTCGGGCTATTTCGACGCGGCGGTCCCCTACTATCAGCGGGCCGTCGGCTTCAACGATCAGGACTATCGCGCGCAAGTGGAACTCGTGGACACGCTCGTCCGCGCGGGCCGCATCCAGGACGCGGACGCGGCCTCCTACGCGGCCTTGAACAACTATCGGCAGGTCCGAATCTTCTATGCGAGCCGGGCCCTGGCCCTTGCGTACCGCGGCTCGTACGCCGAGGCGTTTCCCCTCTCCGACATCAGCATGGAGGGCAACGCCCCGCCCTATGCGCGCTGTGTCCGGGCGGAGCTTCTGCTCAAGTCGTCCCTGGACAATCGCAGCACTGCCCTGGCGCTCCTCAACGAGGCGCTCTCCGCGCCGGACAGCCTGTGGGAAAGCTATTTCGTGGGCGGGCTGATTCTCCTGAACGCGGGCTGCGCGCCGTATGCGGCCGGGTTTCTCGCGGAGGCGGTGCACTATAATCCCCGCGCGGTCGCGGGCTTCCTCTATCTGGGGGATTGTTTCCGCGCCCTGCGCCTCTACGAGCAGGCCCTGTTTTACTATCGCAAGGCGGAAGAACTGGAGCCCAAGCACGCGATTGCCCTCCAGCGGCAGAAAGAGTGCGTGCCCTCTGTTTTTGGCTTGATGCGCGTCTTCCAGTTCGGCACGCTCCGGAATCGTTGGAACAAGGAATACGAGAAACTGACGCAGAAAGGTCCGGCGAATGGCATCGACTACTGAATACTCGAGTCCGCTGGTGGAGCGCTTCGCCACGCGGGAAATGGCCGAGCTGTGGAGCGCGCAGAAGAAGTTCTCGACGTGGCGCCGCTGCTGGCTCGCCCTGGCGGAGGCCGAGCAGGAACTCGGACTGCCGATCACGGACGAACAGCTCGCCGAGATGCGCGCGCATCTCGATGACATCGATTTCGAGAAGGCGCGCGAGCACGAACGCAAGACGCGGCACGATGTCATGGCGCACATCCACACGTTCGGGGAAGTGGCGCCCAGCGCCAAACCCATCATTCACCTCGGGGCCACAAGCTGCTACGTCACGGACAACACGGACCTGATCCTCTTTCGGGAAGGGATCGATATGCTCCTCCGGAAGGCGGTTTCGGTCCTTGAACGCCTCAAGGCGTTCGCGCTGCAGTGGAAGGATCTGCCGACGCTCGGCTTCACGCACTATCAGCCGGCGCAACTCGTCACGGTCGGCAAGCGCGCCTGCCTGTGGGCACAGGACCTGCTGATGGACATCGAGGACCTCGAGGCCATCGCGCAGCGCCTGCGCTGCCGCGGCGTCAAGGGCACGACCGGCACCCAGGCCTCCTTCCTCGCCCTCTTCGACGGGGACCACGAGAAGGTTCGCCGGCTCGATCAGCGGGTGGCGGAGAAACTCGGCTTCCCCTCCTCTTTCGCGGTGACCGGCCAGACGTATCCGCGCAAAGTGGACACGCTCGTCCTGCGCGTGCTCGCGGGCATCGGCGAGTCGATTCACAAGTGGGCGACGGACATGCGCCTGTTGCAGAACCTGAAGGAAGTCGAAGAGCCCTTCGAGAAGACGCAGGTGGGCAGTTCGGCCATGGCGTACAAGCGCAATCCGATGCGCTGCGAGCGGGCCTGCGCCCTGTCTCGATTCCTAATGGTTGCGCCGCTGCACAGCGAGTTCACGACCGCGGTCCAGTGGTTTGAACGCACGCTCGACGATTCCGCGTTGCGGCGCCTGAGCCTGCCGGAGTCCTTCCTCGCGGCGGACGGCCTACTGAACCTGTACCTCAATGTTATGGAAGACCCCAAAGTCTATCCGAAGGTCATCGAGAAGCACGTCTGGGCGGAATTGCCCTTCATGGCCACCGAGAACATCATCATGGAAGGCGTAAAGCGCGGCGGCGATCGCCAAGAACTTCACGAAGCCATTCGTGTGCATTCGCATGCCGCCGCGGCGGAAGTGAAGGAGCACGGGCGCGATAACGACCTGCTCGATCGACTCGCGCGGGACCCGGCGATCGGCATGAACCGCACGGAACTGGATCAGATCCTGAACCTTCGGGAATTCGTCGGACGCGCGCCGGAACAGGTTGTGGAGTTCGTGGAGAACGAGGTAAATCCCGTGCTCGCGCACTTTTCGGACAAGCTCGGGGCGCGCTCGGACGTGCGCGTCTGAACCGCGTGGAATCCGTTTGGCCCAGGCGTACCGACCGCAAGGAGACCCCCCGTGAAGAATGCCTGCCTGATCGTCCTGCTGCTTGCCGCGTCCGCCGCCGGGGCCGCGCCGATCACCACAGGATCGCTTGTGGAAGAGATGATCAACCTGCGGCGTCTGGCAGAGTTTCCCGCGCCTTTCTACAAAACCGTGCAGTATTCCTCTTACGATCACACCAGCTCGCTGCCCGGCGGTCCGGACTGGTTCGCCAACTCGGACGGTTTCGGCAAGGAACGCATCCCCAACTTCGAAGGGGTGCTTTCCGAACCGGGCGTGGTCGCCCAGGGCGAATACCTGATTTGTGACGTGGACGGCCCAGGGGCGATCGTGCGCTTGTGGACCGCGCGGATCGAAGGGACGATTCGGCTCTATCTGGAAAGCCACGAGACGCCGCTTTACGATGGGCCCGCCGAGGAATTCTTCATGCGTCCCTGGAACCGGTTCCTGGGAAACGCCGGGCTCGAGGAGAAGGAACTCGTCGGCACGTTCTATCAGCGTCAGGCTGCGTATTGTCCCATTCCTTTCGCCCGGCACTGCCGCATCGTCTGGCGTGGCGACAAGGAGCGCATCCACTTCTATCAGGTGCAGGTGCGGCGCTACGATGCGGCCGCAGAAATCACGACGTTCACCCCGCGGATCTGAAGACGTACGCTGATTCCATCCACCGCGCCGCAAAGATCATGGCCGACCCCGACCACTCTTGGGAATATGCGTCGAAGTCTGCCCCGGCGGTCATCGACGCCGCACTCGCCCCCGGCGAGATGAAAGAGGCGTTCAGACTCGAGGGCGCGCAGGCGATCGAGCGGCTCGCGCTGCGTGTGGAGGCGGCGGAGCCGGATCTCGCGTTGCGCCAAACGATACTCCATGTCGTCTGCGACGGCTATCCCTGGGGACAGGTCCAGTCGCCCGTCGGCGACTTCTTCGGCGCGGCCCCCGGCGTGAACCCGTACGTGTCGGTTCCCTTCTCCGTGGCCCCCGACGGGACGATGACCTCCCGTTTCGTCATGCCGTGTGAGCGTCAAATCCAGATCTTCTTCGAGAACCTGGGGGAGCAGGCCGTGCACGTCCGGGGCGAAGTCCTGCCCATGGACTACGCCTGGAACCGCGAGACATCCATGCATTTCCGCGCGCGCTGGCGGATCGACCACGACATGACGGGCTCCGGAACGCATCCTCAGGACCTGCCCTTCCTGCTGGCGAACGGGGCGGGCGTCTATGTGGGCACAACGTCCTATGTCCTCAATCCGAATGAGGTTCCATCCTCCGGCGGCAACTGGTGGGGTGAAGGCGACGAGAAGATCTTCGCCGACGACGACGTGCGGCCCTCCACCTTCGGGACGGGCTCCGAGGACTACTACAACTACGCGTGGTCGAGCAGCGACATCTTCCTGTTCCCGTACTGCGGCCAGCCGCGCAATGATGGCCCGGCCAACCGCGGCTTTGTCACGAACAACCGCTGGCATATCCTCGATCCGCTGCCGTTCAAGACGCGCCTCGCGTTCTACATGGAACTGTTCTGCCACGAAACCACGCCGAACATGGCCTATGCCCGCATCGGCTATCACTATGGCCGGCCCGGCATCATGGACGATCACGTCGTTATCACGCGCGCGGACGTGCGGAAGCAGGAACTGCCCAAGGGCTGGCAGCCTGCCGCCCGAGGAGGAGCATCCAACAGCACTTTCCATCCTGTGGAAAGCCTGGTTCAGGGCGCGGCCAACGCCACACTGATCGACGGCAACCTCTGGGCGGGCGGCTCGCTGTATCGCTGGGAACCCAAGGCGCCCGGCGAAACGCTGCAGCTCAAGTTCGCCGTCGAGAAGGCCGGCCCGTACCGGGTCTCGCTCTGCGCCGCGCTGGAGCCCGGCGGCGGCAAATTCTCGGCGCAATTGGACGCTCAGCCGCCCAAGCCGGGACAGGACGTAACGTTCAGTCTCCATGATGCGCATCGCACGCTGCTGCGATGTCTTGATCTTGCCCAATGCCGCCTGGACGCGGGCGAACACACGCTGACGCTGCGCTTTGAAGGCGCCCCGGGACCTTCCCTCGGCCTGGATTTCCTCTGGCTGAAGCAGGGGCGCTGAGGCGGACCACGACACGTTCGCGCCATTGACGCCTTCGTCCGTCTCTGCTAACGTGAAACGAGGACAACACAGGAGGCGCAGGCCATGGCCAGCATTCAACGCATTGAATCGTATTTCTTTGAGCGCCCCCTGGAGCGCGAATTCCATCCCGCGTGGATTCCCGGGCATGCGCAAACCGCCAACCGGTGCTTCATCCTCAAACTGATCACCGAGGACGGCCTCGAAGGCATCGGGGCGGCTTCGTGCTTCAGCGAGGATCAGGCACGCGTTCTCAAAGTCATCGTTCAGGACACGATCGGCCAGTTTCTCGCCGGCGGCGACCCCGTGGCGGTGGATGCCTATGCCAACCTCGTCACCCGTGTCGGCCTCATGCTCGGCGGCCGCCCCTGGCTCGTGGAAACCGCACTCTGGGACCTCATCGGCAAGGCGGAGGGCAAGCCGCTCTACCGCCTCTGGGGCGGCACATCCGACGACCTTCCCCTCTATGCAAGCACCGGGGAGGTCAATACAGTTGAGCACAGCCCGGTCCAGGCCATCGCCGCGCGGGAGGCCGGGTTCAAGGCGATCAAGCTGCGGGCGCACAATGCGGACTACCACGACGACGTCGTCGCAGTGGAGGCGGTGCGCGCGGCCGTCGGGCGCTCCATGAAGATCCTCGTCGACGCGAATCAAGGCTGGTCGCTCTCACCCTTCGGCCCCAAATGGGATTACGAGACGGCCCTCGCCTATGCGCGCGACGTCGCGAAGTATGACATCTACTGGCTCGAAGAGCCCCTCGACCGCTTCGATTTCAACGGGCTGGCCAGGCTGCGCGCAAATGCCGAAATTCGCATTGCCGGCGGCGAGATGAATCAAGGCCTCCACGAGTTCCAGATCCTCCTCGAAAAGGAGGCGCTCGACATCTATCAACCCGATGCCACCCTGGCCGGCGGCGTGCTGATGGCGCGGAAAGTCGCCGAACTCGCCCGGGAACATGGATTAACTTTCTCGCCGCACACATGGACGACCGGCATCGGGTTCGCCATCAACATGCACATCGCCGCGAGCGTGGCGAACTGCCCCATCCTCGAGTTTCCCTATGAACCCGCCAGTTGGAGCCCGCAAGCCCGCGATGCCATGCTCACCCGGCCCTTCCTGCCTGAGAACGGCTTCATCCGCCTGCCCCAAGGCCCCGGACTGGGCATCGAACTCTGCCCCGAGGCCATGGCCCAATACGCGAAGAGGCTTTAGCACATTGAGCATTTGTGGCGCCGTCCGTTTCAGCCGCGGATTCCCGGGCCCCCGAGGCGCCCGGGCCATGCTATACTTCGTACGGGAGTCAGAACCTTGAGGTTTCGGACATGAAACACGCTCGTTCCCTCATGATGGCCTTGCTCGCGGTGACGGCCGCAGTGGCGGGCCAGGCGGACACCCTGATTGTGGACGGCACAACGTATCGCGACGTCTATGTACGCCAAAGCGAGTCGTTGTTCTACGTGCAGCTTCCGGACAGCGGGACAGTCCTGACCGTGCCGAAGACCAACGTGGCGCCGGGAAGCCTTTCGCTCAGCGCCGAACCCGCGGAGCGCGAGGCGCTGCTTGCCCGCTGGAAAGAAGCGAATGCGAAGCGGCACGGCGAGACCGCGCCCAGCGCGCCGGCCCGCGCCCTCTCCCCCATTCAGTCCACCTTCACCCAGCAGCCGGGCCCCCCGGCGAGGGAACCTGCACGGGTCCTGCGTTTGTCCGGCGAGGCGAGTGCTGGGCTTGCGCCGCGCGACAGCAAGTACGTCACTGACGGACGGGTGCCTTATATCAAACTCAATGATGTACGGATGGGCGATGCGTTGAAAGCGATCCTCCGGGGCATGAATCTTGACTATCGGGTACAAGGCGATGTGATTTTCATCAGTTCGCCGGAACGCCTGCGGACGGAAGCCTGGGAGGCCCTGGAAACGCGCGTCTATCAGATCAACAACGCCGGTGCGGATTCGTTGCCGAAAGTCGTGCTGCGGAGTCCGGGTGGCGTCGCCGGATACGGCCCAAATGCCGGGTCCTACGGCGGCCAGCGCGGCATGTATGGCGGCGCATATGGCGGGAATAACATGGCCATGGGCGGCATGGGCTATAGCGGCGGCGGATACGGCATGGGCATGAACGGGGGCTACGGCGGCCGCATGGGCGCCTATGGCGGCCAGGACGTCACCGCGATCAGCAACATCTCCGATCTCTTCAGCAACATCGACGACCGGATCGTCGGCGAAAGCCCCGCCCGCATCGGCGGAGAAGACCTGCTTATCCGCTGAGCGACATCCGGCCTCTACAGTTGATCCGGCTTCCTCACCACCCGCGGGTTTTCATGGCCGCCATCGGTTCGCGGTCCGTGGCGAGCGGCGGATCGATGGAGAGTCTCGTGATCTCCGCGCGCTGTTCCGGGTTCAGGCGAAGGTCCAGGCACTTCAGCGTGTCCTGGAACTGATCGAGGTTGCGGGCGCCGAGAATAGTCGAGGTCACGGCGGGATGTGCCATCACCCACGCCGCCGCGAGCGCCGCCGGGGACACGCCCTTCTCCCGTGCGTAATGGACAAACCGCTCCGCGATTTCGTTGTACGCCGGATTGGCATAGCGCTGCCGATACATCTCCGTTTCAGTCAGGCGGCCCTGCTTGCCTTCGAGGTACTTGCCCGTGAGCAATCCCGCGCCAATCACGTTGTAGGGGCAGACCGCCAGGCCCTCGTGTTCCGCGAGCGGCAACAGTTCGACCTCGGCCTGGCGCTTCACGAGACTGTACATCGGCTGCATCGCGACTATCGGCGGGAAGTCTTTCTGTTCCGCCAGACCGATCGTCTTCATCACCTGCCAGGCGGCGAAGTTGGATACGGCACAGTAGAGGATCTTGCCCTGCCGCGCCAGCATGTCCACCGCTGACAGCGATTGTTCGAGCGCGGCGGCCTCGTCCCAGTGATGCAGATAGAGGATGTCCAGATAGTCGGTCTGGAGCCGGCGCAGGGATTCTTCGACGGAGAAGACGATATTCCGCCGGGACAGGCCCTGATCATTCATGCCGCCGCCTCCGGGGAAGAAGACCTTCGAAGTGAGGATGATTTGGCGGCGCTTTGTGCCCATCCAGCGGCCCACAATCCGTTCCGTTTCGCCCTTGTTGTAGTTGTGCGCGGCGTCGAAGAAATTGAAGCCGCGTTCCAGCGCGAGGTCCATAATCGCCCGCGAAGTAGCCTCGTCGGCCTCGTTCCCGAAGGTCATCGTGCCCAGGCACAGTTCCGAAACCTGCACGCCTGTTTTCCCGAATCGGACGTATTCCATTGTGATGTAATCTCCTTGCGCGGGTATTTTATACTGTGGGTGGACTCGCTTTCGAACGGAATACTTGTTGCCACAGCCCGTGTTCTACAGTCTCAAACATGTGCCGCCCCCTACAAACGGCCCAAGGAAGCCCTGTACAATGCGCACGACCCGCTACTCGATCTTATTACTGCTCCTCTTCGCAACCGCGCTCGTGCCACTATGGGGTTGCGACAAGGCCGAACCGCAGGACCTGACAAAGCTCGAGCCCGCGAAGGCAACCGAGAGCTATGCGGCGGTCATCCAGCGGATTCAGTCGCAGCCGCCCAAGCCTGAGGGCTTCAGCTTTGTCGTTCTGGGGGACACGCGCAGCAACTACGACGTTGCGGAGAAAGTTTTCAAGGCCGCCGCCCAGGAAAAACCCGCGTTCATCCTGGGGACCGGCGACATCGTACGCCACGGCCGCGTCGAGGAATTTGTCTCCTATCATCTGCCCTTGATGAAGGCCATTGCGCCGGTCCCGTTCCTCACTGTCGCGGGCAATCATGAAGAAGGCCCCGGGAAGGATTACGCCGCCTTCAAGTTCCTGTATGGGGACGAGCGTTTCAGTTTCGATTACGGCGATTGCCGTTTCGTGGGCATCAACAACGCCACGATCTGGGGCTTGTCCAACGAGGATCTGGCGTATATGGACAAGGA